>NZ_JAMSHW010000052.1:0-20275 GCF_023757525.1 Pseudomonas sp. MWU13-3659 | reverse complement strand
ATTCCGAAGCCCCTGATCGCAAAGCGATCAGGGGCTTTGTCTTTTACGGCCCGTAAATGCCGTAACCCATTGACTGGGCACGACCTCTGTAGGAGCGGCTTTAGCCGCGATCACCCGCGAAGCGGGTGCCAGGCACCGCGTTGTCCGCATCGCGGCTAAAGCCGCTCCTACAGAGAACTCTGAGTGCAGTCCTAGAGGCTGGGCAATTTCCTGCAGGCATAAAGTAGGTCATCGTCAAGATTCAATTCCGAAGCCCCTGATCGCGATGCGGTCAGGGGCTTTGTCTTTTCCGATCCGTAGATGCCGTAACCCATTGACTGGGCACGACCTCTGTAGGAGCGGCTTTAGCCGCGATCACCCGCGAAGCGGGTGCCAGGCACCGCGTTGTCCGCATCGCGGCTAAAGCCGCTCCTACACGTTTCCAGCAGGCACAAAAAAGCCGCTCCAAGGGGAGCGGCTTTTTTGTTGCGGGTAGATCAGCTCAGCAGGTTCTTCACATTCCCCATCGCCTCATCGGCAAACCCTTGGAGAAACACCTGGAAGCCCGGCAGCGCCTCGGGGCCACCCTCCCAAGGTTCGGCCTGAATGGTCCAGGTCACGCGGCTGCGGTTGGCATCGATCACTCGCACCTCCATCGCCGCCCACAGGTTGCCGATGTTCAGGCTGGTGTAGATCAGGCTCCAGGTCATGTGCATGGCTTGCTCGTCGCGTGAGTTGAGCTGCTCGATGACCACGTTGCCATCTTTGAACAGCTTCTTGCGTACCGAACGTACACCGCTGCCGGTCATGTCGATGTGCGCGAGCGCGGGGATGAACACCGGGAACCCGGCGAAGTTGCCGACGATGTTCCAAACGGCGGTAGCGGACGCGGCGATTTCCACGCTGGAAACCACCTCGCACCCTTCAGGGTTGCGGATCAGGGTATCGGGTTTGAGTGCTTGCATGCTGTGTTGCTCCTGTTGTGTAGAAAGGGGTCAGATGAAGCCGATGTCGGCCAAATAACGGCAGCCGCGGCGCAGCAGCTCGGGGTTCTTGCTGGGGTAATGGGCGCCCATGCGCCGTACCCCGTCACGGGCGTTGGCGTGGGCGATCCCGGAGATGTCACCGATGTCTTCCTCGAAACCGTCCAGGTAGAAGCCCAGGACGTCATACAGCGCGTTGTTGCGGTCGACCCGGCGCAACTGGCGCTGCCACTGCTCGACGCTGACCAGCTCGAAGGCATGGCCCTGTTCACGGAACGAGGCCAGGTAGTCGCGCCAGCGCAAAGGCTCGGGGTTGTGCAGGTTGAACACGCATTGCCCGGCCTGGTGGCGGCTGCTGTGGAAAGCAATGAAGCGCGAGAGGAAGTCCACCGGCATCAGGTCGAAGTCGATCTCCAGGCCAGGTACCTGCCCCAGTTGCAGCGAACCCTTGAGCATCAGCATCAGACGATTGCGCTGGGGCTGGCAGGCGCCGGTACGGCTGTCGAAGGTGATGTTCCCCGGGCGGAACAGGTTGACCCATACCCCCTGCGCGCGGGCGCGGCTGAGAATGCGTTCACCGATCCACTTGCTCAGGTTGTAGCCGTTGCGGATGTAGATTGGCGGGGTGCTGGCCGGGTCGTCCTCCAGTACCTGGCCCTGGCTGTCCACGGCACTGCAGGCGGAGAGGGTGGAGACGAAGTTGAAGATCTTCTTGCGCCGGCCCTCGCACAGGCGCAGGCACTCGAACAACGGCTCGATGTTGTCGGCGGCCAGTACCTGATAGTCGAGCACATGGTTGACCTGCGCGGCGTTGTGCAGCAGGGCGCCATAGCCTTCGTCCAGGTAGTCGTAGTCGGCCTGTGCCAGGCCCAGACGCGGCTTGCGCAGGTCGGCCTCGTATACCTTGATGCGCGACAGGTCGAGGGTGATGCGGTTGTCACGCAGCGACCGGGCAAAGCGCTCGGCGGCAGCCACACCCTCGGCACTGCGCACCAGGCAGGCCACCTCGGTCGCCCCCCAATCCAGCAGGGCTTCAACCAGGTGCACCCCGAGGAAGCTGTTGGCGCCGGTGACGATCACCTTGTGCACATCGCCCAGGCGCTCGACTGGCAATACCTGCAGGTCGAGGTCGCGGTTGGCGTCCTGCTCCAGGCGCTCCAGCGAGTGCTGTTGCGCCGTGTCGTCACCATCGAGCAACGCACCCAACCGCTGCAGGGTCGGTTGTTCGATGAAGCGATTGATCGCCACGCCCTTGCCGAAGCCTTCACGCACTGCCAGCAGCAACCGCGACAGCAGGATCGAATGGCCACCGAGGTTGAAGAAGCTGTCATGGATGCAGATGTCCGCTACAGGCAACTCCAGCAATTCACTCCAGAGGTCACGCAAGCGATGCTCGGTGGTGGTCCCGGGTTGCACGCGCTGGCTTGGTGGCAATGCCAGTGGTCGCTGTGACAGCGCCTGGCGATCCACCTTGCCGTTGGCGGTGTAGGGCATCTGCTCCAGCACCTCATAGAACATCGGGCGCATGTAGTCGGGCAGGTGCTGCTCGGCGTGTTCGCGCAATTGCCGCTCGGCATCTGCGGCTTGCCCATGGGTGGCGAATGCGAGCACGCGGCGCTGGGCGTCGATCACGACCGCCACCTGGGCGAACAGCTGGCTGTCGCGCAGGCAGTGTTCGATCTCTTCAGGCTCTACGCGAAAGCCGCGGATCTTCACCTGGTTGTCACGTCGGCCGCACAACTCGATGCCTTGGGTGGTCCACTTGGCAATATCACCCGTGCGGTAGGCACGCAACGTACGGCCATCGGCCAGGCGCAGCTCGACGAAGCGTTCGGCGGTCAGGCCCGGGTTGTTCAGGTAACCGAGCCCGACACCGGGGCCGGTGATGTAAAGCTCACCCGCAACCTGCTGCGTGACCGGCCGCAGATCTTCGTCGAGGATCAGCACCTGGGTATTGGCGATGGGCAGGCCGAGGTTACGGTTGTTGTCGCCGCTGGCAAATACCCGGGTAGTTGCCAGCACGGTGGTCTCGGTCGGGCCATAGATGTTGTGCATCCGGCATTGCCCGGACAGCCGGGTGATGACTTCCGGTTCGCAGACATCACCGCCAGTGACCAAGTGCTCAAGGCCCAGCGGCATATCGCGCGGAAGGATGCTCAACAATGCCGGCGGCAGGAACGCGTGGCTGACGTCCTGGCTGTGGATAAGTCGCGCCAGCTGTTGCGGGTCACGACGCTGGTCTTCGCTGGGTAGCACCAGTTCGGCACCGCAGGCGAAGGTGGGCAGGATATCCAGCAGGGAAGCGTCGAAGCCGATGGTGGAGAACTGCAGCACCCGGCTGTGCCGGTCCAGTGCCACGTGCTCGCGATACCAGGCCATGAAGTGCGCCAGGTTGCCCTGGCTGAGCAACACGCCCTTGGGCAGCCCCGTGGTACCGGAGGTGTAGATCGCCACGCAGGCCTGGCCGGCGCAGGCCGGGCGCTGTGCCAGGGAGGGCAGTTGGGCCTCCTCGATGTTTGGCAGCGCGCTTACATCCAGATGTGCGATAGCCACGGGCTCCTGGCCGTCATGCAGGAGCACGCAGGCTTGGGCGTCAACCAGGATGCGTTGACGGCGTTCGGCCGGGGTCGCCGGATCCAGGGGTAGGTAGATGGCCGAACAGCCCAGGATCGCCAGCAAGCTGGCATAGAGCTCGGGCGCCTTGGCCATGCACACGGCGACCACCGGAGGGTGCTCGCCAGCCTCTGGCAACAGCGGCAGCAGCACCCGCTGGATCGCCACGGTGCGGGCGTGCAGCTGCCGATAGCTGTAGCGCTGGCCGTCGCGATTCAACGCTGTGCGTTCGGCGTGTTGGCGCAGGCTGTGCTCCAGTTGCCCGATCAAGCCGGTCTCGGCCTGTTCCAGGAGGTCGGCGCGCAGCGTGCGGTTGAACGGGTGCCGGTAGGCCAGCGCCTCCAGCCAGTCCAGGCCATGCTCGCGCTCCTGCACGCCGGGGCTGACCGCGGGTGCCTCCTGCAGGTAATGCGGGTTGCGGGCGTAGCGGGTGACCTGCAGGGTGAGCAGGTCGTTCAGGGCTTGCAGGGTGTCCTCACGCAGCTGCTGGCCGTTGCCGGAAGTTGGCGACGGCACGGGCAGGCGTTCGATCAGCCGCTGGGCGCTGGCACTGCCGCACCAGCACAGGGTCTCGAGGCGTGGCAGGGTTTCGGCGAAGCTGGCCCCCAGGCGCAGCCTCAGCAGGGGCGTCGCGTCCAGCGCTTGCCAGTCGCTGCTGTTCAGCACCAGGCTGCCGTCCTCCACCACCAGGTGCGGGCGGGCGATCAGTTGTCGGCGCAAGGCGTCGGCGTCGTTGGCGGTGGTGATGCCATGCCCGTGTTCGTCGAGCTGCTGGGCCAGCTGCCCCAGGGCGGGGCTGTGGCCCACCAGGAGTATGTCGAGGCGTCTCATCAGGGTGTCCTCAGGGCAGGTAGTCGCGCAGTGCCTGCTGTACGCAGGCCGACTCAAGCATCGAACTGGCACGGAAGAAGCGCAGGATGTTGCCCAGCAACGGATGTTGGTGGTTGATCGGGTAGGCCAGCCCCTGGGCTTCTTTGCGCAAGGCCTGGCGTGCCGTTTCGGTCACCGGCAGTGCGGCGATAAGGGCGCGGTCGAAGGCCTGTTGGATGTCGTTGGTCAGGTACTGGCGCAGGAACACTGGCAGCACGTTGGCGATCACCTGGCGATCAGCTTCGGCTGCCGCCTGCCAGTAGATCCGTGTCAGGCGTGCCCAGAAGCTCGAGTGACGGCCTTCATCGAGCAGGTGGTCGGCCATCAGCCCTTTCACCGAGGGCTTGACCGAGTCGTCGCGGGCGAATGCCGCCACATCGTCGGTCAGGGTGTTCTCGGCAATGCCCACGCAGATCAGCTCCACGGCATCGCGCAGGCCTTCGGGGACCTGCGCCAGGGCCGCCGGGATGGCCCGGCTGAGTTCGATCTCCTGGGGCAGGGCGATCGGTTCGACACCGGTGAGGGCAATGGTCTGCTGCAGGAAGTCCATGGCCACCAGGGCGTGGTAGTCCTCGTCCACCACCACGGTCATGGCGTCGTAACGGCAGGCGAACGGGAAGCGCACGGCGAAGCGGTCCTTGGCGATGCGCCGTGCGGTGCGGTCGACGATCTCGGTCTCGAAGATCACCACGTCGTTGATGAACTTGTAGAGGCTCTGCACCAGTACGAAGTCGCGCAACTGCGGGCACTCGCGCTGGAAGGTGGCGCCAAGCACCAGGGGCTGGCGGCTGAGCGGGTAGATCAGCCGCTGGTCGTCCTCGACCAGGCGCCGGGGCCGGGTGCGGATGGTGGCGCGCTCTTCCCAGGCCTCGGCGAAGGAGCGGTATTCATGGGCGTTCATGGGGTGACCTCGGCGACAGGGGTTTGCAGCGAGGCGCGCAGGCGGTCCCACAGGGCCATGCGGCTGTCCACCGCAGCGATGGCAGCGGCGTAGACGTCCTCTTGGCGAACCGGGTCGTGATCGACCAGGCGTGCCAGCAACTGCTCGGCGGCCGGGCCGTGGTCTTCGGAGTCGACCTCGATATGCCGTTGCAGGTAGTAGCGGAAGGTGGGGGCCTGCTCGCTGCCGATGCCCCACTCGTCGAGGATCTGTTGGAACATCATCGGGATGACGCTTTCACGGCCATGCAGGAAGGCGGCGGCGACGCGGTGCGCGGGGGCGTCCAGGGCCACTTCGAGGGTGTCGCGCACGAAGTGCTGGGCCGCTTCGCTGGCACCGGCACGAGGCAGGGCGCTCAGCGCGTCGACGCCCTGTTGCTGGAGGCTGATGAAGCGTTCAATCGCCTGGGTGCAGGCGCCGACCTCGCGCATGGCGTCCAGGTACAGCTCGAAGTGGCTGTAGTGACCGTGGTCGAGGCGGTCGTCGGATTCCTCGCCCAGCACGATCTCGTTGATCAGGCGGGCGGCGGCCGGGTCTGCCGGGGGCAGCCAGGGCAGGCTGACGCAGGTCAGCTCCTGTTGCAGGCGTTTGGTCAGTGACATGAAATCCCAGACGGCAAAAACGTGGGTTTCCATGAATCGACGCAACGTGTCGAGCGAGTCGATCTCGGAAAACAGCGGGTGCCGGGAAAGTGCAATCTTCTTGTTGGAAAGTGTGCTCTTCAATGTGCTCATGATGATGTCCGTTGTGGGCATTTTCGGGATTGTTATTTCATTGCAGGTTGTTCGGTCTGCCGAATTCGAGGTGCACGAGGCCCTCGAAGCAAAATCGATATTGATGAACCTGCAGAGGCCAGAGGTCACGGTGGTTACGGGTTGTTGGCGCCTGGCGATATAAAAGTTAGAGCAACTTCAAAGTTGTCGGCAAATGTTTTTTTAATTATTTTAAGTTTGTGATTATCACGGGCAAATAGAAGGCGTATAAAACTTTCGCGTAAGTTTTATTTTGGCAATAAGTGCCCCTTCCGATCATTAACTATCAGAAAAGAATACGGCGGAGTGAATGCCTCACTCGGAGCACTGATAAACGGAGTCAGGGGAGGTTTGACTATTAAGGGGCGGCTGATCGCTTGCGGTCCTTGCCCCAGTACCGCGCTCCTTCTTCTGGTGGATAAAGTGCAGCCGACCAGGCCCGTCGGGTGATCAGCGGTCGGCGCGGGGACTAGAGTGTGCCCAAAATGCTGGCACTGCCATGGCTTGCGGCAGCCATGACAACGCAAATGGATGTTTCTGGAGGGGGCGTAAGCGTGCGCGGCTACAAGCTGAGCAGGCCGAGGTGGGTGTTGATGATGCGCACCAGGCGCTGGTTGAGCAGTGAGGTGTCGACCGATTGCGCGGGCAGCTCGATCAGCTCAAGGCCTTGGCGGGCAAGGCTGTGCCAGCCGAGCATGGCCGGCAGCGAGCCTGGGAGGTACAGCACGGTCATCGGCACCTGGATGGCCAGGCTGGTGGTGATGTCCAGGCGGGGGGGAGGGCTGTCATAAGTGGAAACAAAGAGATGGCGAGTTTGCCCAGGATGATGGTTCTGCGCCAACTGGGTCAGTGCCACCGCCACATGCGCGCCAAGCCCCTGGCCGAAGATGGCATGGGGTTGGGCGAGGTAGGGCTGGAGTTTGTCGAGCAACGCACGGGCGAGGGGGCAGGGAGGTTGCGCGGGGTCGAATCCATCCAGTCGGACAGAGGGAGGGACATCGGCGGCAATCAGTTCGATGGGATCGCACAGGGTCTGGGCCCAGGTACGGTACTGCATGAGCTGCTGTCGGTCGTAGGCCAGGCAGATCAGGCGGATCCGGGCAGGTGGTTCGATGGTTGTTCCCTGTAGCGTCTGCACGTGCACTGGCGTTCCTTATGCCGGATGACGTTCCTTGCCGACCCAGCCACGACCGTGGCTGCGGGGTGTCACTGATCGGCTGTCGACTGTCGATCGAGGTACTTCCTGATGGTGCGAGCGGCATTGTTCAGTCGGGCTTCGAGCAACCTGACGGCATCATCCACCAGTTTGTCGCTGGCCGCATCCACCAAGGCGATATGGTCGTCCTGTGTCAGCTTGCCCAGCCCCATCGACGACAGGTGGAAACGCAGGAAGCGCTCCTCTTCGTTGAGCTCGATCTCGATCATGCGCAGCAGCTTCTGGTTGTACGCCTTGCTGTAGAGGGCCATGTGGAACAGGCGGTTGAGGCGACCGATCTCGGCGTGACGGGTTTCGTTTTCCAACTGCTGGATATAACCACGGGCCTGGGCGATGTCATTGGCATCGAGCAGGGGAATCGATTGGCGCAGGGCCTCGGTCTCGAGGATGACACGCAGCGCGTAGGTGTCGACTGCGTCCTCGCCGATCAGCGGCGCGACCACGGCGCCTTTATGCATGACCACCTGCAGCAGCGATTGCGCTTCGAGCTGGCGCAGGGCTTCGCGCACCGGCATGCGGCTGACGCCGAAGAGGCTGGCCAGCTCCTGTTGGCGCAGGGCGGTGCCCGGGGGCAGGCGGCCATCGAGGATGGCACTGCGCAGGCGCTCTTCGATGACGCTGCGGGCGAGGTGCGGCGGAACTTGCTCGCTGCCCAGCACGGTGCTCAGGAGTTTGGGTTTCTCAGCCACGCGGGTTCAGCCTCGGCAACATGAAGATTGGATCCAATAACCCTAGTGAGGGATGGGGCCGCTTGTCAAACGGCGAGTGGATGCGGGCCTGTGCCCGTTCATCGAACGCGGCTATCGTGAAGGAAGTCGGCTGCCAAGGGAAGCCGCGAGGGGGCTCGCATGGCCTTTGTTGAGTGGGTTTGCCGACGGTTGGCTGCATGATCGCAAGGTGCCATTGTCTTTTACGCCGCCAGCCCGCACCATCGCTGCTTTCGAATGATCTGAACAGGTGTCCGCAGTGGCGATACCTTGGACCCTCAATACCACCCTGCGCCGTTTCGGCCTTGCCGTGCTGCTCGGCGGCCTGTTGCTGGGCGTCACGCAGGCGGATTGGGACTTTTCCCAGATCAGCCGCCGTGCCCAGGCGCTCTATGGGCCGTTGGGCGAGGGCCAGAAGCGTATCGATGCGTGGCAGCAGTTGCTTGCCACGCAGAAGCAAGGCAGCGAGCTGGAGCAGTTGCAGGTGGTCAACCGCTTTTTCAACCAGCAGTTGCGCTATGTCGAGGATATCGACCTGTGGCATGAGGTCGACTATTGGGCCACACCGGTGCAGTCGCTGATCAAGGGCGCGGGGGATTGCGAGGACTACGCCATCGCCAAGTACTTCAGCCTGCGGCGCATGGGCATCCCGGCCGAGAAGCTGCGCATCACCTACGTCAAGGCCTTGCGCCAGAACCGCGCGCACATGGTCCTGACCTATTATTCAAGCCCACAGGCCCAGCCCCTGGTACTCGACAGCCTGATGGACGCGATCAAGCCCGCCAGCCAGCGCACCGACCTGTTGCCGGTGTACGCCTTCAATGGTGAGGGCCTGTGGCTGACCGGCGCTGCTGGCAACAAGAAAGTCGGCGACACCAAGCGCCTGTCGCGTTGGCAGGATCTGCTGAAGAAAATGCAGGCCGAAGGGTTCCCGGCCGAACCGGTTTACTGAAGGAGCACAGATGTCACTGTTCAAACAATTGCTGCTAGCCATTTGCCTGTTCCTGGTGGTCGCCTTCAGTGGCAGCTTCATGGTCAGCCTGGAGAGCTCGCGCAGCCAGTACGTCAACCAGTTGCGCTCCCACGCCCAGGACGCGGCCACCGCGCTGGCGCTGTCGCTCACACCCAACATCGACGACCCGGCGATGGTCGAACTGATGGTCAGCTCGATCTTCGACAGTGGCTACTACACCAGCATCAAGGTCATCGACCTGGGTTCCAACGCCGTGCTGGTCGAGCGCCATGCCGAGCCGGACAGCGGTGGTGTGCCGGGCTGGTTCATCCACCTGATTGGCCTGGAGCCGGCCGGTGGCGATGCGATCGTAAGCCGTGGCTGGCAGCAGGCGGCGCGGGTCGAGGTGATCAGCCACCCGATGTTCGCCCTGGCCAAGCTTTGGCAGAGCGCGTTGGGCAGCCTTGGCTGGCTGTTGCTGTGCGGCGCGGTGAGCGCGGTGCTCGGTGCGTTGTTGTTGCGCCGGCAGTTGCGGCCGCTGGACTACATGGTGGCGCAGTCCCACGCCATCGCCCGCCGTGAGTTCCTCAGCCTGCCCGAGCTGCCGCGCACGCCGGAACTGCGCCGGGTGGTGCAGGCGATGAACCAGATGGTCGAGAAGCTCAAGGCGCTGTTCACCGAACAGGCCGAGCGCAGCGAGAAACTGCGTACCGAGTCATACCAGGACAGTCTTACGGGCCTGGCCAACCGCCGCTACTTCGAGATGCAGCTCAATGCCCGGGTCAGCAACCTGGAGGAGGCGCGCGCCGGTTACCTGCTGTTGCTGCGGGTCCAGGACCTGGCGGGCCTGAATGCACGTCTGGGCGGCCAGCGTACCGACCAACTGCTGCAGGCGGTGGGTGAGCAACTGCGCCGTACCTGCGCCAGTTACCCGGAGACCAACGACCTGATCACCCGTAGCCGCGGTGGTGAGTTCGCCGTGCTGGCGCCGGGCATGGTTCATGACGAGGCGATCCAGCTGGCTCAGGCCTTGGTCGCGACGTTGCAGAGCCTGCACGAAACCGGTGCCAGCGATGTCGACCCGGTGGCCTGCATCGGCCTGGCACCCTACAACCCGGGCGATGCTCCCCAGGACCTGCTCAAGCTTGCCGACGAAGCGCTGGCCCGCGCCGAGAGCCAGCCGCAACCGGGCTGGGTGTGCCTGGAGCAGGGGGCCGCGGCCGATGCCGCCGACAGCCATCATGCCTGGCATACACGCCTGGACCAGGCGCTCTCCAAGGGGCAGTTCGAGCTGTTCTTCCAGCCGGTGGTGGATTGCCGGGTGACTGAGCGGGTGCTGCACTACAAGGTCATCTCGCGTTTGCACGACGAGCAGGGCAAGGCCCTGGCGGCGGGGCGCTTCCTGCCCTGGCTCGAGCGTTTCGGCTGGATGGCGCGGCTGGACCTGCTGGTGCTGGAGAAGGTGCTCAAGCACCTGCAGGGGCATGGCGAGGCGCTGGCGCTGAACCTGTCGGCGGCGACCCTGGCCGACCCCAAGGCGTTGCAACGGGTCTTCGAGCTGCTTGGCCAGTACCGTGCTATCGGGCCGCGCCTGACCTTCGAGATCGGCGAGGAGCAGTTGCCTGAACAGTCGATGCTCGAGCAGCTGACCCGTCGCCTGCGCGGGTTGGGCTTCAGCCTGGCGCTGCAGCGTTTCGGTGGCCGCTTCAGCATGATCGGCAACCTGGCGCACCTGGGCCTGGCCTACCTGAAGATCGATGGTGGCTACATCCGCAACATCGACCATGAGCGGCACAAGCGGTTGTTCATCGAAGCCATCCAGCGGGCGGCGCACAGCATCGACCTGCCGTTGATCGCCGAACGGGTGGAGACCGAAGGGGAATTGAAGGTGCTGCGCGAGATGGGGGTGCAGGGGATCCAGGGGCAGTTGGTGGGTGAACCCGCGCCTTGGCGTTGAGCCTGTACGCTTTGTAGGAGCGGCTTCAGCCCCGATCACCCGCGAAGCGGGTGCCAGACACCGCGATGCCTGCATCGCGGCTGAAGCCGCTCCTACAGCGGACAGGGCCGCTCAGATCAACCCGCCTTCCTCTTCTTCCTCGATCAGGTTGTTCAAACCGCCCAGCGCCTTGCGCGCGGTGGAGCGGTTGAGCAGCTTGGCCTGGGCGCCGGGTGGCAGGTCGGTGATGCTGAACACGCCCTTGGCCGTCAGCACTTCGATCAGGTCTTCGAGCACCCGGATCATGTCCAGGTCGCTCTGCTTGAGCTGCTTGAGGCTGTTCTCGACAACGTCGTCGGCGAACCATTCCTGGATCTCGGCATTGTCTGCCGGGACCATGTCGGTAAAACCGTCAAACGCGGCGGCTTCCACTCGCAGCAACTGGCCCTCGGCGTCGCGTTGCACGTAGAACATGGCGGCGTCCCTCGTCACGATGAATCCTTTTTGGTAGTCAGCAGCATAGGCAAAGTTCGCCGGGCATGTAAGCCCGGCGCACGAGTATGCGCGTGAAGGGATGGCTGGGAAAGCCCGCGCCCCCTACGGCGCCCCTTGCGGGCCGCCGTAGAGAGGCAGGGATCAGCTGTTGGAGTTGTCGATCTTGATGGTCGGGTCGGCGCCGCTGATCAACGAATTGATCGTGGTGTTCGACCAGTTCACGCCTTCGAGCTTGATGGTCACGTCGGCGTTGGCCAGGCCGCCGGCGGCGTTGAGCTTGCCTTCGGTGCTGACCTGCAGGGTCGACTCGCCATTGACCGTGGTGAGCTTCAGGAAGTTGTCGATGGTGCTGGCGCGCTCACCCTGGAGCAGGTCGCTCAGGTCGAGGCGATCACCTTCGCTGGCCTTGAAGTCCTTGATCACGTCGTTGCCCAGGTCGCCGGCCTTCCACACGAAGGTGTCGGCGCCAGTGCCACCGGTCATGATGTCGTCGCCCTTGCCGCCGATCAGCAGGTCATTGCCGGCACCGCCGAACAGCAGGTCGTTGCCTTCGCCGCCGAGCAGGGTGTCGTTGCCGGTCCCCCCGAGCAGGATGTCGTTGCCCTTGCCGCCGTCGATGTAGTCGTTGCCACCCTGGCCGAAGATGATGTCGTTGCCGTTGCCACCCAGCAGGGTGTCGGCACCGTCATTGCTGCGCGAGACATCGAACTCGGTGTAGTGCTCGTTGATGTACTTGTGCATCGTCCGGGCATCTACATCGCCCGCGTCGACGCCCAGCTTGCCGGCGACGAAGGCCTGGATCGCCTCGACACCCGTGCCGGCGATGCCGTCGAAGGTGACCAGGTCGCCGAAGATGATGTCGTTGCCATCGCCGCCGTTGACCGTGTCGTTGCCCGGTTGGGTGACTTCGGTGTGGCCGAGGATGGCTTCGGCCAGCTTGCTCGGGTCGATGTTGGTCTGTGGCGTGCCGTCGGAGTCGAACGGCTTCAGGTCGCTGGTGTTCACACCGTTGTTGAGGCCGATCGCCTCGACGTTGGACAGGCCCGACAGCAGGGTGAAGCTGCTCAGCGAGTTGTTCCAGGTGGCATCGTCGGTGTAGCTGCCACGGCCTGCCTGGTAAGACAGTTCGTAGGTGCCGTTGCCTTCCGGGTGAAGTTCGCCGGAGACGCCGTACTTCCAGTTCCTGCCGCTGAGGTACTGCACCTGCAGGTTGCCGGCGTTGTCGATGCTGACGTAGTTGGTCCTGCTGCTGTCGATGTAGTCGTTGAACGCCATGCCTGGCTTGTAGTTGATCGAGGCCAGGAAGGTATCCAGGGTGATGCCCGAGGTACCCAGTGTCGGGTTGCTGTTCTCGCCCGCCTGGTAGAACGTCGGCTTGCCGTCGGTGATGAAGAACGTCTGGTTGCTGCCGGTGTTGCCGCCGTCCTTGAGGTTCTGGAACCAGTTGGCGGTGGTCTTGAACGCATCTTCGTAGTTGGTGCCGCCCTTGGAGTTGAGGGTGTTCAGGGCACTGAGCAGCTTCTGCAGGCCGGCATCGTTCAGGGTTACCGCAACGCTGCTCTTGACCTGGCTGGCGAAGTCCACCAGGAGGATGTTCACGGTGCCCGACTGGTCGCCCTTGACGCTGGCGGCCAGGGTCTTGAACACCGACTCGAGGGATTTCTTCGCCGCATCGACGCCCGACGAGCCCATGCTGCCGGAGGTGTCGACGATGAAGGCAAGGTTGTAGTTCTGCCCGGGTACCACGTGCAGCCCGCTGACGTCCGCCACCACCACGTCGTTGCCGTCGGTGCCGGTGATGTTGTCGCTGTCCGAGGACAGGTTGCTGGTGCTGTAGGTCTGCGGGTAGACCGTGACCTTGATGGTGCCCTCGGTGGTGGCGGTGCTGCCGCCGACACTCTCGGTGGAAGTCGAGCTGACCTTCACGTCGAACTGGCCGTAGTAGTAGGCCGGCGGCTTGATGGTCAGGCTGCCCAGGTTCCAGCCGGTGACGTCCACCGCGGACGCACCGACAGTGAAGGTGTGGCCAGCGTTGTCGGCAATCACCGAGCCTGCCGGGATGCCGCTGAGCTTGATGCTGAGGCTCTCGGAGCCGTCGGTGTCGGTCAGGTTGGTGCTGATGCCTACCAGCTTGACCGGCGCGCCGTTCTCGCTGCCTTCGTTGAGCTTGTAGCCGTCGTAGTAGCCCTGGCCGTTGCTGCCGTGCAGGTCGGAGACGGTGACGCCGGCGTTGGCCAGGTCCTTGACGCTCGGGTACATCGGGATGTTCGAGCTGTTCAGGTCGATCGCCGCGCCGTTGTTGACCCGGATGTTGACGTCCAGGCTGCCTGGGCCGGCCTGGTTGGCGTTGTAGATCTCCAGGGTGTAGTAACCGCTGGTGGTCGGGGTGAAGCTGCCGGAGATGGCGCCGCTGCCCGAGCCCCAGATGCCGCTGGCGACGTTCTTGCCGCCGACCACGATCTGCAGGCTGTCATCGGCGGTGCCGGTGAAGGCGTAGGTCTTGCCGGCTTCCAGGTAGATCAGGCCGGAAGTCTTCGAGCCGCTGCCCGGGGTGACGTTGCTGGTCGAGTCGACGCCGCTGACCGTCTCGGTCTTGCTGGCATTGCCGGAGTTGGCGAACACGTTCTTCAACGTATCGCCGGAGATGCCGTTGCTGCCCAGGCCGGTGAGGCTGTTCCAGGTTTCCTTGACCAGGCCGATCGAGTTGACGTTGTTGTTGCCGATGTTCAGGTCGGGCTTGTCGGCTACTGGCCGGATGTCGACCTTCAGGGTCGCTTCGCCGCCCAGGTTGGTGCCGTCGTTGGGCTTGTACTTGATCTGCGCGTAGTCGGCCTGCTTGTTGCCCACGCCGGTGCCGCCATAACCGTCGATGCCTGACTGGTTGGCCAGCGGCACGAACTTGAGCTTGCCGGCGGCGATGTCGGCCTGGCTGATGTTCTGGTTCAGCGCGACGTCGACCCACGCGGTGCCGTTGAAGAACTTCAGGCTACCAAGGTCCGGCAGCTTGCTGATGGTCACCGACAGGCCGGTGTTGCCATCGGCGTCGGTGACGTTGAAGTCGCCCCAGCCGAACACGTAGTCGGTGTCTTCGTTGCCGGTCACGGCGCCACCGGTCGACACCGGCACGTGGTCGTTGTCGAGGATGGTGGTGGTGACGCTGGACTTGCTGGCATCGACCTGCAGGTTCTCGAAGTTGCCGCCGCTGACGCCGCTGATCTTGACCGTGAAGTTCTCCGAGCCTTCGACGAGCTGGTCGTCGATGGTCTTGATGTCGAAGGTCGTGCCGTTGCTGTTGGCCGGGATCTTGACGGTGACCACGCCGGTGAAGTCCTGGCCGTTGGTGGCGGTGCCACTGTAGGTCAGGGTGACGGTTACTTCGCTCTTCGAGGTGTTGCTCAGGGTCAGGGTGTAGTGGGCGGTATCGCCCTCGGTCACCGAGGTGTCGCCGCTGATGCCCACGGTGGTCAGGTCGCCCTGGCCGCTTGGCTCGTCGGTGACGCTGGTGGTGACGGTGTTGCTGCCCAGGGTCAGTTTCTCGAAGTTGTCGCCACCGGCGACCGATTCGATCTTGTTGACGATGTTCGGCTGGCCACCGACGTACACATCATCCTTGGCGGTGATGGTGAAGGTGCCGCTGGCGCTGCCGGCCGGGATGCTGACCTTGGTGCCGTCGGTCAGCGTGAAGGTCAGGCCGTTGTGGCCGGTGACCGACAGGCCCTGGGCATTGGTCAGGGTCACGGTGTAGGTGACCTGGCCGCCTTCGGTGACGGTGGTCTTGTCGGCGGTCAGGGTGGCCACGACTTCGCTGGTGGTGTCGCTGATCTGCACGGTGGCTGCGCCGCCGAGCTCCAGGTTCTCGAAGGTCTTGCCGGTGACGGCGGCGTTGCTGATGCCCACGGTCAGGGCGCCTGCGTCCTTGAACACGTCGTCGCCTTGGGCGGCGGCCTTGTAGATGGCCTCGGTCTGGCCGGCGACGATGGTTACCTTGGCGCCGTTGGACAGGGTCACGGTCAGGTCTTGCTCGAGCTTCTGGCTGACCTTGACGGTGAAGCTTGGCTGCTGGTCTTCGGTGACATTGCCATTGCTGACGATGGTCACGGAGACCTTGTCGCCCTGGTTGCCGGTACCGGTGCCCGTGCCGCTGCCTGGTTCGTCAGTCACGGAGGTGGTGACGGTGTTGCTGCCGAGGGTCAGCTTCTCGAAGTTGTCGCCACCGGAGACCGACTCGATCTTGTTGACGATATTCGGCTGGCCACCGACGAACACGTCGTCCTTGGCGGTGATGGTGAAGGTACCGCTGGCGCTGCCGGCTGGCACGGTGACCTTGGTGCCGTCGCTCAGGGTGAAGGTCAGGCCATTGTGGCCGGTGACCGACAGACCCTGGGCGTTGGTCAGGGTTACGGTGTAGGTAACCTGACCGCCTTCGCTGACGGTGGTCTTGTCGGCCGTCAGGGTCGCGACGACCTCGCTGATGGTGTCGGTGATCTGAACCGTGGCGTTGCCGCCCAGTTCCAGGTTCTCGAAGGTCTTGCCGGTGACGGTGGCATCGGTGATGCCGACGGTCAGCGAGCTGCCGTCCTTGAACACGTCATCGCCCTGGGCGGCGGCCTTGTAGATGGCCTCGGTCTGGCCGGCGACGATGGTCACCTTGGCGCCGTTGGACAGGGTGACGGTGAGGTCCTGCTCGAGCTTCTGGCTGACCTTGACGGTGAACGATGGTTGCTGGTCTTCGGTGACATTGCCATTGCTGACGATGGTCACGGAGACCTTGTCGCCCTGGTTGCCGGTACCGGTGCCCGTGCCGCTGCCCGGTTCGTCAGTCACGGAGGTAGTGACGGTGTTGCTGCCGAGGGTCAGCTTCTCGAAGTTGTCCGCACCGCTAACCGACTCGATCTTGTTGACGATGTTCGGCTGGCCACCGACGAACACATCGTCTTTGGCGGTGATGGTGAAGGTGCCGCTGGCGCTACCGGCTGGCACGGTGACCTTGGTGCCGTCGGACAGGGTGAAGGTCAGGCCGTTATGGCCGGTGACCGACAGGCCCTGGGCGTTGGTCAGGGTGACGGTGTAAGTGACTTGGCCGCCCTCCGAAACCGTGGTCTTGTCGGCGGACAGGGTCGCGACGACCTCGCTGATGGTGTCGGTGATCTGCACCGTGGCGTTGCCGCCGAGCTCCAGATTCTCGAAGGTCTTGCCAGTGACGGTGGCATCGGTGATGCCGACGGTCAGCGAGCCTGCGTCCTTGAACACATCGTCGCCCTGGGCGGGCGCTTTGTATTCGACCTGGGTCTGCCCGGCCGGAATGGTGACCTTGGCGCCGTTGGACAGGGTGGCGGTGAGGTCCTGGTCGAGCTTCTGGCTGACCTTGACGGTGAACGATGGCTGCTGAGCTTCGTTCACATCGCCATTGCCTACGATGGTGACGGAGACCTTGTCGCCCTGGTTGCCGGTACCGGTGCCCGTGCCGCTGCCCGGTTCGTCAGTCACGGAGGTAGTGACGGTGTTGCTGCCGAGGGTCAGCTTCTCGAAGTTGTCGCCACCGGAGACCGACTCGATCTTGTTGACGATATTCGGCTGGCCACCGACGAACACGTCGTCCTTGGCGGTGATGGTGAAGGTACCCGAGGCGCTGCCGGCCGGGATGGTGACCTTGGTGCCATCGGTCAAGGTGAAGGTCAGGCCATTGTGGCCGGTGACCGACAGGCCCTGGGCGTTGGTCAGGGTTACGGTGTAGGTAACCTGACCGCCTTCGCTGACGGTGGTCTTGTCGGCCGTCAGGGTCGCGACGACCTCGCTGATGGTGTCGGTGATCTGAACCGTGGCGTTGCCGCCCAGTTCCAGGTTCTCGAAGGTCTTGCCGGTGACGGTGGCATCGGTGATGCCGACGGTCAGCGAGCTGCCGTCCTTGAACACGTCATCGCCCTGGGCGGCGGCCTTGTAGATGGCTTCGGTCTGGCCGGCGACGATAGTCACCTTGGCGCCGTTGGACAGCGTGACGGTCAGGTCCTGCTCGAGCTTCTGGCTGACCTTGACGGTAAACGACGGTTGCTGGTCCTCGGTGACATTGCCATTGCTGACGATGGTCACGGAGACCTTGTCGCCCTGGTTGCCGGTACCGGTACCCGTGCCGCTGCCCGGCTCGTCGGTGACGGACGTGGTGACGGTGTTGCTGCCGAGGGTCAGTTTCTCGAAGTTGTCGCCACCGGAGACCGACTCGATCTTGTTGACGATGTTCGGCTGGCCACCGACGAACACGTCGTCCTTGGCGGTGATGGTGAAGGTGCCGCTGGCGCTGCCGGCTGGCACGGTGACCTTGGTACCGTCGGACAGGGTGAAGGTCAGGCCATTGTGGCCGGTGACCGACAGACCCTGGGCGTTGATCAGGGTGACGGTGTAAGTGACTTGGCCGCCCTCTGAAACGGTGGTCTTGTCCGCAGTCAGGGTCGCGACCACTTCGTTGGTGGTGTCGGTGATCTGTACGGTGGCCGAACCGCCGAGCTCCAGGTTCTCGAAGGTCTTGCCAACCACCGAGGCATCGGTGATGCCAACAGTCAGCGGACCTGCATCCTTGAAGACGTCTTCACCTTGCGCCGGTGCCTTGTATTCGACCTGGGTCTGCCCGGCCGGAATGGTGACCTTGGCGCCGTTGGACAGGGTGACGGTCAGGTCTTGGTCGAGCTTCTGGCTGACTTTGACGGTGAAGCTTGGCTGCTGGGTTTCGTTGACATCGCCGTTGCCGACGATGGTGACGGAGACTTTGTCGCCCTGGTTGCCGGTACCAGTGCCTGTGCCGCTGCCCGGTTCATCGGTCACAGAGGTGGTGACGGTGTTGCTGCCCAGGGTCAGCTTCTCGAAGTTGTCGCCACCGGCGACCGACTCGATCTTGTTGACGATGTTCGGCTGGCCACCGACGAACACGTCGTCCTTGGCGGTGATGGTGAAGGTGCCGCTGGCGCTGCCGGCCGGGATGGTGACCTTGGTGCCATCGGTCAAGGTGAAGGTCAGGCCATTGTGGCCGGTGACCGACAGGCCCTGGGCGTTGGTCAGGGTCACGGTGTAGGTGACCTGGCCGCCTTCCGACACGGTGGTTTTGTCGGCGGACAGGGTCGCGACAACCTCACTGATGGTGTCGGTGATCTGCACCGTGGCGCTGCCGCCGAGCTCCAGGTTCTCGAAGGTCTTGCCGGTAACGCTGGCATCGGTGATACCGACGGTCAGCGAGCTGCCGTCCTTGAACACATCGTCACCCTGGGCGGGCGCTTTGTATTCGACCTGGGTCTGCCCGGCCGGAATGGTGACCTTGGCGCCGTTGGACAGGGTGACGGTGAGGTCCTGCTCAAGCTTCTGGCTGACCTTGACGGTGAACGATGGCTGTTGAGCTTCGTTCACATCGCCATTACCGACGATGGTGACGGAGACCTTGTCGCCCTGGTTGCCGGTACCAGTGCCTGTGCCGCTGCCCGGTTCGTCGGTCACGGAAGTGGTGACGGTGTTGTCGCCGAGGGTCAGCTTCTCGAAGTTGTCCGCACCGCTAACCGACTCGATCTTGTTGACGATGCTCGGTTGGCCACCGACGAACACATCGTCCTTGGCGGTGATGGTGAAGGTGCCACTGGCGCTGCCGGCTGGCACGGTGACCTTGGTACCGTCGGACAGGGTGAAGGTCAGACCATTGTGGCCGGTGACCGACAGGCCTTGGGCGTTGGTCAGGGTCACGGTGTAGGTGACCTGGCCGCCTTCGCTGACAGTGGTCTTATCGGCGGTCAGGGTCGCGACGACTTCACTGATGGTGTCAGTGATCTGCACGGTGGCCGAGCCACCGAGCTCCAGGTTCTCGAAGGTCTTGCCCACAACCTGTGCGTCAGTGACGCCAACGGTCAGCGAGCCACCGTCCTTGAACACATCGTCGCCTTGGGCGGCGGCTTTGTACTCGACCTGGGTCTGGCCAGCCGGAATGGTGACTTTGGCGCCATTGGACAGGGTAACGGTGAGGTCCTGGTCGAGCTTCTGGCTGACCTTGACGGTGAAGCTTGGCTGCTGGGCCTCGTTCACATCGCCATTACCGACGATGGTGACGGAGACTTTGTCGCCCTGGTTGCCGGTACCGGTGCCTGTTCCGCTGCCCGGTTCGTCGGTCACGGAGGTCTGCACTTCGCCCTGACCCATGGTCAGTTTCTCGAAGTTGTCGGCGCCGCTGACATTCACCAGCTTGTTGCTGATGGTGGCTTGGCCGCCCACAAAGACATCGTCCGGTGCGGTGATGGTGGCGGTGCCGGTGGCGCTGCCCGCCGGGATGCTGACCTTGGTGCCATCGGACAGGGTGAAGGTCAGGCCGTTATGGCCGGTGACCGACAGGCCCTGGGCGTTGGTCAGGGTGACGGTGTAGGTGATCTGGCCGCCTTCCGAAACGGTGGTCTTGTCGGCGGTCAGGGTCGCGACAACCTCACTGACGGTGTCGGTGATCTGCACGGTGGCGTTGCCACCGATTTCCAGGTTTTCGAAGGTCTTGCCTTGGACGCTGGCATCGGTGATGCCCACGGTCAGCGAGCTGCCGTCCTTGAATACGTCATCGCCTTGAGCCGCAGCCTTGTAGGTGGCTTCGGTCTGGCCTGCGGTGATCACGACCTTGTCGCCGTTGGACAGGGTGACAGTCAGGTCGCGGTCCAGCGGTTGGTTGACCTTCACAGTGAAGGTTGGCTGCTGGGCTTCGTTCACGTCGCCATTGCTGACGATGGTCACGGAAATCTTGTCGCCTTCGTTGCCAGTGCCCGGGGTGCCGGTGCCTGGTTCGTCGGTGACGGTGGTGGTGACAGTGTTGTCACCGAGGGTCAA
>NZ_JAMSHW010000051.1:0-20818 GCF_023757525.1 Pseudomonas sp. MWU13-3659 | reverse complement strand
CATTACATGATTGACCCAGCCCGACTGGATGCACGACTCCCAGACCGAGCCGTTCCTGCCTCAGTGCCTCATCCCCAGCTCCGCATCATCCATCAGCGCCTTGGCCAGTGCGCTCAGATAATACGACGCCCAGAGCAGTTGCGGCTTATCTTCCATGATCCCGGCAATGGTCAGGTCGCGCACGCAGCCCATCAGTTCCGAGGCTTGTTCGCGGGCGTGCTGGCAGGGGATGCCGGGTTCGATGCAGAACAGCGGGACGGTCTGGCCTTCGCCTTGGTAGAACTTGGTTTTGCCTGCGGTGGTGTTGGGGGTGGTGTCGTCTGTGGTCATTGTTTTCTCCCTGATGTTGTGGGGGCCTTGACGGCCCTTTCGCCAGCAAGGCTGGCTCCTACAGGTGAATCGCAGCCCCCGGTAGGAGCCGGCTTGCCGGCGAACAGGGCCGGCCAGGGCCTAGTGCATTACCTGTGGCTGCGCCGGCATCTGCACCTGGATCAACGCCGATTCGAGCAACACGCGCAGCGATTCGACTTCGTGGATCGACGCCATCATCAGGATGGTGGCCGGTGACCTGGGCTGGGCGTGCACGGCCTGATGGGCCACGGTGAGCGCACACAGGGCGTGCTCGGTGGCCTGGATGAGGGTGTCTTCGAGGGAGTGAGGGTGATGGGGTGGATCGGGAACGATCTTTAGCATGGTCATAGTCCTGTTCGTGAATGAGGACTACCACAGCCTGCTGTCAAACAAGAAGGTGGCAGCTGCACATGGGTTGACAGACCGGTGAACAAGACCAGAAACCGGCGCACACGAGGTGCCCCACGCACAGCTACCATAACGGCAAGGCCATGCGGTCTGTTCAGAGCGGCCTGTCAAAGCCGGTCGCTGATTCAAGCGACCCGCCGAGACTAGAGCCGTGCCAGAACGACCGCAACGGAAAAAGGGCGGCAGGAGTATGTTTGGGAAATGGACTACACGAAAGGGGTTAAATCTGACTTTCGGGCCTTGAAGGCAACTGCGATCAACCACGGGGGATGGCACCGGCATTGCCGGTGATCGCGGCTGAAGCCGCTCCTACAGCGTTAGGCTTCAGGGTATTGGGGAGACGGAACGCTTTGCCGCGGCGAAGGCCTGCAACTGCGGATAGAACTCACGAAAGTCCGCCAGCAACGGCGAATACAACCGCTCCACCTCGTCCATCATCCCGGTCATTCCTTCCGGCCGCGACAGACGCCGGGCGATGCCCTGGAACACCTGCTCCAGCACAGCGAAGTCGCCGTAGGCCCCCAGCCAGTCGTCCGCCGCCATGAACGGCGCGATCCGCGCCAGCCGGCCCGGCAGCTCCGGCTCGGCCAGCAGCACCTTGTAGAAATCGCCGGTGAACTGTGCCAACGGCCGCTCGGCATATTCGCCCCAATGCCGCGCCAGGCAGTGGTCGAAGAACACGTCCAGCACGATCCCGGCAAAACGCCGCCGCTCCCGGGGAAAACGCGCCAGCGCCGCCAGCACCAGCGGATGGCTGTCGGTGTAGCTGTCGATCTGCCGGTGCAGCCGGATCGCCGCCTCCAATACCGGTGGAAAACGCCCCTCCAGCGTGCCCTTGACGAAATCGCCATACAGGCTGCCGAGCAGTTGTTGCGGCGCGTCGCCGCCAAGGTGCAGGTGTGCGAGGTAGTTCATGGCGGCAGTCTAGCACTCGCCCAATCCCCATCGACATGGCCCGATATAGCGATTGCAGCTCAGCTCAGAACACTTTCATATTTGTATATCGCGAACTACCGATTTATATTTCGCCACATCGCGATATACCGCTACACAGCCTGAGACCCACCATGCCGATCGATCTCGACGAAATCATAAAAGCCCTGTCCCACCCGGTCCGGCGCGAAATCCTCGCCTGGCTGAAGGACCCGGCGGTGCAGTTCCCCGACCAGCAGCACAGCACCGACAACGGGGTGTGCGCCGGGCAGATCGACCAACGCTGCGGCCTGTCGCAATCGACCGTCTCCGCCCACCTGGCCACGCTGCAGCGCGCTGGTTTGATCAGCAGCCAGAAGGTCGGCCAATGGCATTTCTTCAAACGCAACGAGGCCACCATCCAGGCGTTCCTCAAGCAGATGAGCCAAGAGCTCTGATAGCGGCGACGCCGCCGCATCCCACTGATTCAAGCGAGGCTTTGCACATGACTACGCTCTTCGACCCGATCACCCTGGGCGACCTCGAACTGCCCAACCGCATCATCATGGCCCCGCTGACCCGCTGCCGCGCCGACGAGGGCCGCGTGCCCAACGCGCTGATGGCCGAGTACTACGTGCAACGCGCCAGCGCCGGGCTGATCCTCAGCGAGGCGACCTCGGTCACCGCCATGGGCGTCGGCTACCCCGACACGCCCGGCATCTGGAACGACGAGCAGGTGCGCGGCTGGCACAACGTCACCAAGGCCGTCCACGGGGCCGGCGGGCGTATCTTCCTGCAGTTGTGGCATGTCGGGCGGATTTCCCACCCGTCCTACCTGAACGGCGAGCTGCCGGTGGCGCCCAGCGCGATCCAGCCCAAGGGCCATGTCAGCCTGGTGCGGCCGCTGAGCGACTACCCGACCCCGCGCGCCCTGGAGACCGAGGAGATCGCCGATATCGTCGAGGCCTACCGCAGCGGCGCCGAGAACGCCAAGGCGGCGGGCTTCGACGGTGTCGAGATCCATGGCGCCAACGGCTACCTGCTCGACCAGTTCCTGCAAAGCAGCACCAACCAGCGCAGCGACCGTTATGGCGGTTCGCTGGAGAACCGTGCCCGCCTGTTGCTGGAAGTGACCGACGCCGTGATCGAGGTGTGGGGCCCTGGCCGTGTCGGCGTGCACCTGGCGCCGCGCGCCGACGCCCATGACATGGGCGACGCGGACCGCGCCGAGACCTTCACTTACGTAGCTCGTGAATTGGGCAAGCGCGGCATCGCCTTTATCTGCTCGCGGGAGAAAGAGGCCGACGACAGCATCGGTTCGCTGATCAAGCAGGCCTTTGGTGGCGCGTACATTGTCAACGAGCGCTTCGACAAAAACAGCGCCAGCGCGGCCCTCAGCGCTGGCAAGGCCGACGCCGTGGCCTTTGGTATCCCGTTCATCGCCAACCCCGACCTGCCGGCGCGCCTGGCCGCCGATGCACCGCTCAATGCGCCGAATCCGGAAACCTTCTATGGCAAGGGGCCGGTGGGGTATATCGATTATCCGCGGATGTGAGTGAGGCCCTGTTCGCCGGCAAGCCGGCTCCTACAGGTTTTGTGTACCCCTGTAGGAGCCGGCTTGCCGGCGAACAACCGGTCAGGGCCGGGCGTTGATCTGCTGCTGCAGGTTCTGGATCTGGCTCTGCAAGGTATTGATGTTGCGGGTCATCTGCCCACGGAAGGCGTCGAACTCCTGCACCGAGGCACCACCGGATGCCTGCGCCGGACGGTTGTCGACCTGGCTCTTGAGTACCAGCACGTCCTGCTCCAGGCTGGCGATGGCGGCGCTCGGGTTGCCTTGTTTCTTCAGCGTCGCCACTTCGCTGTTCAGGTTCTTGAGTTGATCATCCAGCTTGCCGCCATCGACCTGGCCTGACTTGAGCGCCGCCAGTTCCGCATTGACCGCCTTCAACTGCGCCTGCAACTGGCTTTGCAGTTCGGTCACCGCCTTCTGCTGCTCGCGGGTATCGGCCAACACTTGCTCCAGGCGCTTGCCCAGGTCGCCCGCCTGCCCGGCGACGCCCTGTTGCTGTTTGTCCTGCTCGGCCAGACTGGCCTGCAATTGGCGAATCTGCAGCTTCAATGCCTCGCTGCCGGTATTGCTGTTGGACTCGCTGGCATCGACCTTGCCGCTGATCGCCTGCAAGCGCCCCGCCGCTTCCTCGCTGATGCGGGCGAAGCTTTCCTGGGTCGCCACCAGTTGCTGCTCCATCAGCGAAATCTGCTGGAAGCTCCACCAGCCCAACCCTGCCAGTGCAATGAATGATGCTCCCAGCAGCGCCCACAAGGGGCCATTGCTGCGCGGTTGCGCGGCCTTCTGGCGGCTGCGTGCCACGTGGGCGGGCAGCAGTTCATCGTCATCAGGGGTGCCAGCGCGCAGGGCGGGCACATCGTCGAAATCGTCGTGGACGTCATTACGCATGGGTGCATTCAACCGCGGTAGTAGCAAAGAGGCATGAGTATAAACCGCCTGGGCGGCGCACTGATGACCATCAACCCGGCGCCAGGTTCACTGATTGCCCGGTTGTGCCTTCCACCAGGTGCAGAATTCATCCAGCGCGGCCCAGACGGTGGTCTTCGGCCGGTAGTCCAGGTACTGGCGGGCGCGGCTGATGTCGAGGG
Source organism: Pseudomonas sp. MWU13-3659 (assembly GCF_023757525.1). Lineage (NCBI taxonomy): Bacteria > Pseudomonadati > Pseudomonadota > Gammaproteobacteria > Pseudomonadales > Pseudomonadaceae > Pseudomonas > Pseudomonas sp. MWU13-3659. The sequence goes on along the minus strand of NZ_JAMSHW010000051.1, from coordinate 16,486 downwards.
TGAAATCCGTGCTCATCACCTGCATCGCGGTGCGCGTCAGGGTCGGCTGCGGGCGCCCGGGCCAGAGCAGGCAGGCCGCCTCGTTGAGCGCAGCCAGGCTATAGGCCATGCCGTAGGAACGGTAGCGGGTGACCTGGGGCAGTTGCATCTGGCGCATCACGTAGTTCACCACGTCCCACAGCGGCAGCGGGTGGCCATTGCTGATGTTGTAGGCCTGGCCGAGGGCGTCATCCCCGGCGAACAGCGCGCTGAACAGCGCCTCGTTGAGGTTGTGTACACTGGTGAAGTCGACCTTGTTCAAACCTTTGCCGATGATCGCCACCCGCCCCTTGCGCTGCATGCGCATCAGCCGCGGGAAAATGCTCGCGTCCCCGGCCCCGGTGACAAAACGCGGGCGCAGCGCCAGCACTTCCAAGCCGAACTCCTGGGCGCCGAACACCTTCTGCTCGGCAAGGTGCTTGGTCAGGGCGTAATGGTCGTGGAAACGTCGCGGTACCTGGTCCTCACGAATGTCCAGGCGTGAACGGCCATTGAAGTAGATCGACGGCGACGACAGGTGCACCAACCGACGCACATGCTCCTTGATGCAGCCTTCGACCACGTTCTCGGTGAGCACCACGTTGCCCTGATGGAAGTCCTGGTAACGCCCCCAGGTACCCACGGCCCCCGCGCAATGCACCACGGCGTCGACGCCCTGGCACAGGCGCCGGGCCAGCTCGGCATCGCCCAGGTCGCCCGAGATGAATTGCGCCCCGCGCTTGACCAGGTGCTCCACACCCTCTGCCCGCCGGCCATTGACCCGTACCTCCAGGCCCTGCTCCAGGGCGAAACGCGCAAAGCGCCCGCCAATGAAGCCGCTCGCGCCGGTGACCAGAATTCGCATGTAAGACTCCGCCTTGCCAGATTTCAGATGCAGTTGACGCCAGCCGCGCCTACAAGGGCACCAGCCAAGCCCGCGCCGAATGGCGCAGGTGTTCGGTCAGTTGGGCGAGCAGTTGCCCGCCATTGCGCCAATGATGCCAGTACAGCGGCACATCGATGGGGGTATCGCTGCAAATTTCCACCAGTTCACCCCGCGCCAGTTGCTCGGCCACCTGGCGCTCGGGCACCAGGCCCCAGCCGATGCCGGCCTCGGTCATGCGCAGGAACCCCTCGGACGATGGGCACAGGTGGTGCAGGAAACCATCCTGGATACCCAGCGATGCCAGGTAACGATGCTGCAGGAAGTCATCCGGGCCGAACACGATCGCAGGCGTGCGGGCCAGGCGCTCGGCATCGAAACCAGTGGGGAAGTAGCGCGCCATGAACGCCGGGCTGGCCAGGGCGCGATAGCGCATTGCCCCCAAAGGCAAACTGCGTGCACCGGCCACCGGGCGCTCGCTGCCACACAGGCAGGCCGCCACCTCACCAGCACGCATACGCTTGAGACCAACGTCCTGGTCCTCGACCACCAGGTCGAGCAGCACTTGCTGCTCGGCACAGAAAGCACCCACCGCGCCCGCCCACCACGTCGCCAGGCTGTCGGCGTTGAGGGCGATACGCAGTCGCTCGGGCATCCCCTCCTCGTCCAGCGCCGGCACCTGGCGCTGCAGGTCGCGCTCGAGCAGGCGCACCTGCTGCACATGGTTGAGCAACTGACGACCGACCTCGGTCGGGCTCGGGGGCGTTGCGCGCACCAGCACCGGCTGACCAACCCGCGCCTCGAGCAGCTTGATGCGCTGCGAGATGGCCGATTGCGACAGTCCCAGCACCTGGGCGGCGCGCTCGAAACCGCCTTGTTCGATCACCGCGGCAAGCGCGGCGAGCAGCTTGTAGTCGAACATCGATTTCTCTAATGACGGATGAGCTTTATTGGTTTTTCTTATACATCCACACCCGCCACAATGGCCACATCTTTCTAGTGTCCTGTCTCGGAAATACGTTCTCTTTTGGCGAGTGGCTTGGGTGTTCGGCCAAGGCGCCGCGACGAGTCATAGCAGGGCTATGGCGAGGAGTGGCAACGCCGGCCGGGCGCCCAAGACGCCGCCAAAAGTGAACAGCTTATTTCCGAGACAGGACACTAGGTAATCAGCGCCGGCGAATCGTCGGCGCCAGTGGAGTGTTCCCGCTATGTGGCAAAGCTATGTGAACGGCATGCTGGTGGCTTTCGGGCTGATCATGGCCATCGGCGCGCAGAACGCCTTCGTCCTGGCGCAGAGCCTGCGCCGCGAGCATCACCTGCCGGTGGCGGCGCTGTGCGTCGTCTGCGATGCCATCCTGGTGGCCGCCGGCGTGTTCGGCCTGGCCACGGTGCTGGCGCACAACCCCACCTTGCTGGCCATCGCCCGCTGGGGCGGCGCGGTATTCCTGATCTGGTACGGCGCCAAGGCGCTGCGCAGCGCCTGCGCCAAGCAGAGCCTGCAACATCAGGAAGGCCAAGGCACGCGCTCGCGCCGGGCGGTGCTGCTCAGCGCCCTGGCGGTGACCTTGCTCAACCCCCATGTGTACCTGGACACCGTGTTGCTGATCGGCTCGCTCGGCGCCCAGCAGACCGTGCCCGGGGCCTATGTGGCGGGGGCCGCCAGCGCATCGCTGGTGTGGTTCTCGACCCTGGCGATCGGCGCGGCCTGGCTGGCGCCCTGGCTGGCACGCCCGGCCACCTGGCGGATGCTCGACCTGATGGTGGCGGTGATGATGTTCGCAGTGGCGGCGCAGTTGATCTTCAGCTGAGGGTCAGAGACGCACCTCTCTGTAGGAGCGGCCTTGTGCCGCGAAAGGGCTGCGTAGCGGCCCCAGGATCTCAGCGTTGATATAACGATCGTCGGGGCCGCTTTGCGGCCCTTTCGCGGCTCAAGGCCGCTCCTACAGAGATTGCACATGCCCTGAAGCGCACATGCTGCACCGCCTGTCCGCCCCGGCCAACCGCTCTGGAACCTCTATTCCCTATAGATGTTGCGTGGTTATGCACCGGGGCCGGTGCTATGATCCAGCCCTTGCGTCGCAAAGAGTACAAACTCGCCGACGCTCATCGGGCCGCCCGTGATCGGCCTTGCGCAAACCGCAAACAGACCTGAATCAGGAGATCCACCATGGCTTTTGAATTGCCGCCGCTGCCATACGCCCACGATGCCTTGCAGCCGCACATCTCCAAGGAAACCCTGGAGTATCACCACGACAAGCACCACAACACCTATGTCGTGAACCTGAACAACCTGGTCCCAGGCACCGAATTCGAAGGCAAGACCCTGGAAGAGATCGTCAAGAGCTCTTCGGGCGGCATCTTCAACAACGCCGCTCAAGTCTGGAACCACACCTTCTACTGGAACTGCCTGGCACCGAACGCCGGCGGCCAACCAACCGGCGCCCTGGCTGATGCCATCACCGCCGCCTTCGGTTCCTTCGACAAGTTCAAGGAAGAGTTCACCAAGACGTCGGTCGGCACCTTCGGCTCCGGCTGGGGCTGGCTGGTGAAGAAGGCCGACGGCTCCCTGGCCTTGGCCAGCACCATCGGCGCCGGCTGCCCGCTGACCAGCGGCGACACCCCGCTGCTGACCTGCGACGTCTGGGAACACGCCTACTACATCGACTACCGCAACCTGCGTCCGAAGTACGTCGAGGCGTTCTGGAACCTGGTCAACTGGAAGTTCGTTGCCGAGCAGTTCGAAGGCAAGACCTTCAAGGCCTGATCGCATCAGCCTTGAAAAAAAGACCCGGCCTCGCGCCGGGTTTTTTATTGCGCCCCTATAGGCGCCAGCCTTGCTGGCGAACAGGCCCACGGGCAAGGCTGGCGCCTACAGGATGGGACACGACAGAAATCGCTGTGCTCTTGCTCAAGACGCAGAGCGCGCTAACATCAAACGTCTGGAAAGTTGATGCAGCGCACTCAAGTCGCATGCCTCCTCAACCGATACAGAGCCAAGGGCAGCTCCAATCTACCGGCGCGCGGCCTGCGATTGGCAATTGGTCGATAGTCTGTTGCCATGACTAATGGCAAAATAATGGCATGCGCATGGATTAAGGAAACCCCATTGAAGCTGGAATTTCGGAACAGCTTATCGGTCAAGTTGCTCAGGGTGGTGCTGCTCTCGGCGTTGGCGGTCGGTGTCGTCCTCAGCTGCGCGCAGATCGTCTATGACGCCTACAAGACCCGCCAGGCCGTGAACAACGACGCCCAGCGCATCCTCGACATGTTCCGCGACCCGTCGACGCAAGCGGTGTACAGCCTCGACCGGGAAATGGGCATGCAGGTGATGGAAGGCCTGTTCCAGGACGAGTCGGTGCGCATGGCCGCCATCGGCCACCCCAACGAAACCATGCTGGCGGAAAAATCCAGGCCGCTGCAGGACATGTCCATGCGCTGGCTGACCGACCTGATCCTCGGCCAGGAACGCACCTACACCACTCAGTTGGTTGGCCGCGGCCCCTACAGCGAGTACTACGGCGACCTGAGCATCACCCTCGACACCTCCTCATACGGCGAAGACTTCCTGATCAACGCCGTGATCATCTTCGTCTCCGGCGTGCTCAGGGCGCTGGCCATGGGCCTGGTGCTGTACCTGGTGTACCACTGGCTGCTGACCAAGCCGCTGTCGAAAATCATCGACCACCTGACCCAGATAAACCCCGACCGCCCCAGCCAGCATCAGATCCCGCAGCTCAAGGGCCATGAACGCAACGAGCTGGGCCTGTGGGTCAACACCGCCAACCAGTTGCTGGCCTCGATCGAACGCAACACCCACCTGCGCCATGAGGCCGAGAACAGCCTGCAGCGCATGGCCCAGTACGACTTCCTCACCGGCCTGCCTAACCGCCAGCAACTGCAGCAACAATTGGACAAAATTCTCGTCGACGGCGGCCGCCTGCAACGCCGGGTAGCGGTGCTCTGCGTGGGGCTGGACGACTTCAAGGGCATCAACGAACAGTTCAGCTACCAGGTGGGTGACCAGTTGCTGCTGGCCCTGGCTGATCGCCTGCGCGCCCACAGTGGCCGCCTGGGTGCCCTGGCCCGCCTGGGCGGCGACCAGTTCGCCCTGGTGCAGGCCAATATCGAACAGCCCTACGAAGCTGCCGAGCTGGCCCAGAGCATCCTCGACGACCTCGAGGCGCCCTTCGACCTCGACCACCAGCAGATTCGCCTGCGCGCCACCATCGGCATCACCCTGTTCCCCGAAGACGGCGACAGCACCGAGAAGCTGCTGCAAAAGGCCGAACAGACCATGACCCTGGCCAAGGCCCGCTCGCGCAACCGCTACCAGTTCTACATCGCCAGCGTCGACAGCGAGATGCGCCGCCGCCGCGAGCTGGAAAAGGACCTGCGCGAAGCCCTGCCGCGCAACCAGCTGTATCTTGTCTACCAACCGCAGATCAGCTACCGCGACCACCGCGTGGTCGGGGTCGAGGCGCTGTTGCGCTGGCAGCACCCGGAGCTGGGCATGGTGCCGCCGGACCAGTTCATCCCGCTGGCCGAGCAGAACGGCAACATCATCAGTATCGGCGAGTGGGTACTCGACCAGGCCTGCCGCCAACTGCGCGAATGGCACGACCTGGGTTTCGGCGAGCTGCGCATGGCGGTCAACCTGTCCACCGTGCAACTGCACCACAACGAGCTGCCACGGGTGGTCAACAACCTGCTGCAAGCCTACCGCCTGCCGCCGCGCAGCCTGGAGCTGGAGGTCACCGAGACCGGCCTGATGGAAGACATCAGCACCGCCGCCCAGCACCTGCTCAGCCTGCGCCGCTCAGGCGCCTTGATCGCCATCGACGACTTCGGCACCGGTTACTCTTCGCTGAGCTACCTGAAATCGCTGCCGCTGGACAAGATCAAGATCGACAAGAGCTTCGTCCAGGACCTGCTCGACGACGATGACGACGCCACCATCGTTCGCGCCATCATCCAGCTGGGCAAGAGCCTGGGCATGCAGGTCATCGCCGAGGGTGTGGAAACCGCGGAACAAGAGAGCTACATCATCGCCCAGGGCTGCCACGAAGGTCAGGGCTACCACTACAGCAAACCGCTGTCGGCGCGCGAGCTGACCGCCTTCCTCAAGCAGGCCCAACGCAACCAGGTCTCGGTGCTGTAACCCCCGTCGACATTGCCCCTGCACCGCAAACGGGCGTTTGCATGAAATGCGCGCCCGCCTCTTTACAGCAAATGCAAATCTTTCGCATGATGTGACGGTTTCGCGTGCCTCGGCGCACGGTCCAACCACACGACGCAGGAAACCAACAATGATTCGAATGCCTCTGGCCTCCGCCAGTCTGCTGGCCATCGCCATCGCCCTCGCCGGTTGCGGCGAGAAGGACGACAAGGCTGTCGCACCGCAAGCCCAGGCACCTGCCGCCGCCAGCACCACCGCCGCGGCACCGGGGGCTGTCGACGAGGCAGCCGGCAAGGCCGTGGTCAAGCACTACAGCGAAATGGTCCACGCCGTGTACAGCGACGCGCTGAGCACCGCCAAGCAGCTGCAGACCGCCGTCGACGCCTTCCTGGCCACCCCCAACGACCAGACCCTGAAAGCCGCCAAGGATGCCTGGGCCGCCTCCCGCGTCCCCTACCTGCAGAGCGAGGCGTTCCGCTTCGGCAACACCATCATCGACGACTGGGAAGGCCAGGTGAACGCCTGGCCCCTGGACGAAGGCCTGATCGACTACGTCGACAAGAGCTACGAGCACGCCCTGGGCAACCCGGCGGCCAGCGCCAACATCATCGCCAACACCCAGATCCAGGTCGGTGAAGACAAGGTCGACGTCAAGGACATCACCCCCGAGAAACTGGCCAGCCTGAACGAGCTGGGCGGTTCCGAAGCCAACGTCGCCACCGGCTACCACGCCATCGAGTTCCTGCTCTGGGGCCAGGACCTCAACGGCACCGGCCCAGGCGCGGGCAACCGCCCGGCCTCCGACTACCTCGAAGGCAAGGGTGCCACCGGCGGGCACAACGACCGTCGCCGCGCCTACCTGAAAGCGGTCACCGAGCTGCTGGTCAAGGACCTCGAAGAGATGGTCGGCAACTGGGCGCCGAACGTCGCCGACAACTACCGCGCTAGCCTCGAGAACGGCCCGGTCAACGATGGCCTGCGCAAGATGCTGTTCGGCATGGGCAGCCTGTCGCTGGGCGAACTGGCGGGCGAGCGCATGAAGGTCTCGCTGGAAGCCAACTCGCCGGAAGACGAGCAGGACTGCTTCAGCGACAACACCCACTACTCGCACTTCTACGACGCCAAGGGCATCCGCAACGTCTACCTGGGCGAGTACACCCGCGTCGACGGCAGCAAGCTGACCGGCCCGAGCCTGTCGTCGCTGGTGGCCAAGGTCGACCCGGCCACCGACGCCACGCTCAAGGCCGACCTGGAAGCCACCGAGGCGAAGATCCAGGTAATGGTCGACCATGCGCTCAAGGGCGAGCACTACGACCAGCTGATCGCCGCCGACAACGCTGCCGGCAACCAGATCGTGCGCGACGCCATCGCCTCGCTGGTCAAGCAGACCGGCGCAATCGAGCAGGCCGCCGGCAAGCTGGGGATCGACAACCTGAACCCGGACACCGCTGATCACGAGTTCTGATCGGCGTTCATGGTTCACAAGAGGCGGCCTTCGGGCCGCCTTTTTTATTGGTCCATTGACCTGGCATGCCCTCTGTAGGAGCGGCTTCAGCCGCGATCACCCGCAAAGCGGGTGCCAGGCACCGCGCTGTATGCATCGCGGCTAAAGCCGCTCCTACAGATGGTTCGCACCCTCGGTGTGCATTTCACATTCTTTTCATCCGAGTAATTGCAAATTGCTCTTATTCAATAACGGCCGGCCTGATAAGCTTGCACGCCGGTTTTTCGCCCATGCCCAGGATTGTCGATGTCCTTGCTCCGCCTAAGCCCCCTGCTACTGGCCCTCACCCTCGCCGCCTGTGACGACGCCCCGCGTTTCACCCAGGCCGAGCCCGGTGAAGCCCTCTCCGGCGGCAAGGCGACAGTACAGCGCAACGACCGCAACGCCTTCTCGCTGCCCTCGGCGAACCTGTCGCCCGAGCGGCGCCTGGACTTCGCCGTGGGCAACAGCTTCTTCCGCAGCCCGTGGGTGATCGCTCCCTCCACCACCACCGCCCGTGACGGCCTCGGCCCGTTGTTCAACACCAACGCCTGCCAGAACTGCCACGTGCGCGACGGTCGTGGCCACCCGCCTGAGCCGGGTGACAGCAATGCGGTATCGATGCTGGTGCGACTGTCGATTCCCGACCAGCCATACCTGGCCCGTGAGATCGAGCGCCTGGGCGTGGTCCCCGAGCCGGTCTACGGCACTCAACTGCAGGATATGGCCATCCCCGGCGTGGCGCCGGAGGGCAAGGTGCGCGTGAGCTATGAAAACCACACCGTGGCGTTCAAGGACGGTCATCAGGTCGAGCTGCGCCGCCCCACGCTACAGATCACCCAGCTCGGCTACGGCCCGATGCACCCTGACACCCGCTTCTCTGCCCGGGTAGCACCACCGATGATCGGCCTGGGCCTGCTCGAAGCCATCCCCGAAGCCGATATCCTGGCCAACGAAGACCCGGACGACCGCAACCGCGACGGCATCCGTGGCCGGGCCAACCGCGTCTGGGACGACGCCCTGGGCAAGACGGTAGTCGGTCGGTTCGGCTGGAAAGCCGGGCAGCCCAACATCAACCAGCAGAACGTGCATGCGTTCGCCGGCGACATGGGCCTGACCAGCACGCTCAAACCAAGCGACGACTGCACCCCGGCACAGACCGACTGCCTGGCCGCGCCCAACGGTGATGGCGCCGATGGCGAGAAAGAAGTCAGCGACAACATCCTGCGCCTGGTCACGTTCTACACCCGCAACCTCGGTGTGCCGGCCCGGCGCGACGTCAACGCGCCCCAGGTGCTGGCTGGCAAGAACCTGTTCTTCCAGGCCGGCTGCCAGGGCTGCCACACCCCGCAATTCACCACCGCCGCGGATGCCCGCGAGCCGGAACTGGCCAACCAGGTGATCCGCCCATACAGCGACCTGCTGCTGCACGACATGGGCCCTGGCCTGGCCGACGAGCGCACCGAATTCGCCGCCAATGGCCAGGACTGGCGCACCCCACCGCTGTGGGGCATCGGCCTGACCGAGACGGTCAGCGGCCACACCCAGTTCCTGCATGACGGCCGCGCCCGCAACCTGCTCGAAGCCGTGCTCTGGCATGGCGGCGAAGCCCAGGCGGCGCGCGACCAGGTACTGACCTTCAACGCCGAGCAGCGTGCTGCGCTGCTGGCCTTCCTGAAATCACTTTAAACGCGCAAGGAGCCGGGCATGTTCCGACCCAAACTGTTGTTCACCAGCCTCGCCGCACTCGCCCTGGGTGCCTGCTCGCCCCAGGACCCGCAGGCCGTGACCTCGGCCGCCATCGCCAAGCAGGTGATCCTGCCGACCTACAGCCGCTGGGTCGAAGCCGACCGCGCCCTGGCCGCCAGCGCCCTGGCTTATTGCGAGGGCAAAAGCTCGCTGGAGACTGCCCGCGCCGACTTCCTCAACGCACAGAAGGCCTGGGCCGAGCTGCAACCGCTGCTGGTCGGCCCGCTGGCCGAAGGCAACCGCGCCTGGCAGGTGCAGTTCTGGCCGGACAAGAAGAACCTGGTCGGCCGCCAGGTCGAGCAACTGGTCAACGGCGACAAGCCGGTCGATGCCGAGTCGCTGGGCAAGGCCAGCGTCGTGGTGCGCGGCCTGTCGGCCTACGAGTACATCCTCTTCGACAGCAAGCCGGATGTCGCCAGCGCTGAACAGAAGGCCCGCTACTGTCCGCTGCTGGTCGCCATCGGCGAGCACCAGAAGGTCCTGGCCGAGGAGATTCTCAAGAGCTGGAACAGCACCGACGGCATGCTGTCGCAGATGACCAAGTTCCCCAATCAGCGCTACGCCGACTCCCACGAAGCAATCGCCGACCTGCTGCGCGCCCAGGTCACCGCCCTGGACACCCTGAAGAAGAAGCTTGGCGCGCCGATGGGTCGCCAGAGCAAGGGCATCCCGCAGCCGCTGCAGGCCGAAGCCTGGCGCAGCCACTCCTCGCTCAAGAGCCTGGAAGCCTCGCTCAAGGCCGCCCAGACCGTCTGGGTCGGGGTCGACAACCAGGGCCTGCGCGGCCTGCTGGGCAAAGACCAGGCGCCGTTGGCGCAGAAGATCGACGACGCCTACGCAACGGCACTCAAGTCGCTGGCCGACAACCCCAAGACCCTGGGTGAGCTGCTGGCCGACGACGCTGGCCAGCAGACCCTCAACCAGATCTACGACAACCTCAACGCCGTCCACCGCCTGCACGAAGGCGACCTGGCCAAGGCGCTGAACATCCAGCTGGGCTTCAATGCCAACGACGGTGACTGATCATGCTGCGACGCCAGGCCCTGAAACTCGGTAGCGTAGTGCTCAGCGCCCTCACCCTGGGCGGCTGGAGCCTGTTTCGCAACAAAGGCGGCGAACCCTTGCTGCTCTCGGCGCGCGACGACGGCGACGGCAGGCACTATGCCGTCGGCTTTCGCCTGGACGGCACCGAGGTGTTCAGCACCCAGGTGGCCCAGCGTTGCCACGCGATCATCAACCACCCTGAACAGCCCATCGCCCTGTTCGTCGCCCGCCGCCCCGGTACCGAAAGCTACCTGGTCGACCTGCGCGACGGGCGCCTGCTGCAGACCATCACCTCGCAACCGAACCGGCACTTCTACGGCCATGCGGTGATCCACAAGGGTGGCGAGTGGCTGTACACCACCGAGAACGACACCACCGATCCTGGTCGTGGCGTGCTCGGTGTCTATCGCTTCGAAGGCGAGCGCCTGGTACACAGTGGCGAGCTCCCGACTCATGGCATCGGCCCCCACGAACTGGCCTGGCTGCCCGACGGCGAAACCCTGGTGGTAGCCAACGGCGGCATCCGCACCGAGGCCGAGAGCCGGGTGGAGATGAACCTCGACGCCATGGAGCCGAGCCTGGTGTTGATGCAGCGCGACGGCACCCTGCTGAGCAAGGAGACCCTTGCCCAGCAGATGAACAGCGTGCGTCATCTAGCGGTGGGCAGTGACGGCACCATCGCGGCGTGCCAGCAGTTTATGGGGGCCTCCGACGAGACCGCCGAGCTGCTGGCGATCAAGCGCCCGGGCGAGCCGTTCAAGGCCTTCCCGGTGCCCGAGCGGCAGTTGCAGTCGATGGCCCAGTACACCGCCAGCGTCGCCATCCACAGCGACCTGCGCCTGGTGGCGCTGACCGCGCCACGGGCCAACCGCCTGTTCATCTGGGACCTCGACAGCGGCGCGGTGAAGCTCGATGCACCGATGCCTGATTGTGCGGGGGTCGGGGCGGTGAAGGACGGTTTCGTCGTCACTTCCGGGCAGGGGCGTTGTCGCTTCTACGACTGCCGCAAGCAGGAACTGATCGGGCAGCCGATGAACCTGCCGTCCGGGTTCTGGGATAACCACCTGCACCTGGCCTGATCCCCTGTTCGTCGGCAAGCCGGCGCCTACGGATGGCGCACTGTCCGTAGGCGCTGGGTCGGCTCATCAGCCAAGTTAACCTACAGTTGCTCCCCTTGTAGATCCAACGGCACATCTACCATGGTCGGTGTCGTCACCTTCAAAGTGAATTTCCCACTCTTCACTCCCCCAGTAATGACCCATTGAATGCCTTCCTTGGTCATCTCCTGCGGCCGTACAGGACGGTACGCGATGCCAAGATCAGGTGGACCGTCATACACCATTTCAACCAGTTGACCGATAAGCTCACTCCCCTCCTCAGGTTTCAGGGCCAAGAAGTGCTTGCCGTTGCGCTCCAGTTGCAAGACTGGCAAGCCGATTGGTTTTTGGAAAAAACCCACCTGAATTTGATTATCCCAAGACATTTTCTTTTCGATGTCAGACATTTCGACCTCCTGCGTGCACGGCACGGTTTTCGAAGACCTTAACCAAGTCTGAAACGACCGGAAACTGACAAAAATACCAGGTCAAAACCTGTAGGAGCCGGCTTGCCGGCGAACCTTCCCGCCTCCCCTTTTCGCAAAAACCGACAATACTTTCCTCCATCGCACGTGGCCCGGATCACCCGTGGTCGTGCGCGCCGAACAACCACCTCGCATCCAGGGAACCGGACCTATGCTGCGCCGCCGCATGCTGATCATGTTGGCCGTCGTCCTGCTGATCGTGCTGATCCTGGGAGGCTTCAAGGCCTTCTCCATCTACAAGCAGGTACAGATGTTCTCGGCACCCAAGCCACCGGTCAGTGTCGCCGCGGCCCAGGCCGAGCTGCGCCAATGGCAGGAGCGCCTGCCGGCGGTCGGCAGCCTGAAGGCCTACCAGGGCGTCGAACTGAGCCTTGAAGTGGCCGGCACGGTGAAGTCCCTGCATTTCGAGTCCGGGCAGAAGGTGAAGGCCGGGCAACTGCTGCTGCAACTGGACAGCGAACAGGAAACCGCCCTGCTGGGCACCGCCCAGGCGGACCTCAACCTGGCCAAGGTCGACTTCGGCCGTGGCAGCCAGTTGGTCGGTGATTCGGCCATCTCCCGGGGCGAATTCGACCGTTTGACCACCCAGTACAGACGCAACCAGGCGGTGGTCGACCAGCTCAAGGCGTCGCTGGCGAAGAAGAGCATCAGCGCCCCGTTCAGCGGCACCATCGGCATTCGCCAGGTAGACGTCGGCGCTTACCTTGCCAGCGGCACGGTGATCGCCACGCTGCAGGACCTGTCGAGCCTGTACGTCGACTTCAACGTGCCCGAGCAGGCCCTGCCCCACCTGAGCCTCGGCCAGCAGGTGCTGGTGCAAGTCGCCGCCTACCCCGGGCAGACCTTCCCCGCCAGCCTCAGCGCAATCAACCCGAAAGTGGAGGAAAGCACCCGTAACCTGCTGGTTCGCGCCACCCTGGCCAACCCCGACGGCAAGCTGCTGCCAGGCATGTTCGCCAGCCTCCAGTTGCTGCTGCCCGATCCGCAACCGCAGGTGGTGGTGCCGGAAAACGCCATCACCTACACCCTGTACGGCAATTCGGTATACCTGGTCAGCCGCAAGAAAGGTGAGGATGGCAAGCCGCTGGACGACAGCGAAGGCCAGCCCCAGCTGATCGCCGAACAACGCACCGTGCAGACCGGGGAACGCCGCGAGGGCTGGGTGGTGGTCAGCAAAGGGCTGCTGGCTGGCGACCAGGTGATCACCGCCGGCCAGCTCAAGCTGGCGCCCGGCGCGGCAATCCGCATCAGCAGCGAGCAAGCGCTCAAGCCGGGCACCCACTGAAGGAGGCAGGCATGGCGTTCACCGACCCGTTCATCCGCCGCCCGGTGCTGGCCTGCGTGGTCAGCCTGCTGATCCTGCTGCTGGGCGCACAGGCCTGGAACAAGCTGCAGATCCGCCAGTACCCGCAGATGGAGAACGCCCTGATCACGGTGACCACCGCCTACCCCGGGGCCAACGCCGAAACCATCCAGGGCTACATCACCCAACCGCTGCAGCAGAGCCTGGCCAGTGCCGAAGGCATCGACTACATGACCTCGGTGAGCCGGCAGAACTTCTCGGTGATCTCGGTCTACGCACGTATCGGCGCCGACACCGACCGCCTGTTCACCCAACTGCTGGCCAAGGCCAACGAGGTGCGCAACAAGCTGCCCCAGGACTCCGAGGACCCGGTGCTTAGCAAGGAGGCGGCCGACGCCTCGGCGCTGATGTACATCAGCTTCTACAGCAACGAGATGAGCAACCCGCAGATCACCGACTATTTGTCGCGGGTGATCCAGCCCAAGCTGGCGACACTGCCAGGCATGGCCGAGGCGCAGATCCTCGGCAACCAGCTGTTCGCCATGCGTATCTGGATCGACCCGGTGAAGCTGGCCGGCTTCGGCCTGTCGGCGGTGGACGTGACCAACGCAGTGCGCCACTACAACTTCCTCGCCGCAGCCGGCGAAGTGAAGGGCGAGTACGTGGTCACCAGCGTCAATGCCACCACCGAGCTCAAGTCCGCCGAAGCCTTTGCCGCCCTGCCGGTCAAGACCGCAGGCGACAGCCGGGTGCTATTGGGGGACGTCGCACGCATCGAAATGGGCGCGGAGAACTACGACACGGTCAGTTCGTTCGACGGCACGCCGTCGGTGTACATCGGCATCAAGGCTACCCCCGCCGCCAACCCACTGCAGGTGATCAAGGAGGTGCGGCGGATCATGCCGCAACTCGAAGAGCAGTTGCCGTCGGGCCTCAAGGTGTCCATCGCCTATGATGCCACCCTGTTCATCCAGGCCTCCATCAACGAAGTGATCAAGACCCTCGGCGAGGCGGTGCTGATCGTCATCGTGGTGGTGTTCCTGTTCCTCGGCGCCCTGCGTTCAGTGTTGATCCCGGTGGTGACCATCCCGCTGTCGATGATCGGCGTGCTGTTCTTCATGCAGATGATGGGCTATTCGCTGAACCTGCTGACCTTGCTGGCCATGGTGCTGGCCATCGGCCTGGTAGTCGACGACGCCATCGTCGTGGTGGAGAACATCCACCGTCATATCGAGGAGGGCAAGACACCCCGCGAAGCGGCACTGGAAGGCGCTCGCGAGATTGCCCTGCCGGTGGTGTCGATGACCATCACCCTGGCCGCAGTCTACGCCCCCATCGGGTTCCTCACCGGGCTGACTGGGGCGTTGTTCAAGGAGTTCGCGCTGACACTGGCGGGTGCAGTGATCATTTCAGGCGTCGTGGCCCTGACACTGTCGCCGATGATGTGCGCCCTGCTGCTGCGCCACGAGCAGAACCCCAGTGGCCTGGCCCACCGCCTGGACGTGCTGTTCGAACAACTGAAAGTGCGCTACCAGCGCCTGTTGCACGGCACCTTGAACAGCAGGCCGGTAGTACTGGTGTTCGCGGTGATTATCCTGTGCCTGATCCCTGTACTGCTCAAGTTCACCCAGAGCGAACTGGCACCCAATGAAGACCAGGGCGTGATCTTCATGATGAGCAACTCGCCGCAGACCGCGAACCTGGACTACCTGAACGCTTACACCGACGAGTTCACCCCGCTGTTCAAGACCTTTCCCGAGTACTACTCGTCGTTCCAGATCAACGGTTTCAATGGCGTGCAGAGCGGCATCGGTGGTTTTCTGCTCAAGCCGTGGAGCGAGCGGCATCGTACCCAGATGGAACTGCTGCCGTTGGTCCAGGCCAAGCTTGAAGAGGTCGGCGGCCTGCAGATCTTCGGTTTCAACCTGCCGTCACTGCCTGGCACCGGCGAGGGGTTGCCGTTCCAGTTCGTGATCAACACCGCCGGGGACTACACGGCATTGCTGGAGGTGGCCCAGCGGGTCAAGGAGCGTGCCCAGGCCTCCGGCAAGTTCGCTTTCCTCGACATCGACCTGGCGTTCGACAAGCCCGAAGTGATGATCGACATCGACCGCGCCAAGGCCGCGCAGATGGGCGTGTCGATGGACACCCTCGGCGGGACCCTGGCCACCTTGCTGGGCGAGGCGGAGATCAATCGCTTCACCCTGGAAGGCCGTAGCTACAAAGTGATCGCCCAGGTCGAACGCGCCTATCGCGCCACACCGGGTTGGTTGAACAACTATTACGTGAAGAACGAACAGGGTCAGCTATTGCCCCTGTCGACGCTTATCACCCTCAGCGACCGTGCCCGGCCGCGCCAGCTCAATCAGTTCCAGCAATTGAACTCGGCGATCATCCAGGGCGTGCCGCTGGTGAGCATGGGCGAAGCGCTGGACACCGTGCGCACGATCGCCCACGAGGAGGCGCCGGAGGGCTTTGCAGTGGACTATGCGGGTACGGCGCGGCAGTTCGTCCAGGAGGGCAGTGCGTTATGGGTGACCTTCGGCTTGGCGCTGGCGATGATCTTCCTGGTGCTGGCGGCGCAGTTCGAAAGCTTCCGTGACCCGCTGGTGATCCTGGTGACCGTGCCACTGTCCATCTGCGGGGCGCTGGTGCCGCTGTTCCTTGGGGTTTCCAGCATGAATATCTATACGCAGGTGGGGTTGGTGACCTTGATCGGGTTGATTACCAAGCATGGGATCTTGATCGTCGAGTTTGCCAACCAACTGCGGGAGGAAAAGGGGCTTGGGGTTCGCGAGGCAATCGAAGAGGCAGCGGCGATTCGGTTGCGGCCGGTGCTGATGACCACGGCGGCCATGGTGTTCGGCATGGTGCCGTTGATTCTGGCCACCGGGGCTGGGGCGGTGAGCCGATTTGACATCGGGACCGTGATTGCCACGGGGATGTCGGTTGGGACGTTGTTCACGTTGTTTGTGTTGCCTTGTATTTATACGTTATTGGCGCATCGGGGTGGGCGGGAGGTGGCGTGATGGCTTCGGCTTCGGCTTCGGCTTCGGCTTCGGCTTCGGCTTCGGCTTCGGCTTCGGCTTCGGCTTTCAGAGTGTGGGTTTGGGCGGGTGTGAGCATATCCATTGGCGATAGAGACGCCGATTCACCTTTCCGCCCTTACGGCGGCCTACTTTTTTCTTGGAAAAAGTAGGCAAAACCGCTCGCTCCATCATACGGCCCCTGCGCTTCGCTCCGGGGTT
>NZ_JAMSHW010000050.1:0-21375 GCF_023757525.1 Pseudomonas sp. MWU13-3659 | reverse complement strand
CGTGTTCCCGAAACTGGCCCCGGTGCAGTTCCAGCACGACTCCGGGCTGGTCGCCGACACGCCGATGATCAAGCGCTTCGCCCTGCGCCTAGAAACCCGCACCAGCAGCGTCAGCCGCCGCGACTACGACTTCAAGAAACCGCTGATCCAGCTCGAAGGCGAGGCCGACAGCCACGACGAGCCGGCCCTGGAAGACTACGACTACCCCGGGCGCTTCCTCGACCGCCCCCGTGGCAAGCACCTGGCCAACCGTGCCCTGGAACGCCACCGCAGCGACTACCGTCAGGCTAGCGGCGACAGTGACCAGCCACTGCTGGCCAGCGGGCACTTCCTGACCCTGGCCAACCACCCCAACGCCGCCTGGAACGACATCTGGCTGCTCACCGAAATCCAGCACCAGGGCCGCCAGCCACAGGTGCTGGAAGAAGCCATCACCAGTGACATCGACCCACGCTTCGATGGTTTCCAGCAGGGCTACCGCAACTTCTTCGTGGTCACCCCGTGGGAGCAGCCGTACCGCCCGTCGCTGAACCACCCGAAACCCAAGGTACTCGGCGAGCAGCGGGCCGTGGTCAGCGGCCCGGCCGGCGAAGAGATCTACTGCGACGAATACGGCCGCATCAAGGTGCAGTTCTTCTGGGACCGCGAAGGCCGCTCGGACGACAAGTCCAGCGTGTGGATGCGCGTGGCGTCGAGCTGGGCCGGGCAGGGCATCGCCGGCCTGCAACTGCCCCGGGTCGGCATGGAAGTGCTGGTCAGCTTCCTCGAAGGTGACCCCGACCAGCCGCTGGTAACCGGCTGCCTGTACCACGGCGTGAACATGCCGCACTACAAGTTGCCCGACCTGAAAACCCTGGCCACCATCAAGAGCAAGGAATACAAGGGCAGCCGCGGCAACGAACTGCGCATCGACGACACCACCAGCGAAATCAGCATCGCCCTGCGCAGTGACCACGGCGCCAGTGCGCTGAACCTGGGCTACCTGACCCACCCGCGCCCGAGTGGCGGCGCGCCCCGTGGCGAAGGCTTCGAGCTGCGCACCGACCGCCACGGCGCCGTGCGCGCTGCTGGCGGCCTGCTGATCACCACCGAACCGCGCCCGAATGAAGCCAAGCACCACAAGGACCTGCCGGAAACCGCCGAACGCCTGGCCACCGCCAGCGAGCAGCAGGACAGCCTGGCGGAACTGGCCAAGCAGATGCAGGCCCAGGAACCGGGCGACCAGGACGCCGTGGCCAAGGACCTGCACAAGCAGCATATGGGCATCCTCGGCAGCGGCCCGGGCGACCTCACGAAAAACGAGTTCGCCGAATTCACCCAGCCGCACCTCGTGGTGTCGAGCCCGGCCGGTATCGCCCTGACCACCCCTGGCCCGAACCACCTCACCAGCGGCAGCCACCTGGCGCTGAGCAGTACCGGGCACACCAGCATGTCGATCGGCAAACGCCTGCTGGCCAGCGCCAGCCAGGGCATGCGCCTGTTCGTCCAAAGCCTCGGCCTCCGTCTGGTCGCCGCCTCGGGCGATATCGATTTCCGAGCGCTGAAGGACAACATCAACCTGCTGGCCAAGCTGGACATCACCGCCAACGCCGACCGCATCATCCTCAAGGCCAAGACCGAGCTGGTGGTGCAGGGCGGCGGCAGCGCGACGACTTACAACGCCGGCGGCATCACCCACGTCACCAGCGCCAACTACACCGCCCACGCCGCGCAGTTCGCCCACATCGGCGCGGCGAGCATGGCCGGCACCTTCCCCGAGCCGCCCAAGCCCGGCAAGGGCGCGCTGGAGCTGTTCAACCTGTACGCCAACACCAAGGGCATCAAGGCCGGCGATTACGAAGTCACCGACGCCCTGGGCACGGTGCTCAAGGGCTCGCTGGACGGGCAGGGCTTCAATGCCGTGTCCGGCGCCGCGCCAGGGCCAGCCTTGGCGAAATTCGGCCTCGACACGGCCGACACCTGGAGCCTCGGCAGCTTCGCCAAGGGCCTGCCCTGGCCGAAGCTGGCTGCGAACGAAGAGGGCACACCCTCGATATTCGAGGCGATGCCCGACGCGCTCACCCCCGAGGGCGGCGGCGCGGCGATGGCCAAGGTCAAGCAACTGGCCAGCAGCGGCATGGACGCAGCCAAGACCGGCATGAGCCTGCTCAAGACCGGGCAGAACGCGCTGCAGGGCGTGCAGCAGGTGCAAGGCGCGCTGAAAGGCGGCGTCGCCGGCCTGCCGCAACTGGCCACGGCCGCCTCCAGGGCCTTGGGCGTCACCCGCAAGGCCGGTGCCGCCATGCCGGGTGCCCTGCCCAAACTCCCCGCCTTCAAGCCCCCCAGCCTGAACCCCGTGACTGACCTGATGCCACGCGAGCTGATTTCATGACCGCACAGACCTCCGCAGCAAACGACAACCTCCGTGCCCCGCAGGTGGCCATCACTCCGCTGGCCGAGGTCCAGGTCGAGGACGTCGGCCGTGGCGCCGTGGTGTTCGACACCTGGCTGCGCCAGACCAGCGCCAGCTTCGTCACCCTCGAACGCCTCAAGGGCGTCGCCGGCAACGTGGCCGTGGCCGGCAACAGCATCGCCCTGGTCGATGCCCTGGGGGACATCGTGATCCTGGCCGGCAACAAGGTGCCCGACCCGGTCGCCTGCGCCACCTTCGCCATCAACCTGATCGGCCTGGTCCGTGCGCCCGCCAGCGGCGCGGCGGCGCGCATGGCCCTGCGGCCGATGCTGTTTATCGTGCGCCAGGAAGGCAAGCAGGTGCTTGGCGATGCGCTGATCGAGCTGATGGCCGGCCACCTGAACGCCGACATCGTCGGCAGCCTCGACGACTTCGTCAGCCAGACCGCCGGCCATCTCAAGGCGGCGCTGAGCGACGCCGCCACACTGGGCGAGCAGCTTATCCTCGACATCGCCACCGGCCTGGCCGCGCTGGCGGCGAGTACCGGCCCGGCGCCCGCCACCCCAGCAGCCGCCGCGGGCAACCTGCTGGTCCACGACCCCCAGGCCAGCATCGACAACTACCTGGCCGGCGCCTTCAACGCCTACAAGAGCGCCGGCAAGGGCATGACCAGCGCCAACCTCAGCCCCGCCCTCAGTGCGGCGGCCAAGGCCCAACTGCTCGCCCATATCGCGCAGCTGCGCACATTGGCGCCATTGGTGCGCGGCGCCATCCTCAAGCTGGGCGACGCCGGCAGCCCCGGGTCCATCGAAGCCCTGCGCCTGACCCTGGCCAGCAGCGTTGAGCAATGGCGCCAGCGCAACCCCCAGGTGGTGGTGGCCAACGTCAAGGCCGGCAGCACCAGCAAGGCCCGCCACCAAGTGGCCGAAGGCAAGGTCGAGACCCAGAAGGAGCAGGCGCCCGCGCTGCAGGCCGCCAACCAATGCAAGAACGGCGCCCCGACCGGCACCTGCAACAGCATCGACTTCGCCCTGGGCAGCGAGACCTTGCAGCACACCGACTTCAGCCTACCCGGCCCGTTCCCGGTCAGCTGGACCCGCACCTACCATTCGCGCCTGGCCGCCCTCGACGGCGGCAGCCTCGGCGCCCGCTGGATCACCGCCTTCACCACCTGCATCGACCTGCAGGACGATGGCCTGCTGCTGCACGACATCGACGGCCGCAGCCACGCCTACCCGCTGCCCAAGGTCGGCAAGACCCACTACGACCCGCTGGAGTACCGCGGCCTGACCCGCACCACCGACAGCCAGCTCATCCTCTCGCGTGGGCAGGAGCGCCGCGAGACCTACGAGCGTGTCGGCGAGCGCTTCTACCTGGTGCATATCCGCATGCGCAACGGCGTCGGCGCCACGCTGCATTACGAGCACCTCCACGAAGGCCGCCCGGTGCTGTCGGACATCAACACCTACCAGGACGACGACCCGACCAAGGTGCACCTGCAACTGGGCACGTTGCTCGATGAGCACGGCCATATCCAGGGCCTGTGGCAGGTGGTCGACGGCAAGCCGTTGCGCCAGCTGTGCGCCTATCACTACGACGGCCACGGCGACCTGATCGCCGCCCAGGATGAACACGGCGCCGCCTGGCAGTACCAGTACCAGCACCACCTGATCACCCGCTACACCGACCGCACCGGCCGCGGCCAGCACCTCGAATGGGATGGCAGCGGCCCCCATGCCCGGGCGATCCGCGAATGGGCCGACGACGGCAGCTTCGAAACCCGCCTGGCCTGGGACACGCACATCCGCCTGACCACCGTGACCGACGCCCATGGCGGGCAGACCCGCCACTACTACGACGCCGAGGGCTACACCTACCGCATCCAGCATGCCGACGGGCGCTCGGAGTGGCTGTTCCGCGACACCCGCAAGAACGTCATCCGCCACCTGCACGCCGACGGCAGCCAGGACCGCTACGTCTACGATGAACGCAGCAACCGCCTGCAGCACATCCGCGCCGACCACAGCGTGGTGCACTACGCCTACGACGACCAGGACCAGCTGATCAAGCTTCTCGACGCTGAGGGCGGCCTGTGGTTGCGCGACTACGACGCCGTCGGCAACCTGGTCGAGACGGTCGACCCGCTGGGCAACAAGACCGAGTTTGCCTACACCTCCACCGGGCAGCTCAAGGCGATCAAGGACGCCAACGGCAACGAGAAAAAGCTGGCGTACAACGCCGCCGGGCAGTTGCTCGAATACACCGACTGTTCCGGTAAGAGCAGCCAGTGGGCCTACGATGAGTTCGGCAGGCTGGTGCAGGCCACCAACGCCATGGGCGAGCAGATCCAGTACGCCTACAAGGCCGGGCAGTTGGCCAAGGTCACCCACCCGGACCAGACCGAAGAACGCTTCGAGCGCGATGCCGAAGGGCGGTTGCTGGCCCATGTCGATGCGTTGGATCGGTGTACGACGTGGAGCTATACCCCTGCGGGGTTGCTGGCCGAGCGTGTCGATGCAGATGAACATTCCGTGCGTTATCGCTGGGATAAGCTTGGCCGCCTGACAAGGCTCGAAAACGAGAACGATAGCAAGGTGTTGTTTCTATACGACCCCGTAGGTCGTCTATTGGAAGAGACCAGCTTCGAAGGCTTGGTGACCAGTTACCAATACGATTCCAACACTGGACGTCTGGCGTCGACGCGAGTCGGCCAACGTCGCATAGAGCTTCGTTTCGACCCTATGGGTCGTTTGGCTGAGCGTACAGCCCATCTGCAAGAACACCGACAGACGGAAAGCTTTATCTACGACGGCAACGGGATACTGATCCAGGCGACCAATGCGTCGAGCAGGTTGCAGTGGTTCCATGACGAAGCGGGCAACCTTACCCGTGAGCACCAGCACTATTTGGCCACCGGTACACCGATGGTTGCGGTGTGGCAGCACGAGTACGACGCACTCAACCAGCGTACCGCTACCATCCGCCCGGACGGCCACAAGGTCAGCTGGCTGACCTACGGCAGCGGCCATTTGCTTGGCATGACGCTTGACCAGCACGAGATGCTGGCCTACGAGCGCGATGACTTGCACCGCGAGATTGTGCGACATCAAGGCAACCAGTTGATGCAGACCCAGGCCTGGGATCTCGCCGGACGTCTGCAGGAGCAACTGCTGGGCAGCCATGACGGTCAATCCTTGCTGCTTAAGCGCCAGTACCGATTTGACGCTGCTGATCAATTGACGGGCCTGCACGATTCCCGTCGAGGTCAACAGGATTATCAATACGATCCGGTCGGGCGTTTGCTACAGGCGTCCAGCCGTTTCGGCGTGGAAACTTTTGCTTTCGATCCGGCGAGCAATCTGCTCGATAACAAGAGCCGAGAATTGGATCGTCCGCTGGAAGCCGATCCACGTTGCAATAAGCTGATGGACAACCTGCTGCGCGAGTACGTCGGGACTCATTACAAGTACGACGAGCGTGGCAACCTGATTCATCGCCTGCACAACGGCACACACGCTACTTTCACTTGGGACCTGTTCGATCGGCTGACGAGCTACAACGACGACCAGCTCAAGGTCGATTACAGCTACGACGCTTTGGGGCGTCGCCTGCATAAGCATTCGGTGGCGCACTTCTGGGACCGCCCCGAAGCCGGTACTGGCTGGAACCAGCTGCAACGCGCCAAGCGCCAGCGTGATCTCGGCTGCGGCTTCACCTTGTTCGGTTGGGATGGCGACACCCTGGCCTGGGAAAGCTCACCACCACGGGATGAGGGCGACACTGGTCGCACCGTACATTACCTTTACGAACCCGGCAGCTTTGTACCGGTTGCCCAAGCCCTGCGCAAAAGCCCGATCCGCCTGCACAAGCAGCCAGACTGGAGCTTGCGCGAATACGATTTCGACCAAGACCCGCTGTGGCACACCGAGGTAAAACCACAGCTGTTCGATGCCATTGCCTGGTACCAATGTGACCACCTTGGTACGCCGATGGAAATGACCGATGAACAGGGCAATGTTGCCTGGGTGGGGCAGTACCGGGCTTGGGGGGAAGTACGTGAAGAGCGCTCAGAGAGAGCCATGCTACAGGGCTTTGCGAACCCGATTCGTTTCCAAGGGCAGTACCACGATGCGGAGAACGGGCTGCACTACAATCGCTTCCGGTATCGTGATCCGAAAACTGGGCGCTATGTTTCAAGGGACCCTTCAGGTTTGAGGGGTGGACTGAATACATATAGTTACGCTTCCGGGAACCCGTTGCGTTATGTCGACCCCTTGGGATTGAATCCGGTTGTCGGATGTGCGGCAGGTTCCTGGGCCGGGCCAGTCGGGTGTGGTGCAGGAGCATTGATAGGGACGCTTGCAGGTGCTGTTGCGGTAGGGGCAGTTCTTAGCACTTCAGGAGACACCGCCAAGTCAGAGGATGCAAGCCGTGACTCGATTGGACGCAAAATCAGCCCATTGAGTGTTGATATGCCCCCGCCTGGAAACTGTGAGCCTGGAGAGCATAGAAAACTGCAAGATGAGGTAAACGCTTGGTGTAAAGGAGGCAAGCGGACTTGCAGGTCGGTTACTGATCCTGTTCTGGCGTCAGAGTTGCGAGAGGTCAATTTGCAGTGTGCGATGGCCCGAGAGGCTGTCAATAATCGTTGTTTCGCCGGTGGTGATTCGACACATAGAGAACAAGCTATCCAGGCATGGGAGGGAGTAGCATTATGCGAGTCCAAGATACGTTAAAGGCGAGGCAGGCCAGTATCCGTAAAGTGGTTGAAACAGCCTTCAAGAAAGAGAATCCACCTGAAGCTAGTGAAATCATATCTTCCCCGCATTTGGAACCTTTGCAGATTAGGGACTACTTCGCTGGAAAGAGATGGTGGGATATTACTTTTCAGGGGCTATTTGATGATTATATAGGTGATTCGTCTGCTTGCCTGACATTCATGGCCCCAGCGGGTGTTGAATACTATCTGCCAGCCTATCTGCTGATGGCGGTTGAACATTATTATGATGGGGGTATTATTACGGAGGACCTTGCTTATAGGTTGAAGAGGTCGATAATGAGGGAGGATTTATATCGTATGAGCTTATATAGTGTTGAAAAAAAGAAAGCAATTGTTGAGGTTTTGGTTTTTCTTTTGAAGGAGTACGGTGACGAGGAAGCGTTGGAGGCGATGAGGGCTGTTGCTATGCATTGGGGAAGTGACTATATAAAGGCGGGCGGCCAAGAGTTAGGGTGACGAGAAAAGGTGGGGATTTATTTTTTAATTGTTGCATGCGCGGGGCCGAAGGGGCCGCGTAGCTCAGGCAATGTCGGCTGAATAGCGCAGTCTAATTCGATTGGTTATCCAGCCTGGGAACTGAGGAGCACTAGTCGTTTATGGACGGTCCTCGAATCACAGGAAATGGTGTCGATCAGGTGAGGTGGGGTGGGTCGAAGTTAGAGTGAAAACATAAATCTGTCCCATTTTTTAAGGACTAATTTTTGTCTAGGGGATCTGGTGAAGTGGTTTCTTGTGTTGATGGCGATAAAAAATCCGTTAAGGCTTGGGTGGGGATGGCTCGATGCGAGCGTTTAACTCGTTGAGTCAGGCGCAGCTAGAAGTTCGCTTGGGCGTGGAGCGTGCGTTTGGAAAGAAAATGCCTCCGGAATCTAGTGAAATAATAAGTTCAAAATGCATAGAGCCAGTAATGGTGCGGGAGTTTTTCAAGGGTAGATGTTGGTGGAGCATCACGCTGCAAATGCTGCGGGCTGATTACTCTGGTGATGGCTCTGCTTGCTTGTCGTTCATGTCGCCTAAAGGCAGAAATTATTACTTGCCTGCTTATTTGCTAATTGCTTCTGAGTGCTACTGGGAGGGAGGTGATATATCGCTGGAGTTTCCTTCTAGACTTCTTATGTATGCTCAGGATGATCACGTATATAAAATGTCAATGTTGACGAGTGGGGAGATGAAAGCGGTGGCTGATGTTTTGCGTTTTTTAGTGGCTGCGTACGATGATGAAGATGCGCAAGAGGCGTTGGACTGTTTGTGGAAGGACTACTGATAGCCGGTTCTAAATGGCTAGGCTCCAAAGTGTATGTCGTCGAAAGGACGCTATTGCGGCATGGAATGGAGTGGCATTATGCGAGAAAAAGATTCGTTAATATCTAGGCGGGAGAACATTCGGGATGAGGTTGAAAAAGCCTTTAAGAAAGAGGGGGCTCCAGATGCCAGTCAAATAGTCGCCTCCCTCCTTCCGGAACCTCTGCAGATCAGGGCTTTTTTTGCTGGGAAGCAATGGTGGGATCTTACGCTGGAGGGGTTCTGTCATGACTACATAGGGGACGCGTCGGCATGTCTGACTTTTATGACGCCTCTCGGTATTGACTACTATCTTCCGGCGTATTTGCTAATGGCGGTCGAGCGATACGAGGAGGGTGATGTTTTAACGCAATCCTTGGCCTATAGATTAAGCTTATACATTAGCAAGGATGCTACGTATAGACTGAGCTTTCTAAATATTGAGAAGCAAAAAGCAATCGCAAGCGTTCTGCAATTTTTGTGGGATGGGTACGAAGATGAAGGTGCGGCAGAAGCGATTGAGGATTTTTGGGGGGGTTTCTTGAGGGGTAAATAGTAATTGGTTTATAACGGCCTCTGCTTAAGGGACTTGAGTCGCTGTTTGAGTCCGCCGGCAAGGGCAAGAAAGGGGGTAAATTTATTTTCACTGCTCTAACGTAGAGAGAATATACCTGTTCACTTTTTTCAGAGTTCTACCTAAGGATGGGGTGGGGCAGGTACAGAATTGGAGTGGCCATTGAGTCCGAATGTTTTTGTTTCGGTTGAACCTCGAGTCTGTGTATGTGTGATGATCTTGGTAGATTAGCGTATTTGATATTTGGGCTTTCATTTTTCTGGATTGGCTTATCTGCTCTGTATGCTAATTCGTACTGTAAGAAAAATGGTGTGAATATGAATACGTTTCCTGGTTTGTTTGAGTTGTATCGAAGGGTCTTTCGGTTTGAAAGCAAGAGGCTTTCGGTTGTGATTTTGTTGGCTATTTTGGGCGGTGCGGCCCTGGCTGTAGGAATGAGTTTTTTAATTTCTTATGCCAGGAGTATTGGTTGCGTTATAAATATAAGGACCTGAAGGGTTGTGGTGGTGCGAGACAATGATTTGTTGGGCTCAAGGAAGAGAGCGGTTAGGGCGATGGTTGAGGCCGCCTTCAGGAAAGAGTCAGCGCCCAGTGCGGGTCATATAGTGGATTCTGTATATCCGGAGCCGATGCAGATCAGAGAATATTTTTCAGGAAAAGATTGGTGGGTTCTCACGTTAAAGGGTCTTTATGATGATTACGTTGGGGACCCATCGGCTTGTCTGACCTTCATGACGTCCCTTGGTATGAAGTATTATCTTCCAGCATATCTTTTGCTGGCTGTTGAGAATTACTACGAGGGTGATGTCTTGACGTTGGAGTTGTCGTCAAGGATGCGTACATATGTTCGCGAGGATGATATGTATGGACTGAGCGCTTTGAATGACGAGCAGAAAAAGGCTGTGGCAGCAGCGATGAGATTCATTTGGCAGGAATACGGAGATGAGGAGGCTGAGGAAGCTCTGGAAATCCTAGGGCAGTGTTGGGGGAAGAAATTTAGCTGTTGATTCTGCAATTGATTCTTAAGGGTGATGGTTGTGTGTGATTATATATATTGCTTTAAGGAGTTTTCGTTTTATTTTTTTATGGTTAGCGGGGCGTTGTTGGTTTTTTATTCTGCCTCGTATGCGAGGCGTAAGGGGATAGATTTCAATTCGTTTCTTGGGGTGTTGGAGGTCTATGGGCATATTTTTCGATTTGAGGATAGAAGGTTCTCTTTGACTTTTTTGTTGGTGATGGGGGTTAATGTTTGTATTTGGGTGATGGCCATAGTGCTCTGCCATTGGGGTAGGGCTAACGGTTGCGCACTGTAGATGCTATGTCAGGCTTGGGTTTTAGGTTGATTATGTGGTGAACGTATTTTCTCTGGGTTGTGAAGACTCTGTTAGCGATTCCGTCAGTTGCGATATATGTATTTGTCTGCTTCTTGGTATCGCATGCAGATGGCCTGGCGGGGCTTGAGATTTTCAGGCGTGTGATATTGGTTACAGGCTTGATTCCGCTCTGCTCGTGGTGGGCGGTTGAATGCGAAGGTTGCGTCGGTGCTGTTCGAAATCGCCAGTATGGGAGTGTAGTGTTATGCAAGGAAAAACGATTAACAGACGGCTGCTCAGTATCCGACGAGAGGTGGAGGCTGCCTTTGGTAAGGCAGAGCCGCCAGAAGCTGATCAGGTTGTAAAATCTCGGTATCCGGAACCATTACAGATCCGTGATTACTTTGCAGGAAAGCGCTGGTGGGAGCTTAGCCTGAAAGATTTTCGTGAAAACTATGTTGGGGATGAATCCGCTTGCCTTAGTTTTATGGCGCCTGCAGGCATAAAATATTATTTGCCTGCTTACCTGTTGATGGCGACGGAGAGTTACTATGAGGGCGATATCTTAACTCAAATGTTGTCATGGAGCATGCAGGGTTATGTGAAATATGATTCGCACTATGAGTTGAGCTCATTGAGCCTGCCACAGAAAAACGCCGTCGCCAGCGTGATGAGTTTTATCTGGGAAGCGTATGACGACGAGGATGCGCAGGCCGTTTTGGAGATCATAGCGGAATACTGGCAGATCTCTCCCAAGACAGAATGAAGGTCGAGGAGGGATCTCTGCGCTCGATCTCCAAGGTGCGCATGCGTTACACCGGACGGCAAGGCAACAGGTGGGTATGTGTCTTGCCATCGACAATCTCTTCACTGACCAGCCTGCCCACCACCGCCGCCAGCGTCACGCCTGGGTGCATCACGCATAGGTAAACCCCCGACACCCCGGGCACATAGCCAATCAGCGGAATACCGTCTTTGGGCATCGGTCGCCAGCCAACGCATGCCGTTTCAAGTTCAAGGCCGCTCAAGCCTTCGAGTTCGCCGCGAATGGCTTCGGCCGTGCGCCGTGCCACCACCGCTGGCTGATGCTCCGGGCCATCGCCAAGATAATCCTCGGCCGCCAACAGCCAACCTTCCGCCCCTTGCCTGACTTCCATGGCCGCGTTCGAAATGATGCCGCGCACCAGCCCGGGCCGGGCGCGGTAGCGGATGAAGAGGGCAGGAGAGGGCTCGATGGCAAGTGGCACCCCCAGCGCACCTGCCAGCGCCGCGCAGCCACTGCCGGCAGCCAGCACCACCCGATCGGCTGCGATGGGGCCTTGGGAGGTGTTCACGCCCGACAGGGTGTCGCGGTCGAACCTCATACCGAGCACCTGGGTCTGCGTCAGCACCGTGGCGCCATGGGCCTTGGCGCCTGCGATCAGTGCATGGGTTACGGCCACGGCGTCCAGCGCGCCTTCCTGCGGCGCATGCATGGCTTGCTCGGGCGGATGCCGGAGGTTGGGCTCCAGGTCGCGGATCCGTTGCCGGGAAACCACCACTGTGGACGAGGTGTCCGGCTCAGCAAGAGAAGGCTGCGCGTAGCACAACGAGCCCGTCCAGCGCACGGCCAGGCCAGGCAGCTCGCGCTCGAGGCGGCGGTAGTCATCGATCGCAGCATTGCGCAGCGGCGCGACGGCTTCGGGCCCGGCGGCGCAGGTGTTGATCCAGGCAAACGAACGGCCGGTTACGCCCGAGGCGATCTCGCCGGCCTCCACCACCGTCACCCGTGCCCCTTTGCGGGCCAGGTGATAGGCGATTGACGCACCGACAATGCCGGCACCCACCACGATCACCCGCATGCCGTCACCTTGGCTCATCGCAACCTCCTGTTCGTCGAGGCGCCGATCATACCTCGGGAAGGCATGCACCCTGTGCTCTCTCTGCGGACTCACTCGATTGAATTATGTCGGCTCGATCCGCCGTTGATCCCGAAGATGGCATAACGCAATTGGATAGGTTGATGTTTGCGCATGCGAAGCATTAACATTCACGCCCTCATTTAATTCCACCTGTCAGGATCCCCACGATGGCGTCGCGCTTCCCGTCCCGCCCAGCCCTGCTGGCGCTCTGCTGTTCCGTCACCTTGATGGCGCAGGCCGCCGAGCCGATCCAGCTCGAGGCCACCGACGTCAACGCCGACGCCGTCAAACCCACCCCGAACGCATTGCCCGAAGCCTTCGCCGGTGGCCAGGTCGCCCGTGGCGGGCAGATGGGCGTGCTGGGCAACCAGGACAACATGGACGTGCCGTTCACCTTGACCAGCTACACCTCGAAGCTGATCGAGGACCAGCAGGCCGAGGACATCGGCGATGTGCTGGCCAACGATCCGTCGGTGCGCGAGTCGTATGGTTTCGGCAACCAGTCCAAGGTCTTCGTGATCCGTGGCCTGCCACTGGCGGGCGACGACATTGCCTTCAATGGCCTGTACGGGATCCTGCCGCGCCAGATCATGTCCACCGACGGGGTGGAGCGCGTGGAAGTGTTCAAGGGCCCCAATGCCTTCCTCAACGGCGCGAGCCCGACCGGCACCGGCCTGGGCGGCAACGTCAACTTGCAGCCCAAGCGCGCCGGCGACACCCCCACCCGCCGCTACACCCAGGACATCAGCAGCGACGGGCGCATCGGCGAGCACCTGGACATCGGCCAGCGCTTTGGTGAGGACAACCGCTTCGGCGCGCGCCTGAACCTCAGCCAGCGCGAAGGCGAAACCGCCGTCGACGACCAGGACCAACGCACCAAGCTGTTCGTCGCCGGCCTGGACTACCGCGGCGACGATTTCCGCCTGTCCACCGACTTCGGCTACCAGAAGCAGCGCATCAACCACCTGCGCAACTCCGTGCGCCCCGGCACCGCCACCAAGGTGCCCACCGCGCCGGACGCCAGCCACAACTACGGCCAGGACTGGACCTACAGCGAGTCGGAAGACACCTTCGGCATGGTCCGTGGCGAATGGGACCTGAACGAAAGCTGGACCGCCTACCTCGCCGGTGGCGCCCGCCACACCCGCGAGCACGGCACCTACGGCACGCCGGTGCTGGTGGGCAACAGCGGCACGGCCACCCTTGGTGGTTCGGATATCGTCCACGGCGAAGACAACACCAGCTTCAGCGCCGGCCTCAACGGCCGCCTGCAGACCGGCCCGGTCAGCCACCAGATCGCCCTGGGCGCCAACACGATGTGGACCCAGGCGGAAAACGCCTACACTTTCTATCGCTCGACCACTGGCAACACCAATATCTACAACACCGGCAAGTTGCCCCGGCCTACCGATGTCAGCATGACCGGCGGCGACATGGGCGACCCCGGCGTCACCGGGAAAACCCGCAACCGCAGCATCGCGCTGTCCGACACGCTGGGCCTGTTCGATGACCGCCTGTTGCTGACCTACGGCGTACGCCGCCAGCAATTGCGCGTAGAGAACTACACCTATGACGGCACGACCCTCAACGGTGTCGCCAACCCGGCCAACGACGGCAGCCGCAACGGCCCGGCCTATGTCAAAAGTGTCACCACGCCGGTCTACGGCATCGTGTTCAAGGCCACCGACAGCGTCTCGCTGTACGCCAACCGCATCGAAGGCCTGGCCCAGGGCCCGACCGCGCCGACCAATGTGGTGAACGCCGGCGAGATGTTCCCGCCAGGGCGCACCAAGCAGCTCGAGGCCGGCATCAAGCTCGACAAGCAGACCTACGGCGCCAACCTCGCCGTGTTCCGTATCGAGAAACCGTCGGACGGCTACACCCTCGGCAACCGCTTCATCCGCGATGGCGAGCAGGTCAACAAAGGCATCGAGCTGAGCGTGTTCGGCGAGCCCATCGACGGCCTGCGCCTGATGGCCGGCGGCACGCGCATGACCTCGGAGCAGAAGAAGACCCTCAACGGCACCAACGACGGCAACCACGCCATCGGCGTGCCGACCTTCCAGCTCAATGCCAGCGTGGATTGGGATGTGCCGGGCGTGCCGGGCCTGGCGCTCAATGCCCGCATGCTGCGCACCGGCGGCCAGTTCGTCGATGCCGCCAACAACCTCAGCTTGCCAACCTGGAACCGCTTCGACGCCGGCGCCCGCTACAAGCTGAAGGTGGCCGAGAAGGACCTGACCTTGCGGGTGAACGTGGAGAACCTCACCGACAAGAACTACTGGGCCTCGGCCAACGGCGGCTACATGACCCAGGGCGATCCGCGGTTGGTGAAGTTCTCGGGCACTATCGATTTCTGACGTGGCCTTACCCGATGGAGCGGCCGTGCGACGACCCTGTGGGGCTCGCACGGCAGACCGCTATCGCCCCTGAGCCGCCGCGGCAGCTTGTTTGTCGAAACCCTGTTCCAGTTCGAGTCCGTATTGAAACATCGCCATGTCCATGATCCGCGCGGTGGGGTATTGCAGCCCAAGGCGTCCGGTTTCTAGGGGCAGGGGAGGAACGGCGAGTTCCTCGACCAGTTCCGCCAACGCGGCAAGGCCTTTGCCACTGGCATTGGTGATGGAGGAGCGGCGAGGGAACAGATCGCGACATGCCGCGATATAGAAACGATCGAGCGCTGGGCACTCACCCCATACGCCCATCAGGATCTTGGTCTTGAGAGTGTTCGTCCAGGAGACGTTGGTCGCCAAGGACTCCATGGAGCCCAGCACGGAATCCAGCAGTTTCTGATGTTGGGCTCGATGTGGGTTGTCAGGCCCGAAGTCTTCCAGCGAGAGCTCCAGCAACTTGGCTCCCTGGCCTTCGAAGAGCAGCTTGGCCAAGGCCTTCATCAGGTCCAGGTTGCTGTTCTGCAGCAGCCCCGAGGAGCCCCGGAACATCCCCCAGTTCGCCAGGTAGAAACCGATGTGCAGCGCGGTCGTCTCCAGTTGCGTCTTGGACGTCAGGTCGGACCAGGAGGTTCGGGAATCGTCCCAGATGTACTCGTAGAGGAATTCCCAGGCTTTGAGCCTTGGATAAAGATTGCCTGGCGCCGGTTGGATGTTGCTGTAGTAGGCCTTGGCGTAGTGATGCACATCGAAAGTCATGGGGCAACATCCTGTCGCGATTTTGGAAGTGGCATTCTAATGGCGCATGGTTCGCTAGTCGACGGTTGCGGCAGGCTCGGACAACCCGTGATTCGTAGTGCCGCTGTCAGGGGAGTCAGATGTTCGATCCGTAGTGAAACCACATTGATGTGTTGACTGCACTGGCCCCTTCGCCGGTAAGCCGGCTCCTACCAGTACGGCTTGGCGTTTATGGGGTACCTGTAGGAGCGGGTTTACCCGCGAACACCGGCGACGCCGGTGCCATACACAATGTGGCCCGCTTCGTGTCACTCGGGCCGCTGCTGTACATCGTGGTCAAGGGGCTGTCGGGTAGGCGCGGGGCATGAAGAACCGGGTAAACAACTCAGACTGCGACTTGATATTCAGCTTGGCGTAAATGTTGCGGCGGTGAACTTTGATCGTCTCCGCCGAGAGCGCAAGCTTCCCGGCTATCTCTTTGTTGGAGAACCCGCTCAACAGCAGCCTGAGCACATCGCTTTCCCGCGTCGTCAACTGCGCACCCAGCTGGGCCAGCGTTTCTTGCCGTGGCGGTGGCTCGGCAAGACTTTTCTCGGCATCGCTTTCAAAGCACATGCGCTGGTGCATCAAGGCCGTCACCCAGGGCTTGATGATGTCGAGAATGGTGATTTGCTCTTGGGTGAAACGCACCTTGCTGCCGATGGAAATGCACAGCGTCCGGTCGGCGTCGAGCTGCACGTTGTACTGCGCTTCATCCACCGAGATGTACTGGGCGAAGTACTGGTGGTAGTACTCGGTCTCGAGAAAGTACTCCGGCGCGATATCCAGCAGGTGGAAGAAACCGCCCTGGGGGTTCTCTCGATTGGCGATGTAGAACGGGTCCAGCAGATACAACTCCGTCACATAGCGATGGATGAACGCATCCACCTCTTCTGCGTCCGCCACTTCAGGCAGGCTGACCACTTCCACGTGCTGGCTGCCGAAAATCAACACCACCCAGTTGTCGATCTGCACGTACTCATTCAACACCCGCACCAGCGAACTCCAGAACTCCGGCCGGTTCAGTTGCATGATCAGCTTGCCGATCGTTCGGTGCCACGCCAGTCCATGGAGGTCGAACGGCATTTTCTACCCCTTTTGGGTTAAGGATGCGTAGGCCGGAGGTAAGTATTTCGAGGTATTTACTCTCCGGGCGTGCCCGGTATAGTCGGTGCCAAGGCTTGGGATGGCCATGAGACAACAATCGTCTGGACAAGGATGTTGCATGAGAACCTCACGTTTGCGAACCCTTTTTTCGGCCTCGCTGCTCTGCGCGGCAGTCAGCACCTCGGTGGCGGCCGCCGAGCCCGGGGTGCATCTGTACAACTGGTTCGGGTTGCTGGCGCCGGAGACCCCGAAGGCCTTCGAGCAGGAAACCGGCACCCGCGTGCACATGGACGCGTTC
This sequence comes from Pseudomonas sp. MWU13-3659, assembly GCF_023757525.1. Taxonomy (NCBI): domain Bacteria; kingdom Pseudomonadati; phylum Pseudomonadota; class Gammaproteobacteria; order Pseudomonadales; family Pseudomonadaceae; genus Pseudomonas; species Pseudomonas sp. MWU13-3659. The sequence continues at coordinate 4,562 of NZ_JAMSHW010000050.1, read as the reverse complement.
GACAGCGCCGACATCATGCAGAGCAAGGTCATGGCCGGGCGCACCGGGTATGACGTGGTGGTGGCAACCTCCAACGTGTTGCCCACGCTGATCGCGGCTGGGGTGCTCCAGCCGCTGGACCGTGCGCAGTTGGGGAACCTTGCACATATCGACCCGGACATCCTCGCCCAGCTGGCGGTCAACGATCCTGGCAACCGCTACGCGGTGCCCTACCTGTGGGGCACCACTGGCATCGGCTACGACGTCGACAAGGTCAAGGCGGCATTGGGTGACCAGGCGCCGGTGAACAGCTGGGACCTGATCTTCAAGGAAGAGAACATCAGCAAGCTGAAGTCGTGTGGCGTGGCGATGCTCGACTCGCCCAGCGAGATCATCTCGATTGCCTTGAACTACCTGGGGCTGCCCAGCAACAGCACCAACCCGGCGGACTACCAGAAGGCGCAAGACCTGCTGATGAAAATCCGCCCGTACGTGCTGTATTTCGACTCGTCGCGCATCGACACCGACATGGCCGACGGCAATATCTGTGCGGTGGTGGGTTGGGCCAACGGCGCCCTGGCCGCGCAGGCGATCAACGAGAAGAACAACACCGGGCGCCGGATCACCTACAGCCTGCCTCGCGAAGGCGCGCTGGTGTGGTCGGAAAACCTGGTACTGCTCAAGGATGCGCCCCATCCCAAGGCAGGCCTGGCGTTCATCAACTACATGATGCGCCCGGAAGTGATCGCCAAGACCTCGAACCACACGCTGTACCCCAACGCCAACAAGGACGCCACCCAGTTCGTCGAACAGGCGCTGCGGGACAACCCCTGGATTTATCCCGACAAGAAGACGGTTGCCACGCTGATTCCGCTCGAGCCACTGCCGTTGAAACTCGAACGAATCCGCACCCGGGTCTGGACCAAAGTGAAAAGTGGCGTTTGACCTGACCTGAAGTTTCGCCTGCAGCCCGATGCCTGCCTCCGTGCTCATGGAGGCAGTGGCTTCGTGCGCGTCATCCTTGGCTTATGTAGAGAGGGAACAGCGGATGTTCAGCCCAACTCGGCAGACCCACTTCAGCTTGACCATCGACGGTGTCGAACATGGACTCCACGTGCTCGCGTTCAGCGGCGAAGAGGCCATCAGCAGGCCGTACTTCTTCAATGTGGAACTGGTCGGCGAACCGGCTGACCTGGACCTCGACAGCCTGATCGACCGCGAGGCTTTCCTGGCCTTCGACGCCCAGGGCAACGGTGTACACGGGCGCGTCTACCACGTTGCCCAATGCGGTGATGAGCCACGCTACAAGTTGGCCCTGGTGCCGCAGTTGTCCTACCTGCGCCATCGCATCAACCAACGGATCTATCAACGGCTATCGGCGCCGGAAATCGTTGCCTTGATATTGGAAGAGCACGGGATAGTGGGCGACGCCTATCGGCTTGAGCTACGGGCAAACTACCGCGCGCGCGATATCTGCACCCAGTACGACGAAACAGACCTGCATTTCGTCCAGCGCCTGTGCGAAGAAGAGGGTATCCACTTCCACTTTCAACACAGTGCGCGGGGGCATGTGCTGGTGCTGGGCGATCATCAGTCGGCCTTTACCAGAAGTGGCATCCCAACCGCCTACAGGCAAGCGCCCGACAGCGTCGCCGACGAGCCGGTGATCAAACACCTGATGGAGCGTCATCATGCGGCTTGTCGGCGAACGGAAGGGCACAGTGACCAGCCGCGCTTGGCCAGTGGTCATGTGCTGGAAATCACGGGCCATCCGCACAACGCGTGGAATGCTCCCTGGTTGCTGACTCAGGTTATCCATGAAGGGCGGCAGCCACCGTTGTCTGGTGAACACCTCGCCACTGGCAACGAAGGCGATTTTTATCAGGGTTACCGTAACCGCTTCACGGGCTATGCGTGGCACGCGAGCTACCGTCCGCCGTTGGCTCACAGGAAACCCCAGGTGCCCGGCAATCAGACGGCGGTGGTCGTTGCCGTGGAGGATGAGGCGGTTCGGAGTGATCGGCGCCTGGCTAGGGTCAAGGTTGAGTTCCCCTGGGACCGCGAAGAGCGAGTGGGTGACACGCGCAGTTGCTGGCTGCGGTTGGTCTCCGACTGGCATTGCGAGAGCATGCCGCCTCGGAAGGGAATGGAGGTCAGGGTGACTTTTCTTGAGGGCGATCCCGATCAGCCGCTGATCAGTGGTTGCGTGTGCTGCAGCTGTCAGGGGCGGGGTTTAGATGGAATTATTCAGGGCCAATAATTATTGGCCTGGAATAATTCCGTATAAACCCATGGCCGACATTTTCCTGCGTCCCGATCTGGCGGCCGACATGGAGCTTAGGAAGGTCGACCCCCTGGGCGTGCTAGCCTAAGCGATTCTGCGCCCGGATCGCCTCGGAGGCGGGCAAATGCGGGTGTCCGTCTTGGATATAGGAATTCGCAAATGAAGATTGCCGCTCGACAGGGTGTGATTACTGTCGTTGACGAGCCCACCTACACGTTCGAGTCCACGGACAATTTGCGGTCATATGCGCGGGAAGTCATCGTCGGCGATGACGGCCTGTCATCGGCTCATGGCGTGATGCTGAACGACATCGGCATAGTGGTGGTCGGAGCCGGCGGCGGGGCAGGGGTACATGCACATTCGGCGCTGGTGATCGACGAAAAGCTGGTGCTGGCCGTGGGCAACCAGGTTGCCTGCGTGTCGCTGATCCCTCCCCATGACCTGCTTTGGTCACGCAAGGTGGATCTGGCGACGTGTTTCGGTCTCTATTGGGCAGCACAGCAGCGTGTATTGATTTCGCACGGCGAGCTGGAAATCACCTGCCTGTCCCCGGAGGGCGACGTCATCTGGAAAGCCATGGGTGCCGATATCTTCACCGGAGGCTTTCAACTGGCGCCTGAGCATGTGGAAGTCGTGGATTTCTACGGCACCGCCTACTGTTTTGATGTCGCCACCGGGGAAGCTGCAACGCGTGGCGACCAGGAAGGCGAGCCCTTTGTTGCGGCAGGGTGACTGTGGCTACTGCCCGACACATGCCTTGATCAGCCGACTGTGCTCACTTATCGCATGGTTGAAGTCGCTTAGTTTGAAGCTCACCGGTTTGCTGTCTGGATACCAGTGCATGGAAGCACCCACTTCCAGCCCGCCGGTGGCGCTGTGCCCGAACCGCCGCCAGTGCACGGTGTCGCCGTCGATCACCTGTTCGGTCATCAGCGCGAAGCAGTCAAAATTCATGTCGTCGCTGCATACCAGCAGCGGTACCAGGGTGGAGGTGCCATCCTCGGCGGGGAGGATGCGGCGGTTGGCCAGGGCGTCCTCCTCCTCGTCCAGCAGCCACATCAGCGCCAGGCCATGGCGTTCGAGGTCGGGAAAGGCCAGGTGTTGGGCCAGCCACACCTCGATCGGCACATCATCGATGGCCAACCAGGCACAGGTGCTGCGGGAAAAACAGGCTTTGTGGCAGATGGCGGTGATGCGGTGGTGCATGGGGCTTCCCTGGCGTGGTGTGAAGCGGTCGTGATACAGGAAATACTTGCTGATGCCAATGTCATCGTCGAATGGCCTGGCACGTTCACGCCTGGCGTGTCCGCGATCAACGGCAGAGCCGGTGCCAGAGACTGCGATGCTAGAACGAAAACCATGCATGCTTACGCTGAGTGCAACTGAACGGACTCACTCGTAACCCATTTTCATGTCCTGGGCTTGGGCTGCCAGCTCATCCATCGCGGTCCGGCTGATCTTGCCACGCTTGTCCTTGTAGGCAATCAGGTCGGAGAACGTGATTGCCCGTTCACCTTCAGCGCTGGTATGGGGGATTGCTCCTTCATCCAGCAGCTTTGCCAGATGTTCGCAAGAAACGTTGAGCGCGTTGGCCGCTTGCGTCATGGTCAGCGTGGACTTTTCCATGACAATGGTGCGCTCTTCACCATGGAATTCATCACGAAACTTCCGATATCCCAACCGTGCGTAGAAGCCTTGGGCCGTGATGGACGAAGGAACGCGCAGTGCCGTGACACCAGTCCTGATCGCCGCTGCATGGATGGCCTCCATCAGCTGTCTGCCAATACCTGTCCCATGATGGATGGGCGCGACAAACACTCTCCTGACAACGTCGCCATCGAGGCTTGCCGTCCCCAACAGATTGTTCTGGATGACCGCCACGAACACCACTCGGCTATCGAGTAATGCACTGACCGCCGCAGGTGAAAAGCTCTGTTCTACTTGGGTGATCACTTCTGCCGGGTAATCCTGCGAGTTGGATTCACGCAGTGCCGCGATCACGATGCGGCTGATGGCTTCTGCGTCTTCGCGCTTAGCGCGGCGGACATAACATTCCATGGACGCCTCCCTCTGCTCCAAGGCGTATCGCAATCCCCTGTAGGAGCGGCCTTGTGCCGCGAAAGGGCCGCAAAGCGGCCCCAGATCTCCGCATCATGCACCATTGCCGGGGGCTGCTACGCAGCCCTTTCGCGGCACAAGGCCGCTCCTACAGAGCCCGCATGTGCCTAGAGGTCAGTGCTTCATCCCCAACTCCGCATCATCCATCAGCGCCTTGGCCAGCGCGCTCAGGTAATACGAT
>NZ_JAMSHW010000005.1:0-287504 GCF_023757525.1 Pseudomonas sp. MWU13-3659 | reverse complement strand
GCAAACACCATGCCTGGCTAAAATAGCATTAAGCATTCCAGAACGATGAGTGCTCCGGATACCCGAATGCTGAGTGCATACCTTGCCCAGGTGGATACACCCGCTGCTGCCCCAATGGCCTTTGCATAAAAATTCACGACGATACCGGGTAGAAAAATCAAGGCGTAAACAGGAAGAATCGAACATCATCCCTAGGAGTAACTTCGATGCCTTTCAGCCTCACAATCAACGATAGAAGTTGTTTTCCAATCAACTCAACTATTGACCATAAAGATCTAGCAGCTATACGAAATACAGCGCCAGATGCCGAAATAAAAATCAAAGGCATTCTGCAGCGAATCATAGATTGGTTCAATAACGTAGACCGGGGTAAGGTTGAAAATCTGCTACGCGAAATCGTGAACGCAAAACACTTAACCACTGCACGTCGTGCCTACGAAACATTGAAAAATCTTGCCCCTGAGCATCAACGAGACAAATTTATTATCTCTACCGAAAAATGCAAAAAAGGTGATGACGCTACAGAAAAAAATTATACGACTTTTAAAATCGGCGACGAGGTTTTGAGCTACTTTGCCCCTGCCAGCAAAACGCTAAGCAAGGATAGCAGTGTAGAGATGGACCCCGACCTTAGTTTCCCTATCGATAACAATATAAAAAAAACCGAACCATACATTACAGCTTTAGTTAATCATGAAGATGCTAAGCTTGCTGTTAGTGATTTGAATATTGATCAATCACTTAAAGATGATCCTGCAGGTGCTCTAAAAAAATTAGAAAATTACCAAACTGAAAAATCCAATCTGCAGAGCGCAGCCACTGCAGCGCAGAACAAAATTGGAAAATTCTTAAGTGAAAATAATTACACCAGCACAGAACAGGAACTTAATGAACTAACCGAAGAACTAAATTCACTTGATGCACATATAGCTACAATAACAGCACAATATAAGGACGCTAAAACACCCAACAGCTCCAATGACGTCCTAGATTATGGTCCTGCTCTAGAACTTTCTAAGAGGCACCGTGAAAAGCTTCTAACCAAGATAGAGCCATATGAAAAACTTAAAGCCGAGCACGACGAACTATATAAAACAAAAATCGATGCAGAAAACGCTCTCACCACCCATACAAAGAATGCCCTTGAGTCTTTAGACAAAGAAAAAACAACAATCCTGAATAATTTTATAACAACCCAAAAAAGTTTACTTCCAGGTGACGTCATCATTAAATTAGTCAACGACACCATGGCGCCAAATCTTAAAGAACGCAACGCCATCAGTACTACAATCAGTACGAATATTGATGCTGCGGAGAAAGACGGTAGACGTATCACGTTTGACCTTCACTTCGCTGATAAAGCGGATGGCAATACTGGAACCCACGTTCAATTCTGTGTAGTATTGGATGCCGAAAAAAAACTTTCCGTAGCAACTGATCTTCACCATGTGAAACTGGTACCGCACGATAATTTCCGTAATTATCTTGGACACTATTCCTAATTTAATAAATAGCTTACCTGCCTGAAGGGCAGTTGATGTTCAAGTAGCATGGCCGAGCCCGCACGGCCATGCTCTTGGTTCAGTACCAGCGCGCCTCGCCTGCCGGGCGCTTCTTGAAGCGCTTCATGCTCCACATGTACTGGCTCGGGTACTCGCGCACATAACGCTCGACCACCTTGCTCATGGCCGCCGCCGCTACCGTCACATCCTCGCTGTACATTTCTTCCGGCGCCGCTTCCAGGAATACCTTGAAGCCCGAACCGTCCGGCAGCCGCAGGGCATGCAGGAACACCCCGACCGCCTTGCCGCCGGCCAGCATGTTCGGCACGAACTTGCTGGTCAGCGCCTGGGTACCCAGGAACGGTACGAACACCCCAGCCGACTCGGCCGGCTCCGGGTCGGCTGGAATCCCCACCTGGCCACCCCGGCGCACTTCCTTGATCACGCTGAGAATGCCTTCCTTGGTCGAAGGCGCCACGCGGTTGCCCATCTGCACGCGCTGTTCACGCAGCAAGTCATCCACTGCCTTCAGCTTGGGCGGGCGGTAGAAGATGATCGGTTTGCACTGATTGCAATAGAAGTGGTTGAGCACCTCCCAGTTACCCAGGTGGCTGGTGATGCCCACCACGCCCTTGCCCGAGGCCAGGGCCTGCTCCAGCACTTCCAGGCCGTGCACTTCCTTGACCAGGTCCAGCGAGCGCTGCGGTGGCCAGATCCAGGCACAGGCGCTCTCGACGAACGACTTGCCGATATCCTTCAACGCACGGCCGACCAGTTGCTCACGTTCGGCCGGGTCCATCTCCGGGAAACACTTGGCCAGGTTGATGCGCACAACATTGCGCGAGCCATTGGGGATTTTCCACATCAGCCAGCCGATACCGGCGCCGACACGCTGCACAGCGCCCCAGGGCAGCTTGGCAAACAGGCGCAGCACCCCGACCATCAGGGCGCCCTTGAACTTTTCCACAGGCGAATTCCTTATTTCAGCAAGGCGCGCATTGTACCCCGTCAACGCGCCAGCGCGGCGTAGCGATCGCAGTCGGTGGTGTGGTCCATGACCATGCCGGTGGCCTGCATGAAGGCGTAGCAGATGGTCGGGCCAACGAAGGTGAAGCCGGCCTTCTGCAGGGCCTTGCTCATGGCCTTGGCCTCGTCGGTCACCGCCGGCACATCGGCATGGGAGGCGAAGTGGTTGATCTTCGGTTGCCCGCCGACGAACGACCACAGCCACTCGGCGGGGTTATCCACAGCCAGCCAGGCCTCGGCGTTGCGGCGCACGGCCTTGAGCTTGAGGCGGTTGCGGATGATGCCGGCATCCAGCATAAGCTCCTCGATGCGTTCATCGCTCAAGCGCGCCAGTTTCACCGGGTCGAAACCGTGCAGCACCTCACGATAGCGCTCACGTTTCTTCAATACGGTGATCCACGACAGCCCCGCCTGGAACCCTTCGAGCAAAAGCATCTCGAAGAGCAACGCCGGGTCGCGCTGCGGCGTTCCCCACTCGTGGTCGTGATAGGCCGCGTACAACGGATCGTCGGAACACCAAAAGCAGCGTGGCATAAGGCTCCAATTACGTAGAGGGCGAGGCGAATCGGGTTATACTCCCGCTCTTTACATCCGCATCCCCAGATACAGGTGAATTTCGTGAGCCAGCCTACGCCAGCCGTGCGTACCTTCCAAGACCTGATCCTCGCCCTGCAGAACTACTGGGCCGAGCAAGGTTGTGTGGTGCTTCAGCCCTACGATATGGAAGTAGGCGCCGGCACTTTCCATACCGCCACCTTCCTGCGCGCCGTGGGCCCGGAGACGTGGAACGCCGCCTATGTGCAGCCTAGCCGTCGCCCCGCCGACGGACGGTATGGTGAAAACCCCAACCGCCTGCAGCACTACTACCAGTTCCAGGTAGTGCTCAAGCCAAACCCGGCCAACTTCCAGGAGCTGTACCTCGGCTCGCTGAAAGCCATCGGCCTGGACCCGCTGGTTCACGACATCCGTTTCGTCGAAGACAACTGGGAATCGCCGACCCTCGGCGCCTGGGGCCTGGGCTGGGAAATCTGGCTGAACGGCATGGAGGTGACCCAGTTCACCTACTTCCAGCAGGTCGGCGGCATCGAGTGCTACCCGGTCACCGGTGAGATCACCTACGGCCTGGAGCGCCTGGCCATGTACCTGCAGGGCGTGGACTCGGTCTACGACCTGGTGTGGGCCGACGGCCCGTTCGGCAAGGTCACCTACGGCGACGTGTTCCACCAGAACGAAGTGGAGCAGTCGACCTACAACTTCGAGCACGCCAACGTCGAGAAACTGTTCGAGCTGTTCGACTTCTACGAAAGCGAAGCGAACCGCCTGATCAAGCTGGACCTGCCGCTGCCCACCTACGAAATGGTCCTGAAGGCCTCGCACACCTTCAACCTGCTGGACGCCCGCCGCGCCATCTCGGTGACTGAGCGCCAGCGCTATATCCTGCGCGTACGTACCCTCGCCCGTGACGTGGCGCAAAGCTACCTGCAAGCCCGCGCACGCCTGGGCTTCCCGATGGCTTCTCCTGAACTGCGTGACGAAGTGTTGGCTAAGCTGGAGGCTGCACAATGAGTGCTCAAGATTTCCTGGTTGAACTGGGCACCGAAGAGCTGCCACCGAAGGCCCTGGCCTCGCTGGGCGATGCGTTCCTCGCCGGCATCGAGAAAGGCCTGCAGGCCGCCGGCCTGAACTACACCGGCAAGCGGGTGTACGCCGCGCCGCGCCGCCTGGCCGTGCTGCTGCGCCAGCTCGACGTGCAACAGCCGGACCGCAGCATCAACATCGACGGCCCGCCCCGCCAGGCCGCCTTCGACGCCGAAGGCAACCCGACTCAAGCTGCCCTGGGCTTCGCCAAGAAGTGCGGCGTCGAGCTGTCGGACATCGACCAGAGCGGCGCGAAGCTGCGCTTCTCGCAGCACATCCCGGGTAAAGCTACCGCCAGCCTGCTGCCCACCATCGTCGAAGACTCGCTCAACGACCTGCCGATCCCCAAGCGCATGCACTGGGGCGCCAGCCGTGAAGAGTTCGTGCGCCCGACTCAGTGGCTGGTGATGCTGCTGGGTGATCAGGTCGTCGACTGCACCATCCTCGCGCAAAAAGCCGGCCGTGAGTCCCGTGGCCACCGCTTCCACCACCCGGAGAACGTGGTCATCACCACCCCGGCCAACTACGTCGAAGACCTGCGCAAGGCCTATGTGCTGGCCGACTTCGCCGAGCGCCGCGAGCTGATCAGCAAGCGCACCGCGGAGCTGGCCATGCAGCAGGAAGGCTCGGCCATCGTGCCGCCGGCGCTGCTGGACGAAGTGACTGCCCTGGTCGAGTGGCCGGTGCCGCTGGTGTGCTCGTTCGAGGAGCGTTTCCTCGAAGTGCCGCAGGAAGCCCTGATCACCACCATGCAGGACAACCAGAAGTACTTCTGCCTGCTGGACAGTGAAGGCAAGCTGCTGCCGCGCTTCATCACCGTGGCCAACGTCGAGAGCCGCGATCCAAAGCAGATCGTCGAAGGCAACGAGAAGGTCGTGCGCCCACGCCTGACCGACGCCGAGTTCTTCTTCAAGCAAGACAAGAAGCAGCCACTGGAAAGCTTCAACGAGCGCCTGAAGAACGTGGTGTTCCAGGCCCAGCTTGGCACCGTGTTCGACAAGGCCGAGCGCGTGTCGAAACTGGCCGCCTTCATTGCCCCGTACATCGGCGGCAGCGCGGCCAACGCTGGCCGTGCCGGCCTGCTGTCCAAGTGCGACCTGGCCTCGGAGATGGTCGGTGAATTCCCTGAAATGCAGGGCATCGCCGGCTACTACTACGCCCTCAACGATGGCGAGCCGCAAGACGTCGCCCTGGCGCTGAACGAGCAGTACATGCCGCGTGGCGCCGGCGCCGAGCTGCCGCAGACCCTCACCGGTGCTGCCGTGGCCATCGCCGACAAGCTCGACACCCTGGTCGGCATCTTCGGCATCGGCATGCTGCCCACTGGCAGCAAGGACCCGTACGCCCTGCGCCGTGCCGCCCTGGGCGTGCTGCGCATCTTGATCGAGAAACAGCTGGACCTCGACCTGACCACCGCAGTCGACTTCGCGGTCAAGCAGTTCGGCACCAAGGTCAAGGCCGCCGGCCTGTCCGAGCAGGTGCTGGAGTTCATCTTCGATCGCCTGCGCGCGCGTTACGAAGACGAAGGCATCGACGTCGCCACCTACCTGTCGGTGCGCGCTCTGAAACCAGGCTCGGCCCTGGACTTCGACCAGCGCGTGCAGGCCGTGCAGGCCTTCCGCAAGCTGCCGGAAGCCAATGCCCTGGCCGCGGCGAACAAGCGCGTGTCGAACCTGCTGGGCAAGGCCGAAGGCGCCATCGCCGACCAGGTCGAGCCCAAGTACTTCGACAACGCCAACGAGTTCTCGCTGTACTCGGCCATCCAGCAGGCCGACCAGGCCGTGCAACCGATGGCTTCCGCACGCCAGTACAACGAAGCCCTGGCCCGCCTGGCCGCCCTGCGCGACCCGGTAGACGCCTTCTTCGAGGCCGTACTGGTCAACGCCGAGGACGCCAAGGTACGCGCCAACCGTTATGCCCTGCTCAGCCGCCTGCGTGGCCTGTTCCTGGGCGTGGCCGATATCTCGCTGCTGGGGTAAGTCGTTGAAACTGCTGATTCTTGATCGAGACGGAGTGATCAACCACGACTCCGACGCCTACATCAAGTCGCTGGAGGAGTGGATCCCCATCCCCGGCTCGATCGAGGCCATCGCGCAGTTGAGCAAGGCGGGCTGGACGGTGGCCGTGGCCACCAACCAGTCCGGCATTGCCCGCGGCTACTATTCGCCGGCCACGCTTGAAGCCATGCACGCGCGCCTGCGCGCGCTGGTGGCCGAGCAGGGGGGCGAAGTCGGCTTGATCGTGCATTGCCCGCACGGCCCGGACGAAGGCTGCGATTGCCGCAAGCCCAAGCCCGGCATGCTGCGAGCGATCGCCGAGCACTACCAGGTGCCGCTGGCCGGCGTATGGTTCGTCGGTGACAGCAAAGGTGACCTGGAGGCGGCCCTGGCCGTCGATGCACAACCCGTGTTGGTAAAAACCGGCAAGGGCGAAAGGACCCTGGAAAAAGGCGTCCCGGAAACTACACTGATTTTCGACGATCTGGCAGCCATCGCCAGAGAACTTATTTAAATGAGTGCGCCAGGAACGGCGCACTTTTCATTAGGCGGGCACGCCCCGCAACGGTACATGCCACTATGTCGATCCTGCAGGCGATCAGAATCTTTCTTTTTTACCTGCTGTTGGGCACCAGTTCGCTGCTGTGGTGCTCGCTGAGCTTCTTCGTCGCGCCTTTCCTGCCATTCCCCAAGCGCTACAAGTTCATCAACGTGTACTGGTGCCGCTGCGCACTGTTCCTGGTGAAGACGATCCTGGGGATCGACTACAAGATCACCGGCGCCGAGCATGTGCCTGATGTGCCGTGCGTGATCCTGTCGAACCACCAGAGCACCTGGGAAACGTTCTTCCTGTCGGCCTACTTCTCGCCACTGAGCCAGGTGCTCAAGCGTGAGCTGCTGTATGTGCCGTTCTTCGGCTGGGCCATGGCCATGCTGCGGCCGATCGCCATCGACCGGAAGAACCCGAAAGAGGCCTTGCGCCAGGTTGCCAGCCAGGGTGACGAACTGCTCAAGCAGGGCACCTGGGTGCTGATCTTCCCCGAAGGCACCCGGGTACCCCACGGCCAGATGGGCAAGTTCTCCCGCGGAGGTACCGCCCTGGCGGTGAATGCCGGCCTGCCGGTGCTGCCAATCGCCCACAACGCCGGCAAGTTCTGGCCCCGTGAAGGCTGGGGCAAGCGCCCGGGCACCATCGAGGTGGTGATTGGCGCGCCGATGTACCCGGAAGGGACTGGGCCACGAGCCATTGCCGAGCTCAACGACCGCGCCCAGGCGTGGAACGAGGCGGCCCAGCGGGCCATGGGTTCGCTGCCGCCGGTGGCGGAAAATCCGGAACAGCAGCACGCCTGACGTTCTGTGGATAACTTGTTAGCAATTTTTGGATTACGGGTGTCAGAACATAGCTAAGCTGTTGAATTAGCTATTTATTTCTCTGTATGACGTTTTTCTGAAAATCGTGCATAAGTTTTTTCGCGCTATAAAAAAACCGGCTTTTACGCCGGTTTTTTTGTGCCTTGTAATCGATGGTGTACGAATACCCTGTAGGAGCCGGCTTGCCGGCGAACGGGCCTCACACCTTGTCGATATCCACATCCCGGGTCTCTTTCAAACAGAAGATCCCCACCACCAGGCTCACCCAGGTAATCAACACCGGGTACCACAGCCCATAGAAGATATCCCCGGTATACACCACCAACGCAAACGACACCGTCGGCAGGAAGCCCCCGAACCAACCGTTACCGATGTGGTAGGGCAGGGACATCGAGGTATAGCGAATACGCGTGGGGAACAGCTCGACCATCACCGCCGCCAGTGGCCCGTAGGTCATGGTGGCGATCAGGATCATGGCGACGATCAGCAGCACCACCATCACCTGGTTCACGTTTGCAGGGTCTGCCTTGGCCGGATAACCCGCTGCGTCGATGGCGCTGCGCATGGCCGTCTCGTCGAAGCCATTGATGGTCTTGTCACCGATGCTGACAATCACCTCGCTGCCGCCGACATTCACCGAGCTATAGGGCAAGCCCTGCTTGACCAGGAACGTCTTGACCTTGTCGCACGGGCTGTCGAAGCGCGCCTTGCCCACCGGGTCGAACTGGAAGGTGCAACCCTTGGGGTCGGCGGTGACGACAATCGGCGCCTGGCGGCTGGCGGCATCGATCTGCGGGTTGGCGTAATGGCTCAGGGCCTTGAACAGCGGGAAGTACAGCACCGTCGCCAGCAGCAGACCGAGCATCAGGATCGGCTTGCGCCCCACGCGGTCCGACAACCAGCCGAAGAACACGAAGAACGGCGCGCCGATCACCACGCTGATGATCAGCAGCGTGTTGGCCTGGGCGGGGTCCATCTTGAGCATCTGGGTCATGAAGAACAGCACGTAGAACTGCGCGGTGTAGAAGGTCACCGCCTGCCCGGCGTTGATACTGAACAGCGCAGTGAGCACCACCTTGAGGTTGGGCCAGGAAGTGAAGGACTCGCGGATCGGCGACTTGCTCACCTTGCCCTGGGCCTTCATTTTCACGAAGGCCGGCGACTCGTGCATGCTCATGCGGATCCAGGTGGAGATCGCCAGCAGCACGATCGACAGCAGGAACGGCAGGCGCCAACCCCAGGTTTCGAACTGGTCACCGCTGATATAGCGGCTGGCCAGGACCACGGTGAGCGACAACAGCAGGCCCAGCGTCGCAGTGGACTGGATGAAGCCGGTGTGGAAACCACGTTTGCCGTGGGGCGCGTGCTCAGCGACATAGGTCGCCGCACCACCGTACTCACCGCCCAGTGCCAAGCCCTGGAGCATGCGCAGCACCACCAGAATGATCGGCGCGGCGATGCCGATGCTGGCATAGGTCGGTAACAGGCCTACTGCGAAGGTGGACAACCCCATCAGCACGATGGTCACCAGGAAGGTGTACTTGCGTCCGATCATGTCACCCAGCCGGCCGAACACCAGCGCGCCGAACGGGCGCACCAGGAAGCCGGCGGCGAAGGCCATCAAGGCGAAGATGAACGCGGTGGTGTCGTTGACGCCGGCAAAGAACTGCTTGCTGATGACAGCAGCCAGCGCGCCATAGAGAAAAAAGTCATACCACTCGAACACCGTCCCGAGGGATGACGCGAAAATGATCTTGCGCTCTTCACGGCGGCTGGGGCTGCTCGCCGCCGCGCCGTGTTCCTGGATGTAATCCGACATCGTTGCTGTCCTCGGCCCGCGGGCCACAGTGATTATTCTTGTTGTTCCACTGCCGGCGACTTCCGCTCACAAGCCGCCGCTGTTGCAAACACCCGGGTCAGGGCGTCGGTATCGCGCTGGCGTCGTTGAGGTTGGTCTGGGTATTGGCCCCCTTGAGGATCAGTTGCGCCGCCTTCTCGGCGATCATCAACGTGGGTGAGCAGGTATTGCCGGAGACGATCTGCGGCATGATCGAGGCGTCGGCCACGCGTAGGCCCGGGATGCCGTGAACGCGCAGCTGGTTATCCACAACATCCAGCGGCCCGCTGCCCATGCGGCAGGTGCCCACCGGGTGGAAGATGGTGGTGCCGATCTGGCCGGCTGCCTGGTGCAAATCCTCCTCGCTCTGCAGGGCAGGGCCAGGCAGGTATTCACGTGGAGCGAAGGCGGCGAGGGCAGGGGCCTGGACAATACGCCGGGTGAGCCGGATGGCATCGGCGGCGACGCGCAGGTCCTCGGGAGCGCTGAGGTAATTGGGGTCGATCAGCGGCGCGGTGTTCATGTCCGCCGAACGGATATCGATCCGACCGCGGCTGGCCGGGCGCAGGTTGCACACCGAAGCGGTAAAGGCCGGGAACGGGTGCAGCGGTTCGCCGAAGCGGTCCAGCGACAATGGCTGCACGTGATATTGCAGGTTGGCCGTCGCCTGCTCGGCGCTCGAACGCGCGAAGGCACCCAACTGGCTGGGTGCCATGGCCAACGGACCACTACGGTCATAGGCATAGCGCAAACCCATCTCCAGCTTGCCCCACAAACTGTTGGCCATCTGGTTGAGGGTGCGGGTGTTGTGGATCTGGTAGATCAGGCGCAATTGCAGATGGTCCTGCAAATTGCCGCCGACACCCGGCATATCGTGGCGCACACCGATGCCCAGCTCCTCGAGCAGCTTGCGCGGGCCGATACCGGAGCGCTGGAGAATGCCGGGCGAGCCGACGGAACCCGCACACAGGATGATTTCGCGGCGAGCCGCGAACTCATGCCAGGCGCCTTGCCACAAGGCCTTCACCGCTCGGGCTCGGGTGTTGTCGAGCAGCACCTGGTCAACCTGAACACCGGTCAAGACGGTGAGGTTCGGGCGCTTGAGGACAGGCCTGAGAAACGCCTTGGCCGAGTTCCAGCGCACACCGCTGCGCTGGTTGACCTGAAAGTATCCACAGCCAGCGTTGTCGCCTGTGTTGAAGTCGGCCACCTTGGCGATGCCACTCTGCTCGGCGGCATCGCGGAAGGCATCGAGGATCGGCCAGCTGTAGCGCTGCTGTTCGACCCGCCATTCCCCCTCGGCGCCGTGGCTATCGCTGGCGCCGGCGAAGTGGTTCTCGCTGGCCTTGAACAACGGCAGCACATCCTTCCACGCCCAGCCGTCATTGCCTAGCTCGGCCCAGCGGTCGTAGTCGGCGGCCTGGCCACGCATGTAGATCATGCCGTTGATCGACGAGCAGCCCCCCAGCACCTTGCCCCGCGGATAACCCAGGCTGCGATCGTTCAGGCCGGGCTGGCTCTCGGTCTTGAAGCACCAGTCGGTGCGTGGATTGCCGATGCAGTAGAGGTAACCGACAGGGATGTGTATCCAGGGATAGTTGTCACGACCACCCGCCTCGAGCAGCAATACGCGGCACGAAGGGTCGGCGGACAAACGATTGGCCAGCAGGCAACCGGCGGGCCCGGCACCCACGACCACATAGTCGTAGACAGAATCGGCTGATGGCATGTGCAACCTCGCGCCTGATTATTATTCTTGTCCCGCTCCATCTTATTGATTAATTTCGCCGAGGAAACACGAGATTTCGCGCAGCCGTTGTGCGTTTTAGCACAGCGCCGCACCCATGATCGGCGCTAATCCTGTAGGAGCGGCTTCAGCCGCGATGCAGCCTCCGCGGTGCCTGGCATCCGCTTCGCGGATGATCGCGGCTAAAGCCGCTCCTACAGCGAAAGGGCCTCATGAACGGCACAAGGATCAGCATGTTCGACTGGAACGATCTGCGGTTTTTCCTCGAGTTGCAGCGCAGCGGCCGCCTGCGCACCGCCGCTAAACGCCTCAACACCACCCACAGCACTGTGGCCCGGCATATCGAGAGCATCGAGAAGCACCTGGGCACCGCACTGTTCGTCCAGCATGCCCAAGGCTACGAACTCACCCCCTCCGGCCAGGCGCTGCTCAAGCACGCCGAAGCCATGGAGAACGTTGCCTTGCTGGCACAAGAAGAGATCACCCAGGCCATCACGCCACTGGGCAAGATTCGCCTGGGGGTGACCGAAGGCATCGGCATCATGTTCTTCACCCCGCGCATGAAAGCCTTGTTCCAGCGCTACCCAGGGCTCGAAGTGGAATTGGTGGCCGTGCCACGCTTCGTCAGCATCCTCAACCGCGAAGCCGAGATCAGCATCCACCTGGAACGCCCCAACGCCGACTTGCTGATTACCCGCAAACTCACCGATTACCGGCTGGCGCTCTATGCCAGCCAGGACTACCTGGACCGCGCTCCACCGCTGCACAGCCGTGAAGACCTGGCCCGGCACAGCTGGATCGGTTACGTCGATGACCTGCTGTTCAGCCAGGAGTTGCTGTTCCTCAACAGCTTCTGCCGGGCACCCAACGTGGTGTTCCGCAGCACCAGCGTGATCGCCCAGCAGCACGCCGCCCAGGCCGGGTTGGGCATCGCCGTGCTGCCCAACTACATGGCCCGCCACGACCCGAAGCTGGTGCGCGTGCTGCCCAGTGAAACCATCCAGCGCAGCTACTGGATCTGCACCCGCCGCGAACTGCACAAGTCAGTACGCCTGCGGGTGGTGTGGGACTACCTTCTGGCGCTGTGCGCCACCGAGCAGGACGAATTGCTAGCCGAATAGCGCCTTGCCGGCCAGCAGCACTGCGGCGCCGCACCCCACCACGGCGAACAGCTGTTGCAGGCGCGGGCCGGCCAGCTTGCTTGCCAATGGCCGCGCCAGCAGCAAGCCCAGTACCGCGCCCACGGCAAACGGTGCTCCGACCCGCCAATGCATCACGCCCGCCACGCTGGCGCTGACCACACTGCCGGTGGACACCAGGGCGATCACCGCCAGCGAGGTGGCGACGATGCTCTTCATGTTCAGGTTGGTGTAGCGGTTCAAGGCCGGAATGATCACGAAGCCGCCACCGACACCCAACAGGCCGGACAGCAGCCCCGACAACATGCCGGTGAACGCCAAAGCCCGGGCGCAGGGCAGGGTCCAGCGCAGGCGCCCCTGCAGCGGGTTGAGCACGCAGGGCATGATCTGCCGATCACCGCAGGGTGATTCACCGCGCAACTCGCGGGCAGCTTTACGCCAGATGCGCAGGCAGGCATAGACCAGCACCCCGGCGAACACCAGCGCCAGCGGTGCATTGGGCAAGCGGTGCGCGAGCATCAGGCCAAACGGTGCGCAGGCGATACCGATCACGGCAATGAACAATGCCGCGCGGTAGCGCACCAGGCCCTGGCGCAAACCCAACACACCACCGACCGCCGCCGCCAACCCCACGGCCAGCAAACCGATCGGTGCCGCCTCGACCATGCTCAGCCCAAGCCCGAAGACCAGCAACGGCACCGCGAGGATGCCACCACCAGCACCGGTCAAGGCCAGTACCGCACCAATGATCGCGCCTAGCCCAGCGCCCAGCAATTGATGCTCGATCACTGCTGCGCCTCGGCTGCCAGGGGTTGCGGCCGTGCGAGCCATTCACGCCCCTTGAGCATCGCCTTCCAGTACAGCGGTGGCAGGATCCGGGCCTTGAGCAGCCAGGCGAGGCGGGTCGGCTTGCGTCCATCGAGCAGCCAGCGCGGGAAACTCGGTGCCACCTTGCCACCGTAGGTGAACTCGGCGAGGACGATCTTGCCGCGCTCCACTGTCAGCGGGCATGAGCCATAGCCGTCGTACTGCGCCAGGGTCGACAACCGGCCGAGCGCAACCAGCACATTGTTGGCTACCACCGGCGCCTGCTTGCGCGCGGCGGCGGCGGTCTTGGCATTGGTGGTATTGGCTACGTCACCCAGGGCATGGACATTGCCGAACTGGCGATGGCGCAGGGTGTGCGGATCGACGTCCACCCAGCCGGCGGCGTCGGCCAACGGGCTCTGTCGGATGAAATCCGGGGCCACTTGCGGCGGTACCACATGCAGCATGTCGAACGCTTCGACGCGGGTCTCGGTGCTGCCATCGGGAAGGGTACGCATGAAGGTGGCGCGCTTGTTCGGGCCGTCCACAGCCACCAGGCGATGCTGGTAATTAAGGTCGACCGCGTACTTGTCGATGTAGCGCATGAGGGCCGGGACATAGTCCGCTACCCCGAACAGCACGGCACCGGCATTGAAGAAACTGGCCCTGACATTGCCAAGGTGGCCGTTGCGCAACCAGTGGTCGCAGGACAGGTACAACGCTTTCTGCGGTGCTCCCGCGCACTTGATCGGCATTGGTGGTTGGGTGAAGAGGGCGCGTCCGTGCTTGAGCTTCTGCACCAGTTGCCACGTGTAGGGCGCCAGGTCGTACCGGTAATTGGAGGTGACGCCGTTGCGCCCCAGCGTTTCGCTCAAGCCTTCGATTGCATTCCAATCCAGCTTCAGCCCTGGGCAGACCACCAGCTGTTCATAGCTGACGGCACGGCCATCATCGAGCATCACCAGTTGCCCCTGGGGGTCGAAACCTTCGACCCGTGCCTTGATCCAGCGCACACCACGGGGCAGGGTCGCGGCCATGGTGTGGGCGGTGCTCGGTGCCTTGAACACACCCGCGCCGACCATGGTCCAGCCGGGCTGGTAGTAGTGGACTTCGGCAGGGTCGATCAAGGCGATATCCAACGACGGATCACGGGCGATCAGGCTGGAGGCAGTGGCGATGCCGGCGGCACCGGCGCCGACGATCACCACCTTATGGTGGTCGGCGCGGGAGGTATCGGCAGGGGACAGCAAGGCAGGCATGGCGGTGTTCCTTTGGATCTTCGTTATAGATACGGCGTGGCTTACAGCTTGTTCAGCGGGATCTTCAGGTAGCTCACCCCATTCGCTTCGGGTTCGGGGAATTGCCCGCTGCGCATGTTGATCTGTACCGAGGGCAGGATCAGCACCGGCATGTCGAGGGTCTTGTCGCGGGCTTCGCGCATCTCTACGAAGCTCTCTTCACTGACACCTTCATGGATATGAATGTTGGCGGCACGTTGCTCGGCCACGGTGGTTTCATAGCGCAGCTCGCGGCCACCGGGGAGGTAGTCGTGGCACATGAACAGGCGAGTCTGGTCGGGGAAGGCGAGCAGGCGACGAATCGACCGGTACAGGGTTCTCGCGCTGGCGCCCGGGAAGTCGCAACGGGCGGTGCCGTAGTCGGGCGTGAACAAGGTGTCGCCTACGAACACGGCGATCTCGCCTGCGTCCTCGACCATGTAGCTCATGCAAGCCGGCGTATGGCCAGGGGTGTGCAGTGCACGCGCATGCAGGTTGCCGATGCGAAAACCCTCTTCATCTTCGAACAGGACATCAAACTGACTGCCGTCCCGGGCAAAGCCAGGCTCGGCATTGAACAAGGTGCCGAAGACTTTCTGCACCTGGGTGATCTGCGCACCAATGGCAATGCTGCCGCCAAGCTTTTGCTTGAGATAGGCCGCCGCAGACAGATGGTCGGCGTGCACATGGGTATCGAGCAGCCATTGCACTTTGGCGCCCAGCGCCTCGACGCGGGCGATCAACTGGTCCGCTGAATGGCTGCAGGTGCGTCCCGACTTTGGATCGTAGTCCAGCACGCTGTCGATCAGCGCGCACTGGCGGGTCTCGCCATCCATGACCAGGTAGCTGATGGTCCAGGTCGCTTTGTCGAAGAACGCTTCGACGTGAAGGTTGTTGCCGATGATCATTGCACTCTCCAGTTATCCACCGGGCCTCCTTGAAGGCATAGGCAGTGAAGGGTGCTTTATCAAGATGCATGCCATACCTTTTCGACGACCGCCGCGCCCTGTAGGAGCGGCCTTGAGCCGCGATGGGCTGCGCAGCAGCCCCCGGCCTGTCAGCCAAAGGTGACAGTTCCTGGCAGTCGACTGTCAGCCGATGGCAGTGTTTGGCAGTCCTTGCTACCCTCGCCAGGTCCTTCATCCGGTGCTGTCATGCTAGCTGCTTCCCATCCCGCGATCCTCGCGCTGGTGTCCTACCTCGAACACGATATGCTCCCCAGCATCGTGCTGGACACCGACTACAACATCCTGGCCGCCAATGCCGCCTACCGTCGCCAGTTTGGCAACGCGGAGCAGGCGCCGATCGGCGAAAAATGCCACCGAGTCTCGCACCACTATGCCGTGCCCTGCGACCAGGCAGGAGAACATTGCCCTCTGCGCAAGTCGCTGGACAGCAAGGTGCCGGAACGCGTGCTGCATATCCATCACACCCCGCGAGGGCCGGAACATGTGGATGTGGAACTGCGCCCGATCCTCGATGACGAGGGTAGGGTAGTAGCCTTCGTCGAGCGCCTGACCAGCGTCACCCTGGCGTCGGCTCAACCTCAACAGCAGGGGTTGGTTGGCCGAGCACCTGCCTTCAAGGCCGCCGTGGCCAGTTTGCAGCGCGCGGCGCCTGCACAAATTCCTGTATTGCTCCAGGGTGAATCCGGCACCGGCAAGGAACTGTTCGCCCGTGCCTTGCACCTGGGCAGCCCACGCGCCAACGGCCCCCTGGTAGTGGTGGACTGCACCGGGCTGACCGAGTCGTTGTTCGAGAGTGAACTGTTCGGCTATGAGAAAGGTGCCTTCACCGGCGCGACTCAACGCAAGATCGGTCTGGCCGAAGCCGCTCACGGTGGCACGCTGTTCCTCGATGAGATCGGTGAGGTACCGCTGGCCATGCAGGTGAAATTGCTGCGCTTGATCGAGTCCGGCAGCTTTCGCCCGGTCGGCAGCACACGCACGGTCCATTCAGATTTTCGCCTGGTCTCAGCCACACACAAACCACTGAAAGAGATGGCTGCAGAAGGGACCTTCCGCGAAGACCTCTATTACCGCATCAGCGGCTTCCCGATCCGCTTGCCATCACTGCGCGAACGGGTCGAAGACTTGCCATTACTTTGTGAAAGTCTGCTGCAAAGAATGGCCGGCAAGCAGTCACCAACGCTTACGCCTGAGGCGCTCGAGCGGCTGAACCTGCACACCTTTCCAGGCAACATCCGCGAACTCAGGAATATTCTGGAGCGCGCTCGGCTGTTCACGGATGACGGCCTGATCCGTCCTGAGCACCTTCCAGAGGATATGTACTCGGCCGCAAAGCCGGCAGGTTCGCGAGGGCGGGGCAGGAATGAGATGGCCGATCTGGCCCATGCCTTGGAAACCTTCAATGGCTCCCGTAGCGAGCTGGCAGATCATCTCGGGATGAGCGAACGCACGTTGTACCGTCGGCTGAAGGCACTGGGAATCTCATAGTTCCACGTGGAACATTTGTGCAGACAAAAAAAAGCCAATCCCTAGGGATTGGCTTTTTTGTACCGCCCGCGAATCAGAAGTCCAGGTTGGACACCGACAACGCGTTGCTCTCGATGAAGTCACGGCGTGGCTCCACCGCATCACCCATCAGGGTGTTGAACAGCTGGTCGGCGGCGATCGCGTCCTCGATGGTCACCTTGAGCATACGGCGCACGGTCGGGTCCATGGTGGTTTCCCACAGCTGGTCCGGGTTCATTTCACCCAGCCCTTTGTATCGCTGGATGGTATGACGCTTGGTACTTTCGTTCATCAGCCAGTCCAGGCCTTCCTTGAACTCAGTGACCGCCTTGCGACGCTCGCCACGCTGAACGTAGGCACCTTCGCCGAGCAAGGTGCCAAGCTTGGCGCCCAGGTTGACCACCGAGCGGTAGTCGTTGCTGCCGAAGAACTCACGGTTGAAGGTGACGTAGCTGGCCAGGCCGTGGGAAGTGATCTCCACTTCAGGCAGCCAGATGTTGCGCTCCTTGTCTTCGCGCAGGCTGGTCACATAGCTGAGACCGGACTTCTGGCTGTTGTTCAGGCGCTCCTGGAACTTGCTCAGCCAGACCTGCATGACGGCATGGTTGGCCAGTTGCTCCTGAGTGACTTCTGGCAGGTAGATGAAGTGTTCGGTGAGCTCTTCCGGGTACAGGCGCGACAGACGCTTCAGGGTCTTCATCACGGCACGGAACTCGTTCACCAACGACTCGAGCTGCACGCCCGAAACCGCTGGCGCAGACTCGTCCAAGTGCAGGCTGGCATCTTCCAGGGCCGATTGGGTCATGTATTCTTCCATGGCCTCGTCGTCCTTGATGTACTGCTCCTGCTTGCCCTTCTTCACCTTGTACAGCGGCGGCTGGGCGATATAGATGTAGCCACGCTCGACCAGCTCCGGCAACTGACGGAAGAAGAAGGTCAGCAGCAGGGTACGGATGTGCGAACCGTCGACGTCAGCATCGGTCATGATGATGATGTTGTGATAACGCAGCTTGTCGATGTTGTACTCTTCACGGCCGATGCCACAGCCCAGCGCGGTGATCAGCGTACCGACCTCCTGCGAGGAGATCATCTTGTCGAAGCGTGCCTTCTCGACGTTGAGGATCTTGCCCTTGAGCGGCAGGATCGCCTGGGTACGGCGGTTACGACCTTGCTTGGCCGAACCACCCGCGGAGTCACCCTCCACCAGGTACAGTTCGGAAAGGGCAGGGTCCTTCTCCTGGCAGTCGGCCAGCTTGCCTGGCAGGCCGGCGATGTCCAGGGCACCTTTTCGGCGGGTCATCTCGCGTGCTTTACGCGCCGCTTCACGGGCACGGGCAGCGTCGATCATCTTGCCGACCACGGCCTTGGCTTCGTTGGGGTTCTCCAACAGGAAGTCGGCGAAGTACTTATTCATCTCCTGTTCCACGGCGGTTTTTACCTCCGAGGAAACCAGCTTGTCCTTGGTCTGCGAGCTGAACTTTGGGTCCGGCACCTTGACCGAAATGATCGCGGTCAAACCTTCACGCGCGTCGTCACCGGTGGTGGCAACCTTGTTCTTCTTCGCCAGGCCTTCCTGCTCGATGTAGCTGTTCAGGCTACGGGTGAGCGAGGAACGGAAACCAACCAGGTGAGTACCACCGTCGCGTTGGGGAATGTTGTTGGTGAAGCACAGCAGGTTCTCGTTGAAGCTGTCGTTCCATTGCAGGGCGACTTCGACACCCACGCCATCGTCACGCTGGACGTTGAAGTGGAAGACCTGGGAGTTGACCGGGGTCTTGTTGGTGTTCAGATATTCAACAAAAGCACGCAGGCCGCCTTCATACTTGAAGAACTCTTCCTTGCCGCTGCGCTCATCCTTCAGCAGGATGCCGACACCAGAGTTCAGGAACGACAGCTCGCGAATACGCTTGGCGAGGATGTCCCAGCTGAAATGGATGTTCTTGAAGGTTTCAGCCGAAGGCTTGAAGTGAATGTGGGTACCGGTGGTTTCACTTTCACCCACCACGGCCATCGGTGCTTGTGGAACACCGTGGACATAAGTCTGTTCCCAGATCTTGCCACTTCGGCGAACGGTAAGTACCAACTTCTCGGACAGGGCGTTCACCACCGAAACACCTACACCGTGCAGACCGCCGGAAACCTTGTAGGAATTGTCGTCGAACTTACCGCCGGCGTGCAGCACGGTCATGATGACCTCGGCTGCGGATACGCCTTCTTCTTTATGCACGTCGACCGGAATGCCACGACCGTTGTCACGGACGCTGATGGATTCGTCGGTGTGAATGATGACGGTGATGTCATCGCAGTGCCCGGCCAGGGCTTCGTCGATCGAGTTGTCGACCACCTCGAACACCATGTGGTGCAGGCCGCTGCCGTCATCGGTGTCGCCAATGTACATGCCGGGACGCTTGCGTACGGCATCCAGCCCTTTCAGCACCTTGATGCTGGAGGAGTCGTACGTTTGATTTTCGCTCATGCCTTCACTCCCGATGGTCGTGGGTCTGGGTGATACGGCCCTGTTCCACGTGGAACAAAGCGACTGGCGTTTCCGTCTGCCAGCCTTCCCTCAGAAATTCGTGGTCTACACAGGTGATGAATACCTGGCAGTTCAATTCTTCAAGCAAGCGGCACAGGGCGCGGCGATGCTGTTCGTCCAACTCGGACGGCAAGTCATCCACCAGATAAATACACTGACCGCGGCGAACCTGGCTGACCAGGTGCCCTTGGGCAATCCGCAGGGCGCACACCACCAGCTTCTGCTGACCCCGCGAGAGAATGTCAGCCGCGTTGTTCGCACCCAATCGAAGGCGCAGATCAGCACGTTGAGGTCCGGCTTGGGTGTGCCCCATCTGCTGGTCACGGAGGAGAGAGGTCGCGAGGACTTCGTTGAGTTCCCGGTCCTTGTCCCAGCCTCGGTAGTAGCTCAGGGTCAGCCCGTCCAGTTCGACCAGCTCGCTCAGGGTTTGCTCGAAGACAGGCTTCAAGGCCTTGATGTAATTGCGACGGTATTCATCTATCTCCGCACTGGCGAGGCATAACTCCCGATCCCAGGCGGCTTGCGAAACGGCGTCAAGTGTACCATGCCGCAGCCATGAGTTCCGCTGCCGCAGGGCCTTCTGCAGGCGCTGCCAGGTCGCCATGAAACGGGGTTCCACGTGGAACACGCCCCAATCGAGGAACTGCCGCCGTACTTTGGGGGCGCCCTCGAGCAGGCGGAAACTGTCCGGGTTGATCAACTGCAGTGGCAGCATCTCGGCCAGCTGCGCCGCGCTGCGCGCATTCTGTCCGTCGATACGGATAGTGAACTCCCCCTGACGCTCCCGGGATACCCCGAGATTGCTGGTACCACCCTCAGCCAACTCGACCTGGCCAAATACCGTGCAGGTTTGCTGCTCGTACTGGATGACCGGGTTCAAGCGGGTGCTGCGAAATGACCGAGCAAGACCAAGCAGGTGCACGGCTTCGAGCACGCTGGTCTTGCCGCTGCCATTGGCGCCGTAAAGGATGTTGATGCGGGGAGAGGGTGAGAGGGTCACCGGGTGCAGGTTGCGCACCGCGGTGACCGAAAGACGTCGAAGGGACATGTCGCCTGCTATGGGTTACAGACGCATCGGCATGACAACGTAGGACGAGTCGTCATTGCCAGCTTCCTGCAGCAGGGCACTGCTGTTGGAGTCCGACAGAATCAGGCGAACCTGTTCAGTAGTCATGACGCCCAGCACGTCCAGCAGGTAGCTGACGTTGAAACCGATCTCCAGCGAGCTGCCGTTGTAGTCGACGCTGATTTCTTCTTCCGCTTCTTCCTGCTCCGGGTTGTTGGCCTGGATCTTCAGCTGGCCAGCAGCCAGTTGCAGACGGATACCGCGGTACTTCTCGTTGGACAGAATCGCGGTACGGCTGAACGCTTCGCGCAGCGCCTGACGATCGCCGATTACCAGCTTGTCGCCGCCCTTGGGCAATACACGCTCGTAGTCCGGGAATTTGCCATCGACCAGCTTGGAGGTGAAGGTGAACTCACCGGTGGTGGCACGAATGTGGTGCTGGCCCAGGACAATGCTGACCGTGCCTTCCGGATCGGTCAGCAGGCGCGCCAGCTCGAGGATACCTTTGCGTGGCACGATGACCTGGTGGCGATCAGCCTGGTCGATCGGTGCCTGCATGGCACACAGCGCCAAGCGGTGGCCGTCGGTGGCCACGGCACGCAGGGTACCGGGGGACACTTCCAGCAACATGCCGTTGAGGTAGTAGCGCACGTCTTGCTGGGCCATCGCGAAGCTGGTGCGCTCGATCAGGCGGCGCAGTTTGCTCTGCTCCAGTTGGCAGGTCAGCGAGCCGGGGCCTTCTTCGACAGTCGGGAAGTCATTGGCCGGCAGGGTGGACAGGGTGAAACGGCTGCGACCGGCCTTGACCAGCAGCTTCTGCTCATCGACCTTGATATCGATCAGCACATCGCTGGGCAGACTTTTGCAGATGTCCATCAGCTTGCGCGCCGGAACGGTGATTTCGCCCGGCTCCGCAGGCTCTTCCAGTTGAACGCGGCCAACCAGTTCGACTTCCAGGTCGGTACCGGTCAACGACAACTGCTGGCCTTGCACGACCAGCAGGACGTTGGACAGGACCGGCAAGGTCTGGCGGCGCTCGACGACACCGGCGACCAGTTGCAGGGGTTTCAACAGGGCTTCGCGTTGAATGGTGAAATGCATGGTCTAGTCCCTTGCCTTCAATTAGCTGCGCAGACGGCCATCAGGTCGTCAGCGTGCGCAGCAGGTTCTTGTAGTCCTCGCGGATGTCCGCGTCGGATTCCTTCAATTCGTTGATCTTGCGACAGGCGTGCAGCACGGTGGTGTGGTCGCGGCCGCCGAACATGTCGCCGATCTCCGGCAGACTGTGGTTGGTCAGCTCTTTCGACAACGCCATGGCCACCTGGCGTGGGCGCGCCACCGAGCGCGACCGACGTTTGGACAGCAGATCGGAGATCTTGATCTTGTAGTACTCGGCCACGGTGCGCTGAATGTTATCCACACTGACCAGCTTGTCCTGCAGCGCCAGCAGATCCTTGAGCGATTCACGGATCAGCTCGATGGTGATATCGCGGCCCATGAAGTGCGAGTGGGCAATTACCCGCTTCAGGGCACCTTCGAGTTCACGCACGTTGGAGCGGATGCGCTGGGCGATAAAGAACGCGGCGTCGTGCGGCAGTTCGACCTTGGCCTGGTCGGCCTTCTTCATCAGGATCGCCACGCGGGTTTCCAGCTCCGGCGGCTCGACGGCCACCGTCAGTCCCCAGCCGAAACGCGACTTCAGGCGCTCTTCCAGGCCTTCGATTTCCTTCGGGTAGCGGTCACTGGTGAGGATCACCTGCTGGCCACCTTCGAGCAGGGCGTTGAAGGTGTGGAAAAACTCCTCCTGCGAACGCTCCTTGCGGGCGAAGAACTGGATGTCATCGATGAGCAGTGCGTCGACCGAGCGGTAGAAGCGCTTGAACTCGTTGATGGCGTTGAGCTGCAGTGCCTTGACCATGTCGGCGACGAAACGCTCGGAATGCAGGTAGACCACCTTTGCATTCGGGTTCTTCTTGAGCAGGTGGTTACCCACAGCGTGCATCAAGTGCGTCTTACCCAAGCCGACACCGCCATAAAGGAAGAGCGGGTTGTAGCCGTGCTTGGGGTTGTCGGCGACCTGCCAGGCGGCGGCGCGCGCCAGTTGGTTCGACTTGCCTTCCACGAAGGTTTCGAAGGTGAAGGTGCGGTTCAGGTAGCTGGTGTGCTTGAGTGCCCCTTCAACCTGCACGGTGCGCTGTTCGGTACGGCCGCTGGCTGCGGGCGCCGAACCCGTATCGCTCATGCTGTCGAAGCTGTCCCGGCTGGACGGCTCTTCTACCTCACTCAGCACAGGCTCAGCCACCGGCACGACGATGGGTTCGCTCGGAACCACGATCTGCGCGGCGTGTTGTGTCTGCTGCGCCATGGTCGCTGCGACCGCTGCGCTGACTGGCGCGTTCGGGGCGGCGCGCGGTGCCGAGCTGCGGCGGCTGCCTATTAATAGAGACAGAGCGGGCGCGAGGCCATTGCCGTGTTCGCCCAGCAGCTCGAGCAGACGACCCAGGTACTTTTCGTTGACCCAGTCGAGCACGAAGCGGTTTGGCGCATAGACGCGCAACTCGTCGCCTTCGGCTTCGACCTGTAGCGGACGGATCCAGGTGTTGAATTGCTGGGCAGGCAGTTCATCGCGCAGAAGCTCCACGCACTGCTGCCAAAGTTCCACTGACACGGATATCCCCTGAGTTGAAAGCCGGATGAGGCAAAAACAAACCGCCATTGTACCGGGCGGACGACCAGTTATCCACACGTGGCAGCACCAGACACAGGGGCTGACACGCCAAAAAAAGACAGAAATGACACTCTACACTGTGAATAAGCCCTGTGGATAAACGCCATTGAGGGCTATGCACAACCCTGGGTTCTGATCTGTGGATAATTCACCTGTGGATAAACAGCTTATTGCTGCACAGGTTTTACCCATGCCCGGCACAAGCAGAGCACCTGTTACCGACAAGGTTGTGAATCTCTGTACATGGCGATAATTGTGGCCTTGAGATGGTTATCCACAGATGGTTGTCCACATAAGCTCTATAAGTTCTTCAGAAAAGCTTTTTATATGCCTCTATCTTTTTTTCATGTTGGTGTCTCTTGTCCGTGTCATCAAGCAAAACCCGGCAACAGGTTCGTCATGACCTTCCATAAGGAAAGGCTGGTTGGAAATTGACCTATTGGCTTGCTTTCTCTAGAATCGCCGATCTCTTAAAAAGGGGGCCCATCCGGCCCGTTGTCGACCAACCCAGGTAACACGCCATGAAACGTACTTTCCAACCAAGCACCATCAAGCGCGCCCGCACCCACGGTTTCCGTGCCCGTATGGCTACCAAGAACGGCCGTGCTGTTCTGTCGCGTCGCCGTGCCAAAGGCCGTAAGCGTCTGGCAATTTGATTTTTCGGCACAGGTGGTGAGTCAGGACTTCAGTCGGGACAAGCGACTGCTTACACCCCGGCACTTCAAAGCGGTCTTCGACTCCCCAACCGGCAAGGTTCCAGGGAAAAACCTGCTTATCCTTGCCCGCGAGAACGGCCTCGATCATCCACGCCTCGGCCTGGTGATCGGCAAGAAGAGCGTCAAGCTCGCCGTTCAACGCAATCGCCTGAAACGCCTGATGCGTGATTCGTTCCGCCTCAACCAGCAAATGCTGGCAGGGCTGGATATCGTGATCGTCGCGCGCAAGGGGTTGGGCGAAGTGGAAAACCCAGAATTGCACCAACACTTTGGCAAGCTCTGGAAGCGACTGGTCCGCAGTCGGCCCTCTCCAGCGGTCGCCGATTCCGCAGGGGTAGACAGTCACAATGCGTAAACTGGCCCTCGTTCCGATCCAGTTCTACCGTTATGCCATCAGTCCACTGATGGCCAGTCACTGTCGTTTCTATCCCAGCTGTTCCTGTTACGCCTATGAAGCCATCGAAAACCATGGCCTCTTGCGTGGTGGGTGGCTGGCCGTTCGTCGCCTGGGGCGTTGTCATCCGTGGAACGACGGCGGTTTCGATCCCGTTCCACCTGCTCCTTCCTCCCGAACTTCTTCGATAGCCGAGTAATCATGGATATTAAACGCACGATCCTGATCGTCGCCCTGGCAATCGTGTCCTACGTCATGGTCCTCAAGTGGAACCAGGACTACGGCCAGGCTGCCCTGCCGACTCAGAATACTGCTGCCAGCACCGCCAACGCGTCCTTGCCGGACAGCGTGCCCGCCGGCAACAACGGCGCGAACGCTGATTTGCCGAGCGTCAATGCGCAAAACGGCACCACCGGCCTGGCTCCGGCGCCAGTTGCGGTCAGCAAGGACCTGATTCAGGTCAAGACCGATGTCCTGAACCTGGCTATCGACCCGGTTGGCGGCGATATCGTCCAACTGACCCTGCCCAAGTTCCCGCGTCGCCAGGACCACCCAGAGATTCCGTTCCAGCTGTTCGATAACGGCGGCGAGCGTGTCTACCTGGCACAGAGTGGCCTGATCGGCACCGACGGCCCGGACCGCGCTAGCGGCCGACCGCTGTACGCCACCGAGCAGAAGAGCTACCAGCTGGCCGATGGCCAGGACCAACTGGTGGTCGACCTGAAGTTCAGCGAGAACGGCGTCAACTACATCAAGCGCTTCAGCTTGAAGCGCGGCGAGTACGACCTGACCGTCAGCTACCTGATCGATAACCAGAGCGCCCAGGCCTGGAGCGGCAACATGTTTGCCCAGCTCAAGCGTGACGCCAGCTCCGATCCGTCGTCGAGCACCGCCACGGGTACTGCTACCTACCTGGGCGCCGCCCTGTGGACAGCTTCTGAGCCGTACAAGAAAGTGTCGATGAAGGACATGGACAAGGGCGGCCTGCAGGAAAACGTCGCTGGCGGCTGGGTCGCCTGGCTGCAGCACTACTTCGTGACCGCCTGGATCCCGAGCAAGTCGGACAACAATGCCGTCCAGACCCGCAAGGACAGCCAGGGCAACTACATCATCGGCTACACCGGCCCTGCGCTTAACGTCCCTGCCGGCGGCAAGGTCGAAACCAGCGCCATGCTGTATGCCGGCCCGAAGATCCAGTCCAAGCTCAAGGAGTTGTCCCCAGGCCTGGAACTGACCGTCGACTACGGCTTCCTGTGGTTCATCGCCCAGCCGATCTTCTGGCTGCTGCAACATATCCACAGCCTGCTGGGCAACTGGGGTTGGTCGATCATCGTCCTGACCATGCTCATCAAGGGCCTGTTCTTCCCGCTGTCGGCCGCCAGCTACCGCTCGATGGCGCGTATGCGCGCCGTAGCGCCGAAGCTTGCCCAGCTCAAGGAACGCTTCGGTGACGATCGCCAGAAGATGTCCCAGGCGATGATGGAGCTGTACAAGAAAGAGAAGATCAACCCGCTGGGCGGCTGCCTGCCGATCCTGGTGCAGATGCCGGTGTTCCTGGCCCTGTACTGGGTACTGCTGGAAAGCGTCGAGATGCGCCAGGCCCCATGGATGCTGTGGATCACCGACCTGTCGATCAAGGATCCATTCTTCATCCTGCCGATCATCATGGGTGCCACCATGTTCATCCAGCAGCGCCTGAACCCGACGCCGCCGGATCCGATGCAGGCGAAGGTCATGAAAATGATGCCGATCATCTTCACCTTCTTCTTCCTGTGGTTCCCGGCCGGTCTGGTGCTGTACTGGGTTGTGAACAACTGCCTGTCGATCGCACAGCAGTGGTACATCACCCGTAGCATCGAAGCGGCCACCAAAAAAGCTGCCGCTTGACGGGCAACCCGGTTTGCCTGTGAATAAAAACGCCCCCTAGTGGGGCGTTTTTGCTATCTGACGAATTCGTTGTAGAGGCTTTCGAGCATGAATACTGTGCGTGAAACCATTGCCGCCATCGCCACCGCCCAGGGCCGGGGTGGGGTTGGTATCGTCCGCTTGTCCGGGCCGTTGGCCAGCCAGGCCGGGCTGGCCATCACAGGCCGCACGCTGACGCCGCGGCACGCCCACTACGGCCCGTTCCGTGATGCCGATGGCCTGGTCCTCGATGAAGGTATTGCCTTGTTCTTCCCGGGCCCGAACTCGTTCACCGGTGAGGATGTGCTGGAACTGCAGGGCCATGGCGGCCCGGTGGTGATGGACATGCTGTTGCAGCGTTGCCTGCAGTTGGGCTGCCGCCTGGCACGGCCTGGCGAGTTCAGCGAGCGTGCGTTCCTCAACGACAAGCTCGATCTGGCCCAGGCCGAAGCCATTGCCGACCTGATCGAAGCCAGTTCCACCCAGGCTGCCCGAAACGCCTTGCGTTCGCTGCAAGGAGCGTTCTCCAAGCGCGTGCACGGGCTGACCGAGGCGTTGATCGCCTTGCGCATCTACGTCGAGGCGGCGATCGACTTCCCTGAGGAAGAGATCGACTTTCTCGCTGACGGCCATGTGTTGCGCATGCTCGATGATGTGCGCAGCGAGTTGTCCACAGTGCAGCGTGAGGCCGGGCAAGGTGCCCTGTTGCGCGATGGCATGACCGTGGTCATCGCCGGCCGTCCGAATGCAGGCAAATCCAGCCTGCTCAACCAGCTGGCCGGGCGCGAGGCAGCGATCGTCACCGATATCGCCGGCACCACCCGGGATATTCTGCGTGAACATATCCACATCGATGGGATGCCGCTGCATGTGGTCGACACTGCGGGCTTGCGCGACACCGACGATCATGTGGAAAAGATCGGGGTGGAAAGGGCGCTCAAGGCCATCGGCGAAGCTGATCGTGTGCTGCTGGTGGTCGATTCGACCGCTCCGGAAGCCAGTGATCCCTTCGCGCTGTGGCCGGAGTTCCTCGATCAGCGCCCAGATGTGGCAAAGGTGACGCTCATCCGTAACAAGGCTGACCTGAGTGGTGAAGGCGTTGGTATGGAAAAGAGCGACGACGGCCACGTGACCATCACCCTGAGCGCCCGCGAGAGTGACATGGGCCTGGACCTGCTGCGTGACCACCTCAAGGCCTGCATGGGTTACGAACAGACTGCGGAGAGCAGCTTCAGCGCCCGTCGCCGGCACCTGGAAGCGCTGCGCCAGGCCAGCGAGCACCTGGAGCATGGTCGGGCGCAGTTGACCCTGGCTGGCGCGGGAGAACTGTTGGCAGAAGATCTGCGCCAGGCGCAGCAGGCGTTGGGGGAAATCACCGGAGCGTTCAGTTCGGATGACTTGCTTGGCAGGATCTTCTCGAGCTTCTGCATCGGCAAGTAGCCCGCAGCTGCGCGATATCGAGGCCGCTCCCGACTGGAGCGGCTTTTTTTTGCCTGTGATTTACAGCTCTGCGCGTTGCATGACACCGGCGATGCCGGTGATCTCGGGTAAACCCGCTCCTACAGGGATGCATTTCATCAACAGATACAAAACGTCGCTCAGGAGCTCTGTGGAAAACTCACCATCAGCTCCGTTGATAAGTGGCCTTTTTTTCTGAGGACAAACCCACCTGTGGGTAAGCGATACTTTAATCCACAGGTTACACGCCGTTATCCATAACCCTCAGGCCCACTACAACACAGGGTTATGATTCCTGCAAAGGCACGTAGAATTTGGGCTCAAGCTACTTATCCACATGTGGATAGGTGCCTAAACATAAACATAAAAACAAAGCTTTTATAAATTTTTCCTCTTTGTTTACTTTTGCCTGCCACTCATCCACAGCCTGGTCAAATTTTGCTCAGAAGGTTCCTTTGAGGGGGGGGAAGTCCCTATACTTGTCCGCTTACCTTCTCTATTCGCAAAAACAGGCACGAGGTGCGTGGTGGATTTCCCTTCCCGTTTTGAAGTGATCGTCATCGGCGGCGGCCATGCCGGTACCGAGGCTGCGCTTGCGTCCGCACGCATGGGTGTGAAGACCCTGCTGCTGACCCATAACGTGGAAACCCTCGGTCACATGAGCTGCAACCCGGCTATCGGTGGCATCGGCAAGAGCCACCTGGTCAAGGAGATCGATGCGCTCGGCGGCGCCATGGCGCTGGCAACCGACAAGAGCGGCATCCAGTTCCGCGTTCTGAACAACCGCAAGGGCCCAGCCGTGCGCGCCACCCGTGCACAGGCCGACCGCGCCATCTACAAGGCTGTGGTGCGTGAGATCCTGGAAAACCAGCCGAACCTGTGGATATTCCAGCAGTCGTGCGATGACCTGATCGTCGAGCAGGACCAGGTCAAGGGTGTGGTCACGCAAATGGGCTTGCGTTTCTTCGCCGACTCGGTGGTGCTGACCAGCGGCACCTTCCTCGGTGGACTTATCCACATCGGTCTGCAGAATTACTCCGGTGGCCGCGCCGGCGATCCGCCCGCCAACGCCCTGGCCCAGCGCATGCGTGAACTGCCGCTGCGCGTCGGCCGGCTGAAAACCGGCACCCCGCCGCGTATCGATGGCCGTTCGGTGGACTTCTCGGTGATGACCGAACAACCGGGCGACACGCCGATCCCAGTGATGTCGTTCATGGGCAACGCCGAGATGCACCCGCGCCAGGTGAGCTGCTGGATCACCCACACCAACGCCCGCACCCACGAGATCATTGCCTCGAACCTCGACCGTTCGCCGATGTACTCGGGCGTGATCGAAGGTATTGGCCCGCGCTACTGCCCCTCGATCGAAGACAAGATCCATCGCTTCGCCGACAAGGAAAGCCACCAGGTGTTCATCGAGCCGGAAGGCCTGACCACCCATGAGCTGTACCCCAACGGTATTTCGACTTCGCTGCCGTTCGATGTGCAACTGGAGATCGTGCGCTCGATCCGCGGCATGGAGAACGCCCACATCGTGCGCCCGGGCTATGCCATCGAGTACGACTACTTCGACCCCCGCGACCTGAAGTACAGCCTCGAGACCAAGGTCATCGGCGGTCTGTTCTTCGCTGGCCAGATCAACGGCACCACCGGTTACGAAGAAGCCGGCGCCCAGGGCCTGCTGGCCGGCACCAACGCCGCGCTGCGTGCGCAGGGCCGTGAAAGCTGGTGTCCACGTCGCGACGAGGCCTACATCGGTGTACTGGTCGATGACCTGATCACCCTGGGCACCCAAGAGCCCTACCGGATGTTCACTTCGCGTGCCGAATACCGTTTGATCCTGCGCGAGGACAATGCCGACCTGCGCCTGACCGAGAAAGGCCGTGAGCTGGGCCTGATCGACGACGCCCGCTGGGCGGCCTTCTGTGCCAAGCGCGAGGGTATCGAGCGTGAAGAACAGCGCCTGAAGAGCACCTGGGTTCGCCCAGGTACGCCGCAAGGCCAGGCCGTTGTGGATAAGTTCGGCACCCCATTGGCGCATGAATACAGCCTGCTGAACCTGCTTGCCCGTCCAGAAGTCGACTACGCTGGGCTGATCGAGGCCACGGGGGGCGAGGTCATCGATCCACAGGTCGCCGAGCAGGTCGAGATCAAGACCAAGTACGCCGGTTACATCGACCGCCAGCAGGAAGAGATCGCCCGTCTGCGCGCCAGCGAAGACACGCGCCTGCCTGTGGATATCGACTACACCACGATTTCCGGCCTGTCCAAGGAGATCCAGGGCAAGCTCGGGCAGACCCGTCCGGAAACCCTGGGCCAGGCTTCGCGCATCCCGGGCGTCACCCCGGCGGCGATTTCCCTGTTGCTGATTCACTTGAAAAAACGCGGCGCAGGCCGCGAATTGGAGCAAAGCGCTTGAGTTCCCTGGTCACCCCGCAACACGCCGAAGAGTTGTCCACAGGTGCGCGCCAGCTCGGTGTCGAGCTGAGCGCGCAGCAGCACGAACTGCTGCTGGGTTACCTGGCCCTGTTGATCAAATGGAACAAGGCCTACAACCTGACCGCGGTGCGCGACCCGGACGAGATGGTCTCGCGCCACCTGCTCGACAGCCTGAGTGTCATGCCGTTTATCCACAATGACACCCAACGCTGGCTGGATGTGGGCAGCGGCGGCGGCATGCCGGGCATCCCGCTGGCCATCCTGCATCCGCACAAGCAGGTGACCGTGCTCGACAGCAACGGCAAGAAGACGCGCTTCCTGACGCAAGTGAAGATGGAACTGAAACTGGACAACCTCACGGTTATCCACAGCCGGGTGGAAGAGGTCCAGCCCGAGCAGCCGTTCTGCGGGATCATCTCCCGCGCCTTCAGCAGCATGGAGAATTTCACCAACTGGACCCGCCACCTGGGTGACAGCCGCACGCAATGGCTTGCAATGAAGGGGCTGCATCCTGCCGATGAACTGGTAGCATTGCCCGCAGACTTCACAGTGGAAAGCGAGCAGGCCCTGACCGTTCCAGGTTGCCAGGGCCAGCGCCATCTGCTGATACTGCGCCGCAAGGCATGACTGGGAACACACGCAACAATGGCTAAGGTATTCGCAATCGCGAACCAGAAAGGTGGTGTGGGCAAGACCACCACCTGCATCAATCTCGCCGCATCGCTGGCCGCGACCAAGCGTCGCGTGCTGCTGATCGACCTCGATCCACAGGGCAACGCCACCATGGGCAGCGGTGTGGATAAACACGAGCTCGAGCACTCGGTGTACGACCTGCTCATCGGGGAATGCGACCTGGCCCAGGCCATGCACTATTCCGAGCACGGCGGTTACCAGCTGTTGCCGGCCAACCGCGACCTGACCGCCGCGGAAGTGGTCCTGCTGGAGATGCAGATGAAGGAGAGCCGCCTGCGTAACGCGCTGGCGCCGATCCGCGAGAACTACGACTACATCCTCATCGACTGCCCACCGTCGCTGTCGATGCTGACGCTCAACGCCCTGGTCGCCTCCGATGGCGTGATCATTCCCATGCAGTGCGAGTACTACGCACTGGAAGGTCTCAGCGACCTTGTGGATAACATCAAGCGCATCGCCGCCCGGTTGAACCCGGAGCTGAAGATCGAAGGCCTGCTGCGGACCATGTACGACCCGCGCCTGAGCCTGAACAACGATGTTTCGGCCCAGCTCAAGGAACACTTCGGCGACCAGCTCTACGACACGGTGATCCCGCGCAACATCCGCCTGGCCGAGGCGCCGAGCTTCGGCATGCCGGCCCTGGCCTACGACAAGCAATCCCGTGGCGCGCTCGCCTACCTGGCCCTGGCCGGGGAACTGGTGCGCCGCCAGCGCCGTCCATCACGCATTGCACAAACAACTTAAGGAATCCGCATGGCCATCAAGAAACGCGGTCTCGGACGTGGGTTGGATGCACTGCTCAGTGGTCCTTCCGTCAGCGCGCTCGAGGCGCAGGCTGTCAAGATCGACCAGAAAGAACTGCAACAGCTGCCGGTCGAGCTGATCCAGCGCGGCAAGTACCAGCCGCGCCGCGACATGGATCCCGAGGCGCTGGAAGAACTGGCGCATTCGATCCGCACCCATGGCGTCATGCAACCGATCGTGGTGCGCCCGATCGGCGACAACCGCTACGAGATCATCGCTGGTGAGCGCCGCTGGCGCGCCACGCAGCAGGCCGGCCTGGACACCGTCCCGGCCATGGTCCGCGAAGTGCCCGACGAAGCCGCCATCGCCATGGCGCTGATCGAGAACATCCAGCGCGAGGACCTCAACCCGCTGGAAGAGGCGCTTGCCCTGCAGCGCCTGCAGCAAGAGTTCGAGCTTACGCAACAGCAAGTGGCCGACGCCGTCGGCAAGTCGCGGGTGACCGTGGCCAACCTGCTGCGCCTGATCTCGCTGCCCGAGGCGATCAAGACCATGCTTGCCCACGGTGACCTGGAGATGGGCCACGCCCGCGCCTTGCTCGGCCTCGAGGAAGATCGCCAGGAAGAAGGGGCGCGTCATGTTGTCGCACGCGGCCTCACCGTGCGCCAAACCGAGGCACTGGTGCGCCAGTGGCTCAACGGCAAGCCTGAGCCGGTCGAAGCGAGCAAACCAGATCCGGATATCGCGCGCCTCGAACAGCGTCTGGCAGAGCGGCTGGGCTCGGCGGTGCAAATTCGCCATGGCAACAAGGGCAAGGGCCAGTTGGTTATTCGCTACAACTCGCTTGACGAGTTGCAAGGTGTGCTTGCTCACATCCGCTGAAACAATTCCCGTTGTAGCGCGCAGTCGGAAATCACTACCGAAGAGTTGAATAGGGGTTAATCCACCCCTATACTCTGCGCGCATTTTGTCGGCACAAATTATGCCAAGTCATTGCTGACTAGGCGGTCGACTTTCGAGGAGCAGTTGTGATGGAAATCCGCACGCCAAACCGCCTGCCTTTCCATCGCTGGGCGGTTTTTCCGGTACTGCTGGCTCAATTTGTCGTGCTGCTGCTGGCAACGTTGGTGTTGTGGCAGTGGAAAGGGGTGGTCAGTGGATATTCAGGTCTCTGCGGAGGGCTGATTGCCTGGCTGCCCAATGTGTATTTCGCCTGGAAGGCTTTTCGCTTCAGCGGAGCCCGGGCGGCGCAGGCCATCGTCAAGTCGTTCTACGCTGGCGAGGCAGGCAAGATGATTTTGACGGCAGTGCTGTTTGCACTGACCTTCGCAGGAGTGAAGCCATTGGCGCCGTTGGCAGTATTCGGCGTCTTCGTGCTGACCCTTTTGGTCAGCTGGTTCGCGCCCCTGCTGATGAATAAAAGACTTTCGAGACCTTAGGGCGTTTGAGGCAACCATGGCAGCAGAAACCGCTTCGGGCTATATCCAGCACCACTTGCAGAACCTGACCTACGGTCAACTACCAGACGGCAGCTGGGGCTTCGCCCATTCGGCTGCAGAAGCCAAGGCAATGGGCTTCTGGGCGTTCCACGTGGACACCCTCGGCTGGTCCGTTGCGCTGGGTCTGATCTTCCTGTTCATCTTCCGCATGGCGGCCAAGAAGGCGACTTCCGGCCAACCGAGCGGTCTGCAGAACTTCGTGGAAGTGCTGGTGGACTTCGTCCACGGCAGTGTCAAGGACTCGTTCCACGGCCGTAGCCCGGTAATTGCTCCGCTGGCACTGACCATCTTCGTCTGGGTCTTCCTGATGAACGCCATCGACCTGGTACCGGTCGACTGGATTCCTCAGCTGGCGATCCTGATCTCCGGTGATCCGCACATTCCGTTCCGTGCTGTATCGACCACCGACCCGAACGCCACGCTGGCCATGGCCTTCAGCGTCTTCGCCCTGATCATCTTCTACAGCATCAAGGTCAAGGGCCTGGGCGGCTTCCTTGGCGAACTGACCCTGCACCCGTTCGGCAGCAAGAACATCTTCGTTCAGATCCTGCTGATCCCGGTGAACTTCCTGCTCGAATTCGTCACCCTGATCGCCAAGCCGATCTCGCTGGCCCTGCGTCTGTTCGGCAACATGTACGCCGGCGAGCTGGTGTTCATCCTGATCGCCGTGATGTTCGGCGCCGGCATCCTCTGGCTCAGCGGCCTGGGTGTGGTGCTGCAGTGGGCGTGGGCGGTGTTCCACATCCTGATCATCACCCTGCAAGCCTTCATCTTCATGATGCTGACCATCGTCTACCTGTCGATGGCTCACGAAGATAACCATTAAGACCGCCTGGCGTGTCTGATAGCCTTCCCCGCCCGTTTGGGGGGAGGGCTTAAAATGTCCGCAAGGGCAGCTGTACCAAACGATTTGTTTTACCGCTTCAAACTAAAAACCTAACCAATACGACGTAAAAGTCGGGAGGAAAGATGGAAACTGTAGTTGGTCTGACCGCTATCGCTGTTGCTCTGCTGATCGGCCTGGGTGCTCTGGGTACCGCCATTGGTTTCGGCCTGCTGGGCGGCAAGTTCCTGGAAGGCGCTGCTCGTCAACCAGAAATGGTTCCGATGCTGCAGGTCAAAATGTTCATCGTTGCCGGTCTGCTCGACGCCGTCACCATGATCGGTGTTGGTATCGCTCTGTTCTTCACCTTCGCGAACCCCTTCGTTGGTCAGATCGCCGGCTAATCACTCGTTCTTACGAGTTGATTGGTGTGATGGACAAAGACCGAGCGAGGTGTTGGCGTGAACATTAATGCAACCCTGATTGGCCAATCCGTTGCTTTCCTGATTTTTGTACTCTTCTGCATGAAGTACGTATGGCCTCCGGTCATCACTGCCCTGCAAGAGCGCCAAAAGAAGATTGCCGACGGCTTGGACGCTGCCAACCGCGCAGCTCGCGACCTGGAGCTGGCCCAAGAGAAAGCGGGTCAGCAACTGCGTGAAGCGAAGGCACAGGCAGCCGAAATCATTGAGCAAAGCAAGAAACGCGCTGCTCAGCTTGTCGAGGAAGCCCGTGAACAGGCCCGCGTCGAAGCTGACCGTGTGAAGGCTCAGGCTCAAGCCGAGATCGAACAGGAACTGAACAGCGTCAAAGACGCCCTGCGTGCCCAAGTGGGTGCCCTGGCCGTTGGCGGTGCTGAAAAGATCCTTGGCGCCACAATCGATCAAAACGCGCATGCGGAGCTGGTTAACAAACTGGCCGCTGAAATTTAAGCGAGGGCGATCATGGCAGAACTGACCACGTTGGCCCGACCTTACGCTAAGGCTGCCTTCGAGCATGCCCAGGCCCATCAGCAACTGGCCAATTGGTCAGCCATGCTCGGCCTGGCTGCTGCGGTGTCGCAAGACGACACCATGCAGCGCCTGCTCAAGGCCCCGCAACTGACTAGCGCAGAAAAGGCCGCCGCATTCATTGAAGTGTGCGGTGACAAGTTTGACGCTAAGGCACAGAATTTCATTCATGTTGCCGCGGAAAACGAACGTCTCCTGCTTCTGCCGGAGATTTCGACTCTGTTCGACCTGTACAAGGCCGAGCAAGAGAAGTCCGTGGACGTGGAAGTCACCAGTGCTTTTGCGTTGAACCAAGAACAGCAAGACAAACTCGCCAAGGTTCTCAGTGCACGGTTAGGCCAGGAAGTGCGCCTGCACGCGTCGGAGGATGCCAGCCTGATCGGCGGCGTCGTCATCCGCGCTGGCGACCTGGTAATCGACGGTTCGGTTCGCGGGAAAATCGCGAAACTGGCCGAAGCCTTGAAATCTTGAGTTTGAAGGGGCAGCAGAGCAATGCAGCAACTCAATCCTTCCGAAATTAGTGAAATCATCAAGGGCCGCATCGACAACCTCGATGTCGGCTCCCAAGCCCGTAACGAAGGTACCGTCGTTTCGGTTTCCGACGGCATCGTGCGGATCCACGGTCTGGCCGACGTCATGTACGGCGAAATGATCGAGTTCCCTGGCAGCGTATTCGGCATGGCACTGAACCTGGAGCAAGACTCCGTAGGTGCAGTGATCCTGGGTGCCTATGACACCCTCGCCGAAGGCATGAGCGCCAAGTGCACCGGTCGCATCCTGGAAGTTCCGGTTGGTAAGGAACTGCTGGGTCGCGTCGTCGACGCACTGGGTAACCCGATCGACGGCAAAGGTCCTCTGGGCAACACCCAGACCGACGCGGTCGAGAAAGTGGCTCCAGGCGTGATCTGGCGTAAGTCGGTAGACCAGCCTGTACAGACTGGCTACAAGTCCGTCGACGCCATGATCCCTGTCGGCCGTGGCCAGCGCGAGCTGATCATCGGTGACCGTCAGATCGGCAAGACCGCCATGGCCATCGACGCCATCATCAACCAGAAAGACTCCGGTATTTTCTGTGTTTATGTTGCAGTCGGCCAAAAGCGCTCCACCGTTGCCAACATCGTTCGCAAGCTGGAAGAAGCCGGTGCCCTGGCCAACACCATCGTGGTCGTTGCCAGTGCTTCGGAATCCGCCGCACTGCAGTTCCTGGCGCCATACGCCGGCTGCACCATGGGCGAATTCTTCCGTGACCGCGGTGAAGACGCGCTGATCGTTTACGATGACCTGTCCAAGCAGGCCGTTGCCTACCGTCAGATCTCCCTGCTGCTGCGCCGTCCACCAGGACGTGAAGCGTACCCAGGCGACGTGTTCTATCTCCACTCCCGTCTGCTGGAGCGTGCATCGCGCGTTTCCGAAGAGTACGTCGAGAAGTTCACCAACGGTGCCGTAACCGGCAAGACTGGCTCGCTGACCGCTCTGCCGATCATCGAAACCCAGGCTGGCGACGTTTCCGCGTTCGTTCCGACCAACGTGATCTCGATCACCGACGGTCAGATCTTCCTGGAATCGGCCATGTTCAACGCAGGCATCCGTCCTGCCGTTAACGCCGGTGTGTCGGTATCCCGTGTTGGTGGCGCCGCCCAGACCAAGATCATCAAGAAGCTGTCCGGTGGTATCCGTACCGCTCTGGCTCAGTACCGTGAACTGGCGGCATTCGCCCAGTTCGCTTCTGACCTGGACGAGGCTACCCGCAAGCAGCTGGAGCATGGTCAGCGCGTTACCGAGCTGATGAAGCAGAAGCAGTACGCGCCAATGTCGATCGCCGACATGGCCCTGTCGCTGTACGCCGCTGAGCGTGGCTTCCTGACCGACGTAGAAGTCGCCAAGGTCGGTAGCTTCGAGCAAGCTCTGATCGCCTACTTCAACCGTGATCACGCCGAACTGATGGCGAAGATCAACGTGAAGGGTGACTTCAACGACGAAATCGACGCTGGCATGAAAGCCGGTATCGAGAAGTTCAAGGCCACCCAGACCTGGTAAGCCGCAGCGGGGGCTGCGGCCCCCGCTTGCTAACCTGATAGGTGATACATGGCAGGCGCAAAAGAGATTCGCAGTAAGATTGCGAGCATCAAAAGCACGCAAAAAATTACCAGCGCCATGGAGAAAGTGGCGGTAAGCAAGATGCGCAAGGCACAAATGCGCATGGCTGCTAGCCGTCCTTACGCGGAGCGTATCCGCCAGGTGATCGGTCATCTGGCCAACGCCAACCCGGAATACCGCCACCCGTTCATGATCGAGCGCCCTGTGAAGCGCGCCGGTTATATCGTGGTGAGCAGTGACCGTGGTCTGTGCGGTGGCTTGAACACCAACCTGTTCAAGGCCCTGGTCAAGGACATGAACGAAAACCGCGAACAGGGCGTGGAAATCGACCTGTGCGTGATCGGCAGCAAGGGTGCGACTTTCTTCCGCATCTTTGGCGGCAACGTCGTAGCCGCGATCAGCCACCTGGGCGAAGAGCCATCGATCAACGATCTGATTGGCTCCGTCAAAGTGATGCTGGACGCCTACCTGGACGGCCGTATCGATCGCCTCTCGGTGGTTTCGAACAAGTTCATCAACACCATGACCCAAAAACCGACGGTAGAGCAGTTGGTACCGTTGGTGGCAACCCCGGATCAGGAACTCAAGCACCACTGGGACTACCTGTACGAACCCGACGCAAAAGAGCTGCTGGACGGCTTGATGGTGCGTTACGTGGAGTCGCAGGTTTACCAGGCGGTGGTCGAGAACAACGCTGCTGAACAAGCGGCCCGGATGATCGCCATGAAGAACGCCACAGACAACGCCGGTGATTTGATCAAAGAGCTTCAGTTGATCTACAACAAGGCGCGTCAGGCTGCGATCACCCAGGAGATCTCGGAAATCGTCGGCGGCGCTGCCGCGGTTTAACGGTTCAAAAATTCAGAGGATCCAGCTATGAGTAGCGGACGTATCGTTCAAATCATCGGCGCCGTCATCGACGTGGAATTCCCACGTGACGCCGTGCCGAGTGTTTACAACGCGCTGAAAGTACAAGGCGCGGAAACCACCCTGGAAGTTCAGCAGCAGCTGGGCGACGGCGTGGTTCGTACCATTGCGATGGGCTCGACCGAAGGTCTGAAGCGCGGTCTGGATGTCGTCGACACCAAGGCTGCCATCTCGGTACCTGTCGGCAAGGCAACCCTGGGCCGCATCATGGACGTCCTGGGCAACCCGATCGACGAAGCCGGCCCAATCGGCGAAGAAGAGCGTCGCGGTATCCACCAGCCAGCGCCTTCGTTCTCTGACCAGGCAGGCGGCAACGACCTGCTGGAAACCGGCATCAAGGTTATCGACCTGGTCTGCCCGTTCGCCAAGGGCGGTAAGGTTGGCCTGTTCGGTGGTGCCGGTGTCGGCAAGACCGTGAACATGATGGAACTGATCCGTAACATCGCCATGGAACACAGCGGTTACTCCGTGTTCGCTGGTGTGGGTGAGCGTACTCGTGAGGGTAACGACTTCTACCACGAGATGAAGGACTCCAACGTTCTCGACAAGGTAGCGCTGGTCTACGGTCAGATGAACGAGCCACCAGGAAACCGTCTGCGCGTAGCGCTGACCGGCCTGACCATGGCTGAGAAGTTCCGTGACGAAGGTAACGACGTTCTGCTGTTCGTCGACAACATCTATCGTTACACCCTGGCCGGTACCGAAGTATCCGCACTGCTGGGCCGTATGCCTTCGGCAGTAGGTTACCAGCCGACCCTGGCCGAAGAGATGGGCGTTCTGCAAGAGCGCATCACTTCGACCAAGGAAGGTTCGATCACCTCCGTCCAGGCCGTATACGTACCTGCGGACGACCTGACCGACCCGTCGCCAGCGACTACCTTCGCCCACTTGGACGCCACCGTCGTTCTGTCCCGTGACATTGCTTCCCTGGGTATCTACCCAGCGGTCGACCCACTGGACTCGACTTCGCGCCAGCTGGACCCGAACGTGATCGGTACCGAGCACTACGAGACCGCTCGTGGCGTTCAGTATGTTCTGCAGCGCTACAAAGAGCTGAAGGACATCATCGCGATCCTGGGTATGGACGAACTGTCCGAAGCCGACAAGCAACTGGTTGCCCGCGCTCGTAAGATCCAGCGCTTCCTGTCGCAGCCGTTCTTCGTGGCCGAAGTCTTCACCGGCTCGCCAGGCAAGTACGTTTCGCTCAAGGACACCATCGCTGGCTTCAGCGGCATCCTCAAAGGTGACTACGACCACCTGCCAGAACAAGCGTTCTACATGGTCGGCAGCATCGACGAAGCGATCGAGAAAGCCAAGAAACTGTAATCCCGGCGCCCCGCAAGGGGCGCTTTTCAGGTTGAGGCAAGCAGATGGCTATGACAGTCCATTGCGATATCGTCAGCGCGGAAGGAGAGATCTTCTCCGGCCTGGTCGAGATGGTAGTAGCGCACGGCAACCTGGGCGATCTGGGTATCGCTCCAGGCCACGCGCCGCTGATCACCAATCTCAAGCCAGGTCCGATCACGCTGACCAAGCAAGGTGGCGATCGTGAGGTGTTCTACATCTCCGGTGGCTTCCTCGAAGTGCAGCCGAACATGGTCAAGGTTCTTGCCGACACCGTGCAGCGTGCTGCCGACCTGGACGAAGCTCAGGCTCAGGAAGCCCTCAAGGCTGCCGAGAACGCCCTGAATGCGAAAAGCTCGGACTTCGACTACGGCGCTGCTGCCGCACGTCTGGCCGAGGCTGCAGCTCAGTTGCGCACTGTCCAGCAATTGCGCAAAGGCAAGTAATCTGGCTTTGGCCGGTCACTTCCATTGCGATTGAGTTAAAGGGTAGCCTCGGCTACCCTTTTTCTTTTTCTGAAATTCCCTCTTCGGTCACGTCCCTGACCGCCCAGGATTGGTAGCCAGTCATGTCCCTCGATATCGTCATTCTCGCCGCAGGCCAGGGCACTCGTATGCGTTCCGCACTGCCCAAGGTGCTGCACCCGGTCGCCGGCAACTCCATGCTTGGCCATGTTATCCACAGCGCGCGCCAGCTGCAGCCCCAAGGTATCCACGTGGTCATCGGCCATGGCGCCGAGCAGGTACGCGAGCGACTGGCCGCAGACGATCTGAACTTCGTCATGCAGGACAAACAACTCGGTACCGGCCATGCCGTGGCTCAGGCGCTGCCGGCAATTGCTTCTGAAACCGTGCTGGTGCTGTACGGCGATGTGCCGTTGATCGAGGTGGAAACCCTGCAGCGCCTGCTGGCCAAGGTCAGCGAGCAGCAATTGGGCCTGCTCACCGTGACGTTGCAGGACCCGACGGGTTACGGTCGCATCGTGCGCGACGCGG
Organism: Pseudomonas sp. MWU13-3659; assembly: GCF_023757525.1. Lineage (NCBI taxonomy): Bacteria > Pseudomonadati > Pseudomonadota > Gammaproteobacteria > Pseudomonadales > Pseudomonadaceae > Pseudomonas > Pseudomonas sp. MWU13-3659. Next base: position 247,315 of record NZ_JAMSHW010000005.1, on the reverse strand, counting down.
CGGGTAACGTGACTGCTATCGTCGAGCACAAGGACGCCAGCGAAGCGCAGAAGGCGATCAAGGAAGGCAACACCGGCATTCTCGCCATGCCCGCAGCGCGCTTGGCCGACTGGATGGGCCGTTTGTCCAACAACAACGCCCAGGGCGAGTACTACCTCACCGATGTGATCGCCATGGCCGTATCCGACGGCCTGGTGGTAGCCACCGAGCAACCCCACGATCCAATGGAGGTGCAAGGGGCGAACGACCGCCGCCAGCTGTCCGAACTTGAGCGTCATTACCAGCTGCGTGAAGGCCGCCGCCTAATGGCCCAGGGCGTGACCCTGCGTGATCCTGCGCGTTTCGACGTGCGTGGCGAAGTCATCGTCGGCCGCGATGTGCTGATCGATATCAACGTGATTCTCGAAGGCAAGGTGGTCATCGAGGATGACGTGCAGATCGGCCCCAACTGCGTGATCAAGGACAGCACCCTGCGCAAGGGCGTGGTGATCAAGGCCAACAGCCATATCGAAGGCGCGGTGATGGGCGAAGGCAGCGACGCCGGCCCGTTCGCTCGCCTGCGTCCAGGCAGTGTGCTGGACGCCAAGGCCCATGTGGGTAACTTCGTCGAACTGAAGAACGCGCACCTGGGCGAGGGCGCCAAGGCTGGTCACCTGACCTACCTGGGGGATGCCGAGATCGGCGCGCGCACCAACATCGGTGCCGGTACCATTACCTGCAACTACGATGGTGCCAACAAGTTCCGCACCGTAATGGGCGAGGATGTGTTCATCGGTTCCAACAACTCGCTGGTGGCACCTGTGGAAATCCAGGCCGGGGCCACCACGGCGGCGGGTTCGACCATCACTCAGGCGGTGGAAGGCGGGCAACTGGCTGTAGCACGGGCCCGTCAACGCAATATCGACGGCTGGAAACGGCCAGAGAAGATCAAGAAGAGCTGATTATCCACAGCCCTTTCGATCGAAAGCCGACTTATGTGAATAAGTCGGCTTTTTTATTGTCTGTAGGAGCGGCTTTAGCCGCGATACAGGCAACGCGGTGCTCGCGGGTGATCGCGGCTAAAGCCGCTCCTACAACAGTTAGTTCCATGAAAGCGGGTCTATACGGCGAAGAGACTCTCGCAGAGCGAATGCGTCTTATGAACATCGGCCACTTATACACAGCCTGCGATTTCTGATCGCTAACCTTGACGAATCCCCAAACTTGAGTTTTGATTGCAACCATTATCTTTCGAATCGAAACTTAAGAGCCAATGTCGAAACGAAACACGCCCCAACGCCGCCGTAACATACTGGCCTTGCTCAGCGAGCAGGGCGAGGTAAGTGTGGATGCGCTGGCCAAGCGCTTCGAAACCTCGGAAGTGACTATCCGCAAGGATCTCGCGGCGCTTGAATCCCACGGCCTGTTGCTGCGCCGCTACGGTGGTGCAGTACCCGTTCCGCAAGAAATGCTGGGCGAACCCGCACAGCCCGTTTCTGCTTACAAGAAAGCCATCGCCCGGGCCGCCGTGGGCCGGATTCGCGAACACGCGCGCATCATCATCGACAGCGGCAGCACCACGGCCGCCATGATCCCGGAGCTGGGGCGCCAGCCGGGGCTGGTGGTGATGACCAATTCCTTGAACGTGGCCCGCGCCATCAGCGAGCTCGAGCACGAGCCAGTGCTGCTGATGACCGGTGGCACTTGGGATCCGCATTCCGAATCGTTCCAGGGGCAGGTCGCCGAGCAGGTTCTGCGCTCCTACGATTTCGACCAGTTGTTCATTGGTGCCGATGGCATCGACCTCAACCGTGGCACTACGACCTTCAATGAACTGCTCGGCCTGAGCCGGGTCATGGCCGAAGTGGCCCGTGAGGTGATCGTGATGGTCGAGTCCGACAAGGTCGGACGCAAGATCCCCAACCTCGAGCTGCCCTGGGGCAGCGTGCACACCCTTATTACAGACGAACGCCTGCCCACAGCGGCACGCGAACACATTCAAGCCCGCGGCATCAACTTGATCTGTGCCGCGATCAGCCAGGAGCAATAACCATGTGTGGAATCGTTGGTGCCGTAGCCGAGCGCAACATCACAGCCATCCTCATCGAAGGCCTCAAACGCCTCGAGTACCGCGGCTATGACAGCGCCGGCCTGGCTGTTTACACCCAGCAGGGTGAACTGCAGCGTCGCCGCCGCATCGGCAAGGTCGCCGAACTGGACGCCGCCAATGCCGCCGACCCGCTGATCGGCCAGCTGGGCATCGCCCACACCCGTTGGGCCACCCATGGTGCGCCGACCGAGGGTAATGCCCACCCGCACTTCTCTGGCAGCGATGTAGCGGTGGTGCACAACGGCATCATCGAAAACCACGAAGAGCTGCGTGAGGAACTCAAGGGGCTGGGTTATGTGTTCGTCTCGCAGACTGACACCGAGGTCATCGTCCACCTGATCCACCACACCCTCAAGAGCATCCCGGACCTCACCGATGCCCTCAAGTCTGTAGTCAAGCGCCTGCACGGCGCCTATGGCCTGGCGTTGATCAACAAGGCTCAGCCCGATCGCCTGGTGGCCGCGCGCAGTGGCAGCCCGCTGGTGATCGGCCTGGGTCTCGGTGAAAACTTCCTCGCCTCCGACCAGTTGGCCCTGCGCCAGGTCACAGACCGCTTCATGTACCTGGAGGAGGGCGACATCGCCGAGATCCGCCGCGACCAGGTGAAGGTCTGGGATCAGGCCGGCCACCCCGTCCAGCGTGAAACCGTGCAGTATCACGAAGGCGCCGAAGCCGCCGACAAGGGCGCGTTCCGCCACTTCATGCTCAAGGAGATCCATGAGCAGCCGACCGTGGTGCAGCGTACCCTGGAAGGTCGCCTGGGCAAAGACCACGTCATGGTCCAAGCCTTCGGCCCGAAAGCGGCCGAGCTGTTCGCCAAAGTGCGTAATGTGCAGATCGTCGCCTGCGGTACCAGCTACCACGCCGGCATGGTTGCCCGTTACTGGCTCGAAAGCCTGGCCGGTATCCCGTGCCAGGTGGAAGTGGCCAGTGAGTTCCGCTACCGCAAGGTCGTTGTACAGCCAGACACCCTGTTCGTCTCCATCTCCCAGTCGGGCGAGACCGCCGATACCCTGGCAGCCCTGCGCAATGCCAAGGAGCTGGGCTTCCTGGGCAGCCTGGCGATCTGTAACGTTGGTATCAGCTCGCTGGTGCGTGAATCCGACCTGACCCTGCTGACCCTGGCGGGTCCGGAAATCGGTGTGGCTTCCACCAAGGCGTTCACCACCCAGCTGGTGTCGCTGATGCTGCTGACCCTGGCCCTGGGCCAAGTGCGCGGCACCCTGGAAGCCGGTGTCGAAGCCGAGCTGGTGGAAGAGCTGCGTCGCCTACCTGCGCGCCTGGGTGAAGCCCTGGCGATGGACAGCGTGGTCGAGAAGACCGCCGAGCTGTTCGCTGACAAGCACCACACCCTGTTCCTCGGCCGCGGTGCCCAGTACCCGGTGGCGATGGAAGGCGCGCTCAAGCTCAAGGAAATCTCCTACATCCACGCTGAAGCCTACCCGGCCGGTGAGCTCAAGCACGGCCCGCTGGCGCTGGTGGACAATGACATGCCGGTGGTCACCGTGGCGCCGAACAATGAGCTGCTGGAAAAGCTCAAGTCCAACCTGCAGGAAGTGCGCGCCCGTGGTGGCGAGCTGGTGGTATTCGCCGATGAGAACGCCGGCATGAGCAATGGCGAGGGCACCCACGTGATCAAGGTGCCGCACATCAACGACGCCTTGGCGCCGATCCTCTACACCATCCCGCTGCAGTTGCTGTCGTACTACGTCGCCGTGCTCAAGGGCACCGATGTCGACCAGCCGCGCAACCTGGCCAAGTCGGTGACGGTCGAGTAAGGCCATCGCAACATCCACTGTCGAGAAAACGCCCCTGCTAGCCAGGGGCGTTTTCATTTGCGGCAGCCACATCGGCATGACCAAACATGTTGTCCGGATCGTGACCCAGGTTGCAGTTCGTCATCTGAGGAAAACCCCTACGACCGGCATCTGGCATGGATCAATGTTTTCACACTGCGTTTCACCTAACGTCGCCGTCTCACCAGCAACCAAGGACGACAAGAAATGCAGATTCTGGAACGAAAGTACGATATTCAGCCGCTGGAGGACGCCGAGATGACCTTGCTGGTCAACGGTCTGCCCACCGTGGCGAGCGCGGGTGAAACCGTCCTCAGTGTGCTCAACGCGGTCGGCCTGCGCCAATTGGCAATCAATGATCACGGGCAGCTCAGCGGTGCTTATTGCGGCATGGGTGTCTGCCACTGCTGCCTGGTGCAGATCGATGGCCGGCCCAAGCGTCGAGCCTGCCAGACCGTGGTGAGGCCCGGCATGCGCGTGGAGACCGAGGTCAACCGCGTGCAAGAGGAGGAGCGTCCATGAGCCTGCGTCCTGTGATCGTTGGTGGTGGTTCGGCTGGCATGGGCGCGGCCATCGAGCTGGCCGAGCATGGTGTCGATTGCCTGTTGTTCGATGAAGCGTCGCGCCCTGGCGGGGTGGTCTATCGCGGCCCGCTGCGCGCGGGTGTCGACCTGGGGTACCTGGGGCCACGCTACACCAAGGCACTGAACAAGCTGCACGAGGATTTTGCCGCCAGCGCCCAACACATCGACCTGCGCCTGAACCACCGAGTGGTGGGTGGGGATGACCAGCGCCTGATGGTGCTCGACGGCGATGAGCAACTGCACGAGATCGACTATTCCCACCTGCTGCTGGCCGCCGGCTGTCATGAACGCAACGTGCCGTTCCCGGGCTGGACGCTACCGGGCGTCATCCTGCTGGGTGGGCTGCAACTGCAGATCAAGAGCGGCGTGGTCAAACCTCTGGGCAGCACCCTGATCGCCGGCACCGGGCCGCTGCTGCCGCTGGTGGCCTGCCAGCTGCACGCCGCTGGCGCCAAGGTCGCTGGCGTGTACGAAGCCTGTTCGTTCAACCGCATCGCCAAGGAAAGCCTGGCGCTGATGAACAAGCCGCAGTTGTTCCTCGATGGCTTGAGCATGCTCGCCTACATGAAGCTAAACGGTATCCCCATGCACTATGGCTGGGGTGTGGTTGGCGCCACTGGGGAAGGGGAGTTGCGCGAAGTCAGCGTTGCGCCCTATACCCAGGACTGGAAGCCGGACATGACCCGCGTCCAGCGCGAGTCGGTGCAGACGCTGGCCGTGGGCTACGGTTTCATCCCGCGCACCCAGCTCAGCCAGCAATTGGGGCTGGCGCATGGGTTCAGCGAGGACGGCTACCTGCGTGCCGAGTGCAACGTCTGGCAGCAGAGCAGCCGACCCAATGTGCACCTGGCCGGCGACATGGCCGGTATTCGTGGCGGGGAGGCGGCCATGCTGACCGGGCGTATCGCCGCGGTGTCGATGCTCCAGCAGATGGGCAAGCTCGATGCCGAGAACGCTATCGAACGGCGCGAGCGGTACCTGGGCAAGCTGGCGGCGATCAAGCGTTTCCGTTCTGGCGTGGAACGCTACACCGCGCGTGGCGCCGCACAGATCGACCTGCCACAGGCTGACACGGTGATCTGCCGCTGCGAGCACGTGACCCGCGACCAGATCGACCTGGCCCTGGAGCAGGGCGTGCAGGACATGGCCAGCCTGAAGATGCGCACCCGGGTGAGCATGGGCGACTGCCAGGGGCGCATGTGCGTCGGCTATTGCAGCGATCGCCTGCGCAGCGCCACCGGGCGCAAGGATGTAGGCTGGCTGCGGCCGCGCTTCCCGGTGGACCCGATTCCGTTTTCCGCATTCGAACAACTTGCCACGGAGGCCTGAGCATGAACAAGCATTACGACATCATCATTGCGGGCGGCGGGGTGATCGGGGCGTCCTGTGCCTACCAGTTGTCCAAGCGCGGCAACCTGAAGATCGCGCTGATCGATTGCAAGCGCCCAGGCAACGCCACCCGAGCTTCGGCGGGCGGGCTATGGGCCATCGGTGAATCGGTGGGGCTGGGGTGCGGGGTGATCTTCTTCCGCATGATGTCCACGCGTAGCAAGCGCGAGGCCCACGGCGCGGCCGTGGCGGTGGATTCCAGCACGCCGCATATCCTGCCGCAGTGCTTTTTCGATTTCGCCCTGCAGTCCAACGCGATTTATCCACAGCTGCACCAGGAATTGATCGAGCGCCACGGCATGGACTTCAAGTTCGAGCGCACCGGGCTCAAATACATCATCCAGGATGAAGAGGACCAGTTGTACGCCGAGCACATCGTCAAGCAGATCCCTCACCTGGCCGACCAGGTACGCTGGCTTGACCGTGATGCACTGCGTGCCACTGAGCCAGCGGTGACGTTGAAGGCCACCGGTGCGCTGGAGTTCCTGTGCGATCACCAGGTCAGCCCGTTCCGCCTGGGCGATGCGTTCATGGAGGCGGCGCGGCAAAACGGCGTCGACCTGTACCCCAACGTGAACATCACCGGCGTACTGCACGAAGGTTCGCGGATCAAGGGCGTGCGCACCGCCGAAGCCGGCGAGTTCCACTGCGGCACATTGATCAACGCTGCTGGCGCGTGGGCGGCCGAACTCAGTGAGTGGGCGACGGGGGAGAGCATTCCGGTCAAGCCGGTGAAGGGCCAGATCGTCCTGACCGAGCGCCTGCCCAAGCTGCTCGATGGCTGCCTGACCACCAGCGATTGCTACATGGCGCAGAAGGACAACGGCGAGATCCTGATCGGCAGCACGACCGAAGAGAAGGGCTTCGATGTCAGCAATACCTTCCCGGAGATCAATGGGTTGGTGCAGGGGGCGATACGCTGCGTGCCGCAGTTGGCACAGGTCAATCTCAAGCGTACCTGGGCCGGGCTGCGTCCGGGGTCACCGGATGAGCTGCCGATTCTCGGGCCTGTGGATAATGTTCAGGGCTATTTCAATGCCTGTGGACACTTCCGTACCGGGATTCTCACGTCGGCCATTACCGGGGTGCTGTTGGACAAGGTTGTCCACAATGAGGCGTTGCCGCTGGATATCACGCCGTTCCTGGCCTCGCGGTTTCGGGACGGGGTGGACAAGAAGCTGGCGCACGGCTGAAGACGGTTCGCCGGCAAGCCGGCTCCTACGGGGGAGCAAGCCTGCCGGCGGGGCGATCAGATCTGCATTGCCTTGCCATCCACATTCATCGCCGCCTGGCGCAGGGCCTCGGAACGGGTCGGGTGGGGGTGGCAGATCAAGGCGATGTCTTCGGCGGAGGCGGCGAACTCCATCGCCACGCAGAACTCACCGATCATCTCGCTGACGCTCGGGCCAACCAGATGCACGCCCAGTACTTCGTCGGTGTTGGCATCGGCGATGACCTTGGCGAAGCCCTCGGTCTCGTGGTTGATCTTGGCGCGGCTGTTGGCGGTGAAGGGGAACTTGCCGACCTTGTAGGCGCGGCCCTCGGCCTTGAGCTGCTCTTCGGTCTTGCCGACCGTGGCCAGTTCGGGGCGGGTATAGATGACGCCCGGAATCAGGTTGTAGTTGACCTCATGGGGCTTGCCGGCGATGCGCTCGATGCAGGCAACCGCTTCGTCCTCGGCCTTGTGCGCCAGCATGGAGCCTGAAGTGACGTCGCCGATCACCCAGATGCCGGGCACCGAACTGCGGTGGTGATCGTTGGCGAGCATGCCGCGCTTGTCGGTTTCCAGCCCCACGCTCTCCAGGTTCAGGCCCTGGGTGTATGGGCGCCGGCCGATGGCCACCAACACGTAGTCGGCCTGCAGGGTTTCGGCGGTGCCACCGGCGGCGGGCTCCAGGGTCAGGCTGACACCGTCGGCCGAGGCCGTGGCCTGAGTCACCTTGCTGCCGAGCTTGAAGGTCATGCCCTGCTTGGCCAAGGCCTTCTGCAGCGTCTTCGCAGTCTCGTTGTCGGTGCCTGGGCAGATGCGGTCCAGGTACTCGATCACGGTCACTTCGGCGCCCAGGCGACGCCATACCGAACCCAGCTCCAGGCCGATCACACCAGCGCCAATCACCACCAGGTGCTTGGGAACCTGGGGCAGAGCGAGCGCACCGGTGGAGTCGATGATGCGCTGGTTATCGATGGTCACGCCGGGCAGTGGCGTGGGTTCGGAGCCGGTGGCGATGACGATGTCCTTGGCCTGCAAGGTGGTCTCGCTGCCGTCCTCGGCCTTGACGATCACCTTGCCGACACCGTCCAGGCGGCCCCAGCCCTTGACCCAATCGACCTTGTTCTTGCGGAACAGGTACTCGATGCCCTTGGTCAGGCCGGTCACGCTCTCGTCTTTCTGCTTCATCATCTGGGCCAGGTTCAGGGTCGGCTTGACCTCGATACCCAGGTGCGCGAATTCCTCGCCACTGGCCGCTTCGAACAGCTCGGAGGCGTGCAGCAGTGCCTTGGAGGGCATGCAGCCCACGTTCAGGCAGGTGCCGCCGAGGGTCGAACGGCCTTCGACACAGGCCACGCTCAGACCCAGCTGGCCGGCACGGATGGCTGCGTTGTAGCCGCCGGGGCCGCCGCCGATGATCACCACGTCATAGGATTTCATGGGTTCTACTCCAGAGTGAGGAAGCGAAGAGGGGCACAAGGTTAGTCCGAGCGCGAAAGATTGTATACAATCTGTTGAGATCGCTGCGCCAGATAGTTCTAGACCATGGTCGCGATTAACGGAAACTTCGCACGAATGAACTACCCTGATCCGGTGACGTCCGTAATGTAAGGCGTGGCGTCCCGAATCAAAGATAGGGAGGGTCATGAATGCTTGCGCAACTTCCACCCGCGTTGCAGAGCCTGCACTTGCCTTTGCGCGTCAAGCTGTGGGACGGCAACCACTTCGATCTCGGGCCCAGCCCGCAGGTCACCATCCTGGTCAAGGAACCCCAACTGATCGCCCAGCTCACCCACCCCAGCCTGGCCGAGCTTGGTGCAGCCTTCGTCGAGGGCAAGCTGGAGCTGGAAGGCGATATCGGGGAGGTCATCCGCGTCTGTGACGAGCTCAGTGAAGCGCTGCTCAAGGGTGAAGACGAACCGCAGGCCGTCCGTACCGCGCACGACAAGCGCACCGACGCCGAAGCCATCTCCTATCACTACGACCTGTCCAATGAGTTCTATCAGCTGTGGCTGGATCCGGACATGGCCTACTCCTGCGCCTACTTCAAGGAGCCCGACAACACCCTGGCCCAGGCCCAACAGGACAAGTTCGATCTCCTGTGCCGCAAGCTGCGCTTGCAGGCCGGGGAGTACCTGCTCGATGTCGGTTGCGGCTGGGGTGGGCTGGCGCGTTTCGCTGCCCGTGAATACGGCGCCAGGGTGTTCGGTATCACCCTGAGCAAGGAGCAATTGCAGTTGGCCCGTGAACGGGTCAAGGAAGAGGGGCTGGACGACAAGGTCGACCTGCGGATTCTCGACTACCGCGACCTGCCCGAGGATGGCCGTTTCGACAAGGTGGTCAGTGTGGGCATGTTCGAACATGTCGGCCATGCCAACCTGGAACTGTATTGCCGGAAGTTGTTCAGCGCGGTGCGCGAGGGTGGCCTGGTGATGAACCACGGCATCACCGCCAAGCATGTGGACGGCCGCCCGGTCGGGCGTGGCGCGGGTGAGTTCATTGACCGCTATGTCTTCCCCCATGGCGAGCTGCCACACATCTCGATGATCAGCGCCAGCATTGGTGAGGTGGGCCTGGAAGTGGTGGATGTGGAGAGCTTGCGCCTGCACTACGCCAAGACCCTCAACCATTGGAGCGAGAACCTGGAGAACCAGCTGCACCGCGCGGCAGCGCTGGTGCCTGAGCAGGCCCTGCGTATCTGGCGCCTGTACCTGGCCGGCTGTGCCTACGCGTTCTCCAAGGGTTGGATCAACCTGCACCAGATTCTCGCTGTGAAACCCTACGCGGACGGCCACCATGACCTGCCGTGGACGCGTGAGGATCTCTACCGCTGAGACGCCAAGGGCCTGCTTCAAGCAGGCCCTTGGCTTTAAAGGATCGGTGAAATCAATCGCGCGATGCGCATCCCCAACTGTTGCAGGCGGTGGGTATCGCGACTGTCCTCCGCTGTGATCTCCCGTGCCTGGTCGAAGTCAGTTTGCAGCATTTGCTCCACCTGGTCCGCGAAGGCTCGATCGACGGTCAGCAGGGTGATCTCGAAATTCAGGCGGAAGGAGCGGTTGTCCAGGTTGGCGCTGCCGATCGCGCTTACCTCATCGTCCACCAGCACCACCTTCTGGTGCAGGAACCCCGGCTGGTAACGGAACATGCGCACCCCGGCACGTACCGCCTCGAAGGCGAACAGGCTGGAGGCGGCGTAGACGATGCGATGATCCGGGCGCGAGGGGATCAGGACGCGAACATCCACCCCGCGCAACACAGCCAGGCGCAGGGCCGCGAAAATCGCTTCGTCGGGTATGAAGTAGGGGCTGGTGATCCACACGCGGCGGGTGGCCGAGTGGATGGCCTCGAGGAAGAACAGCGCACAGGTTTCCTGCGGGTCCGCCGGGCCACTGGCCAGCGCCTGGCAGAGCACGCCGTTCTCGGGGTAGGTGTCTGGCAGGATCAGCGGCGGCAGCTGGCGCGTGGCCCAGTACCAGTCCTCGGCGAACGACTCCTGCAGGCAGGCCAGCACCGGGCCGGCGATCTGCACATGGGTGTCGCGCCAGGGCGACAGATGGGGATTGGCGCCGAGGTACTCATCCCCCACGTTGTGCCCACCCAGGAAACCACGCAAGCCATCCACCACGACGATCTTGCGGTGGTTGCGGAAGTTGACCTGGAAGCGGTTGAACCAACCGCGGCGGGTGGCGAACGCCTGGATCTGCACACCGCCGTCCCGCAGCACCTGGCTGTAGCTGCCCGGCAAGGCGTGGCTGCCGACCCGGTCATAGAGCACGAATACCTGTACCCCTTCGGCGGCCTTTCGTATCAGCAACTGTTGCAACTGCCTGCCCAGGGCATCGTCGTGGATGATGAAGAATTGCACCAGCACCGTGTTCCGGGCGGCTTCGATGGCAGAGAAGATCGCCTTGAAGGTGGCTTCGCCGTCGATCAGCAGCTTGACCTCATTATTGGCCAGGCAAGGCATCCGCCCGAGCTTGGGCATCGCTCGCAAGGCTGCGTAACTGTCGGACTCGCGCGCGGTCAACGCCTCTTCCACCCAGGGGCGCCAGTTGAGGTTGGCCATGGCCACGTGCATTTCCTGGTTGGCCTGGCGGCGCGCCTGGATATAGGCGTAGAACGAACGGGCCCCGAAGATCAGGTAGGGGATGAGGGTGAAGTAGGGGATGAACAGCAATGACAAGGCCCATGCGATCGCACCTTGTGCGGTGCGTACGGTGAACACCGCGTGTAGCGCAGCGATGATGCCGAGCAGATGAATCAGGCCGATCAAGTAACCGAAGAAGTAGGGGCTGTGGTAATCCATACGCATCCTGCTTGCCAATCACACTGCTGCCTAACAGACCACGTTCGTGGGGTGGGCTGCAACCTGTGGGGGAAAATGACGTCTAACGGCACAGTCCGGCCGGAGCCGGTATTTCGAGGAGCCTAGATCCATGAAGATTCGTCTGCCACTGCTTGCCCTGGTCCTGGGACTGGGCAGCCCGCTGGTACATGCGCAGATGTTGCAACCCGGCTTGTGGGAGCTGACCACCAGCAACATGCAGGTCGATGGCAAGCCATTGCCGGACATGGCCTTCATGCTGGGCCAACTGAAGAACCTGCCGCCCGAACAGCGGGCAATGATGGAGGGGGTGCTAGCCAAGCAGGGCATTAGCGTGGGTGGCAAGGGCGTGCGCTCGTGCCTGACGCCGGAGCAGGTCCGCACCAATGACATCCCGCTGCAGGATCCGCAGTCCGGGTGCACCCAGAAGATCACCGAGCGCACTGGCAATGTCTGGAAGTTCCAGTTCAGCTGCCCGAAGGCTCAGGGGCAAGGCCAGGCCACGTTCCTCAGCGACCGGGAGTTCCTGACCAAGGTCAATGGCACCTTCAATGCGTCTGGGGTTCAGCAGGCCGGCAGCATGGACACCCGGGCGGTATGGCTGGGCAACGACTGTGGAACAGTGAAGCCGCGCAGCTGATCGCCTCACCTCTGGAAACGACTCACCGCCACCGCGTCGTGGGCATGCAGGCTTTCTGCATGTTCCACGCGCACAGTGAACCCCGCGACCCAATCGATCTGGCGCAAGGCCAGGTTCAGGCGTCGGGCGGCATCTTCGCAGAACATCAGGTTCTGTCCATTTGCCAAGGCGAAGGCCTGCTCGTCGGCACGCTTCACAGCGGTCTGTACCGCTGTGCCCAGGGCAGCTTCGGCCTTGTCGATCAACGCGGTGATCGGCATCTCATCTCCCACCAGGTGTACCTTTAGCTTGGCCATGCTGCGCTGGCTATGGGGTGTTGCAACGATACCGCTGCTGCTGCCCAACCATGCCCTCATGCTCTGCCTGTTCGGTACCTCTTCCGCGAAATCCCTGTCGAACTGCGCCTGGATCAGCTGCCTGGCCAGCGCCGCTGAGCAAGGGCAGGTCGAGGAGTAGGGAATGTCTACGGATAGTTCCACGTGGAACATTTCATTGTTCAGTCGCGTATCGATGGTCACGGGGTAGCGTTTCCAACCGGCCAGCGGGCTGACCAGAGCAGGGCGCTTGAGCAGGTGATCGAACTGCAGGCGCAGGTGAGCGCTGTGCGAAAGGCCCTCATGACTGAGCAGGAACTGCCCGAGTACCCGGCGAATGAGCCATGGGGTCAGCGCTTCTCCTTCCAGCGCCTCCAGCGCCAGGTACAGCCGTGACATATGAATGCCCCGCGCCGAGCCGTCATCCAGGCTGACCCCCGCATCGGCGAACGCACTCAGGTGGCGCCCCTCGAACTGCAACGGCACGGCAATACCGCACATGCCCACCCAGTCCAGTGGCAAGGGTTGTTGTGCACTCTGTTTGGCGATATCGGGAAGGGTAAGGCTGGTCATGGCAAGTTCCTGGGAAGGGGGCGTTCAGCGGCAGCCGCCGATCAGGCTGCAATGCAGGTCAAAGCGTTGGCCGCTGGAACTGGAAACACGATTGAGGGTGGTCCAGCCGACGCGCCGGCTGTAGCCGACCCAGGCTTCACCGTCGCTGGCCAGGCCGGTGAAGAAGGTCAGCGGGCCATGGCGGCTGTTGGTTTGCGCCCACAACCGTTTGCCTGCCACTTCATAGCCGCGCAGGTAGAAGGTGCTGCCTTCGGTGCGAACACTGTAGTAGTTGCCCTGGCTGTCCTGGCAGGCGAGCAAGGTGGCGCTGCGGGTGCAAAGGGCGAGGTCGGTGTGGGGCATGGCAAATATCGGGGCCGGCAGGATGACCAGCAGCAATGCAGCGATGCCAAGTGATTTCATGGCGCTCTCCAGACAACCGTTCGGCCAAAGCGGCTTGGCTAAATTGTATTGTTATAATATAACATTGTGCAATGCATCGTTTCGAATGCGCCCGCCCGATGAGGTTCGTCATGCCCAACCGTCTTCCCGTCACCGTGCTGTCCGGCTTCCTGGGCGCCGGCAAGAGCACGCTGCTCAACCATGTCCTGCGCAATCGCGACGACCTGCGTGTCGCGGTGATCGTCAATGACATGAGTGAAATCAATATCGATGCCAGTGAAGTCCAGCGCAATGTCAGCCTCAACCGCGCCGAAGAAAAACTGGTGGAGATGAGCAATGGCTGCATCTGCTGCACCCTGCGCGAAGACCTGCTGGAGGAAGTTGCCCGGCTGGCGCGGGAGGGACGCTTCGATTACCTGTTGATCGAGTCGACCGGCATCTCCGAACCCTTGCCGGTGGCCGAGACGTTCACGTTCCGTGACGAACAGGGCCGCAGCCTCTCCGACATGGCGCGGCTGGATACCATGGTCACGGTAGTCGACGGCCTCAATTTCCTGCGCGACTACCAGGCTGCCGACAGCCTTGCCAGCCGTGGTGAAACCTTGGGTGAGGAGGATGAGCGTTCGATCAGCGACCTGTTGATTGAACAGGTCGAATTCGCCGATGTGCTGTTGCTGAGCAAGATCGACCTGATCAGCCAACACGAACGTGAAGAATTGATCGCCATTCTGCGCGGCCTCAATGCCCGAGCACAGATCCTGCCCATGGTGATGGGCCAGGTCGCGCTTTCGCGCATCCTCGACACCGGTCTTTTCGATTTCGACCAGGCCGCCCAGGCACCGGGCTGGTTACAGGAACTGCGGGGCGAGCATGTGCCGGAAACCGAGGAGTACGGTATCGCCGCGACCACCTGGCAGGCGCGCCGGCCGTTCCATCCGCAACGCTTCCACGACTTTATCCACAAACCCTGGAGCAATGGGCGGTTGCTGCGCTCGAAGGGGTTCTTCTGGCTTGCCAGCAAGTATCAGGAAGCCGGCAGTTGGTCCCAGGCCGGTGGCATGATGCGTCATGGCCTGGCAGGTCGCTGGTGGCGCTTTGTGCCACGTGAACAGTGGCCGCAGGATGGAGACGATCGGGCCGCGATTCTCAAGCAGTGGTCGCCTGAAGCGGGCGACTGCCGGCAGGAACTGGTGTTCATCGGGCAGAACATCGACTTTGCAAGGTTATCCACAGAGCTGGATGCCTGTCTGCTGGATGATGACGAAATGGAACTGGGACCGCTGGCCTGGTTACGGCTGCCTGATCCGTTCGGTGGCTGGCACGAAGAGGTGGCCGCGTGAGGGCTGTGGATATCCGCCAGGCGTTCGGTGCGTCGCCCCAGGTCATGACGGAGATTCTTCAGGAGGGCGTCAACCTGGCGGTATGGCAGCGACGGCTGCCCGCCCAGGTAGAAGACTTCGCCGCACTGGTACTCAGCCTTGGCCAGACGCTGACGGATGAGCGGGTGATCGAGGTGGATGAGCGTCAGCCACCCCGGCTGCCAGGTTTGCTCAGGGAGACGCAGGACCTACATGGCTATGACGGCTTTGTCGCCGACGTGTGCTGGCTGGTGGCGGCCTACACCTGCCTGTTGGGCGCTCGACGGGTCGGGTTGCGTCTGCGTGTGCTGGACAGTGCGATGTGCCCCCGTTTCCATGTGGATCATGTGCCGCTGCGGTTGTTGAGCAGTTATGCAGGCGCAGGCAGCGAGTGGTTGGAAGAAGCTGCAATTGATCGATCACGCTTGCTCGGTGACCAGCCGTCTGTGGATAACATTCGTCGCCTGGCGGTGGGTGATGTCGCATTGCTCAAGGGTGAGAAATGGCACGGTAACGAGGGTGCCGGACTTATCCACCGTTCGCCGCAGGCTTCTTCAAATGAGCGGCGGCTATTGCTGAGCCTGGATTGGTTGGCCTAAGTATCACCCACTATCGCGCCGGGAACTGTAGGAGCGGCTTTAGCCGCGATGCAGGCAACGCAGTGTCTGGCACCCGCTTGGCGGGTGATCGCGGCTGAAGCCGCTCCTACAGAGTGTGTGTGTCGTGTTGCTTTGGCTCGCGATAGACTTGCATCAACCCCGACCCGACACCGAGCCATGCTGCAGAACATTCCCACTCATGTGATCGCCGGCCCTTTGGGGGCCGGCAAGACCAGCTTGATCCGCCATCTGATGAGCCAGCGTCCGGCTAACGAACGCTGGGCGGTGCTGGTCAACGAATTCGGGCAGATTGGCTTGGATGCCGCACTGTTGGCCGGCGATGAAGACGGCATTGCCATTGGCGAAGTGGCGGGGGGCTGCCTGTGCTGCGTCAACGGCGCGCCGTTCCAGGTCGGGCTGGGACGTCTCCTGCGCAAGGCACGCCCCGATCGCTTGTTCATCGAGCCTTCGGGCCTGGGTCATCCCCTGCAGTTGCTTCAACAACTGGAGCAAGTACCTTGGACGGACGTATTGGCCGTGCAACCACTGCTCATGGTGCTGGATGCCCAGGCCCTGGCCCATGGCGAAGCCTTGCCTGAAGCGCAGCAATTGGCGTTGCCCACTTCAGGGTTGCTGGTGTTGAACAAGTCGTCCCCTGTGGACAGCCAGACTCGCCTGTTGATAACTGACAGACTACCCGAGCTACCTAAGGTTTGGGTTGATCATGGCGCCCTGCCGTTGATCCGGCTGCCAGGGTTTTCCACAGAAGGGAAGGGCAGTTCTGATACAAGCCGACAGCTTGTGGACAATCCAGGTCCGGCGCTTGCCGCCCTGTGGACAGATCCAAGCCGGCCGCTATGCCAGGCCCAGCAGGGCGAAGGTGGCTGGAGCATCGGCTGGCGCTGGCACCCCAGCCAACGCTTCGACGCGGCGAGATTGCGTGCCTTTCTCCAGGCCTGGCCATGGCGCCGGGCCAAGGGTGTTATCCACAGCGACCTGAGCTGGCTGTCGTTCAATGGGCTCGATGGGCAGTTGCCCGACTGGCAGCCGAGCGAATGGCGTAAGGATTCGCGCATGGAACTGATTTTCGCCGAGGCGCAACCCGTGGACGAGCTGCAGGAGGCGCTTGCCGCGTGCCGGCTGTGCGCCTGATCAGTTGCGCCAGCGGTTGTGCTCCTGGCGCCATTGCTGCATTTCGATGACGTTGTCGGTGCGCGGCGGCGTCTTGATCTCGAAGGGATAGGGCGCGAGTTCGATCTGCATGGTGTGGGCGCCGAACTGCGTGACGGTGCCGGGATGGCGCTGCTCACCGGTAACGGTGAATTCGAAGTTGTAGATGCGCGCAAGCCGCTTTCTGCCATTGGCGTCGCGCACGAAGGCGATGCGCTTGAGCGCCACGGCGTCGTCGAGCAGTTCCAGGTCGAGCTTGGCGCAATGCTGCTTGACCCGGGCCAGGGCCTTTTCGCGCAGCCCGTGGTTGTGCCACAGCCAGGCGCCTGCGGTCGCCACCAGCATCAGGACGAAAAGGTTTTCCAGGGTCAGCATTTGCGTAAGCTCCAGACAGGTCGATCCAGCTTAACTGCGTCTCTGGCCTGTCGTACAGATGGCAATCGGGTTCATACTGCGGGCCGCACACTTATCCACACAGTTTCGGAATAGCCCTGCATGAAACGTACGCCGCACTTGCTCGCCATTCAGTCCCACGTGGTCTTTGGACACGCCGGCAACAGCGCCGCGGTGTTTCCCATGCAGCGGGTCGGGGTCAACGTCTGGCCGCTCAACACCGTGCAGTTCTCCAACCATACTCAGTATGGACAGTGGGCCGGGGAAGTGCTTGCCCCTGCGCAAATTCCCGCGTTGGTGGAAGGCATTTCCAATATCGGCGAGCTGGGCAACTGCGATGCGGTGCTGTCGGGTTACCTGGGCAGCGCCGAGCAGGGCCGGGCGATCCTGGCCGGGGTCGCGCGAATCAAGGCGGTCAACCCCAAGGCGTTGTACCTGTGCGACCCGGTCATGGGCCACGCCGAAAAAGGCTGCATCGTCCCTGCCGAGGTGAGCGAGTTCCTGCTCGAAGAGGCCGTCGCCAAGGCCGACATACTCTGCCCCAACCAGCTTGAACTGGACAGCTTCTGCGGCCGGCGTGCCGAGTCCCTCGAGGATTGCGTGGGCATGGCCCGTGGCCTGCTGGCGCGTGGACCACGCATCGTGTTGGTCAAGCACCTGAACTACCCTGGGCGCGCCGACGACGCGTTCGAAATGCTGCTGGTGACGAACGAGGAGAGCTGGCACCTGCGCCGGCCTCTGCTGGCCTTCCCTCGCCAGCCGGTCGGGGTGGGGGACCTGACCTCGGGGCTGTTCCTGGCCCGGCTGCTGCTGGGGGACAGCGACGTGCAGGCATTCGAGTTCGCGGCGGCGGCGGTGCATGAGGTGCTACTGGAAACCCAGGCCTGCGCCAGCTACGAACTGCAGCTGGTGCGGGCCCAGGATCGCATCGCCCACCCACGGGTGCGCTTCGAGGCGCAGCGACTCTTGTACTAGATGGTGTCGGTCTTCAGGTCCTGATAGCGCTGCTCCAACTCCTGGCGGATCTGGCGGCGCTGCTGGCCCTGCAGGAAGCGGCGCTTTTCTTCGCTGGACTGGGGCTGGCGCGGTGGCACTTTCACCGGACGGCGGTCGTCGTCGACCGCGACCATGGTGAAGAAGCAGCTGTTGGAGTGGCGCACCGAACGCTCGCGAATGTTCTCGGTAACCACCTTGATACCCACTTCCATCGAGGTGTTGCCGGTGTAGTTGACCGATGCCAGGAAGGTGACCAGCTCTCCGACATGCACAGGCTCGCGGAAGATCACCTGGTCCACCGACAGGGTGACCACGTAGGTGCCGGCATAACGGCTGGCGCAGGCATAGGCCACTTCGTCGAGGTATTTGAGCAGGGTGCCGCCGTGTACGTTGCCAGAGAAGTTGGCCATGTCCGGTGTCATCAGGACGGTCATGGTCAACTGGGCGTTTCCAGGTTCCATAGAGAGCTCACGGTGAATTTGCGCTGAATCGGGGCGGGTATCTGCAGACACTTCTGTTCCCCTCTTTTGAGGTTTCCCATCCTGGTACGGGACGTCGGCTGACGCTCCATCGTCACGACAATTTTGCCATGGGCGGTGTCGAATCGGCCGATCTGTTTCCGCATATTGCATCGGCCATATGTGGCAAGGCGCGATGTTAACCTGACGACGCCCCTGCAACGTGGGCTTTTCCGTCTATCAGAACAGTATGTGCCTGCTCCGTGCTCAGGGTTTTCCGGCAGAGGAGCGGTTCGCCCCGTGCATCGAGAACAAGGAGTGCCACGCCATGCATGCCATCAGCTTCATCCAGGATCTGGCGGTGATCATGCTGGTCGCCGGGGTGGTCACCATTCTCTTCCACCGCCTCAAGCAACCCGTGGTGCTGGGCTACATCGTCGCCGGCTTCATCATCGGCCCGCATACGCCTCCGTTCGGGCTGATTCACGACGAAGACACGATCAAGACCCTTGCCGAGCTGGGGGTGATATTCCTGATGTTCTGCCTGGGCCTGGAGTTCAGCCTGCGCAAGCTGTTCAAGGTGGGGGCCACGGCGTTCATCGCCGCCTTCCTGGAAATCGTCCTGATGATCTGGATCGGTTTCGAGATCGGCCGCTGGTTCGGTTGGAGCACCATGGATTCGCTGTTCCTCGGGGCGATCCTGGCGATTTCCTCGACCACCATCATCGTCAAGGCGCTCAACGACCTGAAGATGAAGAACGAGCGGTTCGCCCAGCTGATCTTCGGCGTGCTGATCGTCGAGGACATTCTCGGCATCGGCATCATCGCGCTGCTGTCGGGCATTGCCGTCAGCGGCTCGGTCAGCTCCGGCGAGGTGTTCTCCACCGTGGGCAAGCTGTCGCTGTTCATGATCGTCGCGCTGGTCATCGGCATCCTGCTGGTACCACGGCTGTTGGCCTACGTGGCGAAGTTCGAAAGCAACGAGATGCTGCTGATCACCGTGCTGGGGCTGTGCTTCGGCTTCTGCCTGCTGGTGGTCAAACTCGAATACAGCATGGTGCTCGGGGCCTTCCTGATCGGCGCGATCATGGCCGAGTCGCGCCAGTTGCTGAAGATCGAACGCTTGATCGAGCCGGTGCGCGACCTGTTCAGCGCCATCTTCTTCGTCGCCATCGGCTTGATGATCGACCCGGCAATCCTCGTCGAATACGCCTGGCCAATCGTGGTGATCACCCTGGCGGTGGTGCTGGGCAAGATGCTTTCCTGCGGCATGGGGGCCTTCATTGCCGGCAACGACGGACGCACTTCGCTACGCGTGGGCATGGGGCTTTCGCAGATCGGCGAGTTCTCGTTCATCATTGCCGCGCTGGGCATGACCCTGCAGGTCACCAGCGACTTTCTCTACCCTGTCGCGGTGGCGGTGTCGGCCATCACCACCTTGTTGACGCCTTACCTGATCCGCGCGGCCGACCCGTTGTCGCTGAAGCTCGGCAAGGTGGTGCCGAGCCGCCTGGCACGGGTGCTGTCGCTGTATGGCGAATGGCTGCGGAGCATCCAGCCCCAGGGTGAAGGGGCCATGCTGGCAGCGATGATTCGGCGCATCCTGTTGCAGGTAGGGGTGAACCTGGCGCTGGTGATCGCCATCTTCTTCAGTGGTGGTTATTTCGCCGGGCGCATCGGTACCTGGCTCAGCGAGTGGGTCGACGACCTGAGCCAGCAGAAGGCGTTGATCTGGGGTGCGGCCTTGCTGCTGTCGCTGCCGTTCCTGATCGCGGCCTACCGCAAGCTCAAGGCATTGTCGATGCTGTTGGCGGAAATGGGGGTCAAGCCGGAGATGGCCGGGCGGCACACCCAGCGCGTGCGACGGGTGATCGCCGAGGTGATTCCGCTGCTGTCGCTGCTGGTGATCTTCCTGCTGCTGTCGGCGTTGTCGGCGAGCATCCTGCCAACCAATGAACTGTTGCTGATCATCGCGGTGGTCGCGGCAGTGGTGGTGGCGTTGCTATGGCGCTGGTTCGTCCGGGTGCATACCCGGATGCAGGTCGCCTTGCTGGAGACACTGGAGAACAACCGGGAAAGTTCGCACTGAGGGGCTAACGCCTTCTGCGCGAGACTTCATCGTCGTCCGAGGGGATGGAGCGGTAGCGATGTCGCCAGGCGCAGAGAGCCTGGCGATTCTACGAGGCTTGATAGCTAAGAGCCATTATTTTGTGCGGGTATTTCTCATTCAGCTTTCCAGCCAGACATCCCGGGCCCAGTGCCACACCGACTCCCAGCTTTCCTCGGTGACGATCTCTTCTTCGCCGGACCACAGCACCACGGTGCCGTCTTCCTCGACGCAGTAGTAATCGTCGCCGTCCTGGCAGATCGGGATGAGATCGCGAGGGACGCCAGCGTCCCAGGCATTGGCCGCCACTTCTGGCAGGTAGGTGTGGGATTGCGGGTCGGTGGCGGTCACCGGCTCCAGGCTGCCATACACCACGTCACTGACCGTCAGCAGGAATTCCTTGAACACGAACGGAATGTTGATGAACAGCTGTTCCTCGACTTCGACCAGCTGATCCTCGTCCGGCAGCTCCAGTGGCACCGGCACCGGCTCGTTGGCTTCACGGAGTTGTTCGATCACTTCTTCCACGGTTCACATCCTCTGACCTTATGACAACGCTGCGCGTTATACCCTAGTAGGCCGCTCTGGCAAAAGCAAAAACCCCGGGACAGGCCCGGGGTTTTTTGTGCAACGTGCGACGGTTAACCGTTTTGGCGGATACCGGCCAGCAGCCAAGGCTGGTTCTCGCCCTGTGCGCGTTCCATGTGCCAGCTCTCGTTGAACACCTCGCCCTGGTCGAAGCGCGAGGTCTTCGACACGCCACGGAAGGTGAGGGTGGCGATGGTCTTGTCGGCGCGGTCGTCGACGCCTTCCAGCTGCACATCGAGGTTATCGATGTAGGTGGACTGGAAGCCTTCGCCTTCTTCAGCGCGCTCGCGCTTGAGGAAGTCGAGCATCTGCGGGGTGACGAACTCGGCGATCTTGTCCATCTCGTTGGCATCCCAGTGCTGCTGCAGCGATTGGAAGTGCGAACGGGCGGCGGCCAGGAAGCTGGCTTCATTGAACCAGGCTGGCGCGTTGATTACCGGTGCGGCGGCTGGTGCGGCGGAGCCACCGAAGATCGACTGCGGAGCTGCCTGCGGCTGGGCTTCGCGCTGGTACGGGGCGTGACCGGCGGCAGCGTGTTGCGGCTGCTGCTGGCGACGGCGCGCGGCGATGAAGCGGAAGACCAGGAAGGCGATCAGGCCCATGAGCAGGAAGTCGAGGATCTGCATGCCCTCGAAGCCGTCGCCCATGAACATGGAGGCCAGCAGGCCACCGGCGGCGATGCCGGCCAGCGGGCCCAGCCAGCGAGAAGCGCCGCTGGCGGCCGGTGCACGGCCTGGAACGGTCGGTGCGGCGGCTGGCGTGGTCGGGGTGGCCTGGCGGGTCTGGTGGATTGGCGCGGAGCCCGAGCTCTTGCCACCACCGAAGCGCTTGGCGTTGGCGTCGAGGCTCAGCGTCAGGCCGACGCAAAGCGCCAGAGCGATGCTAAGAAAACGTTGCATAAGTTGGGGGTTCCCATTTTTGTGGATTGCACGCGCGCCATGGTGCACATGAAGCAGCAGACATGGCCAGCGACAAGATGTTTCGAGCTTTTGCCTGATAGTCAGGAGGGGCGTGGCATTGCAGGAGCCGGCCTTGCCGGCGAATACCGGCGCAGCCGGTGTCATCCACCGCGTCGCCTGGTTCGCCAGCAAGGCTGGCTCCTACGTCAGATGGCTTCGAGCTTGGCGTAGCCAAGCATCAGCCACTTGCTGCCCTCGGAGAAGTTCACCTGTACCCGCGCCTGGGCGCCGGAACCCTCGAAGTTGAGGATCACGCCCTCGCCGAACACCGCGTGCTGCACCCGCTGGCCGAGGCTGAAGGCGGTTTGCGGGATGCTGGCGTTGGCGAACAGGCTGCTGGCAGGGGTCTTGGCGCCGCCGAAGGGGCGGCTGACGGAGTTCGACAGGCGCACTTCCTGCACCAGGCCCGCCGGGATCTCGCGGACGAAGCGCGACACCTTGTTGTACGTTTCGCTGCCATACAGGCGACGGGTCTCGGCGTAGGTCATGACCAGCTGACGCATGGCCCGGGTAATGCCCACATAGGCCAGGCGGCGTTCCTCTTCCAGGCGGCCGGGCTCTTCCAGGCTCATCTTGTGCGGGAACAGCCCTTCCTCCATGCCCACCAGGAACACGTAGGGGAACTCCAGGCCCTTGGCGCTGTGCAGGGTCATCAGCTGGATGCTGTCCTCATGCTCGTCGGCCTGGCTGTCGCCTGCCTCCAGCGAGGCGTGGCCGAGGAATGCGGACAACGGCGTCAGATCGGCATCCTCGTCGCTGGTCTCGAAGTTGCGCGCGGCGCTGACCAGTTCCTCAAGGTTTTCCACCCGTGCCTGGCCTTTCTCACCTTTTTCTTCCTGGTGGTAGATGATCAGGCCGGACTGCTCGATGACCGTCTGGGTCATCAGGTGCAGTGGCATGTCCAGCACCTTGGCGGCGAGGTTCTCGAGCAGCTCGATGAACGCCCCCAGGGCACTGGCGGCGCGGCCCTTGAGGGCCTTGGCGGCGAGCAACTGGCACATCGCGTCCCACATCGACGACTGGCTGTGACGGGCATGCTCGCGAATGGCCTCGACGGTCTTCTCGCCGATACCACGTGGCGGCACGTTGATCACCCGCTCCAGCGCCGCGTCGTTGCCGCGGCCTTCGAGCAGGCGCAGGTAGGCCATGGCGTTCTTGATCTCGGCGCGTTCGAAGAAGCGCTGGCCGCCATAGATGCGGTAGGGGATGCGCTCACGCAGCAAGGCTTCTTCCAACACCCGCGACTGGGCGTTGGAGCGGTACAGGATGGCGATCTCGCTGCGGGCGTTGCCCTGCTTGATCAGGCTTTCGATGGTCTCGACCACGTAGCGCGCTTCGTCGTGCTCGTTGAAGGCGGCATAGAGCGTCAGCGGTTCGCCTTCGCCCAGGTCGGTCCACAGTTCCTTGCCCAGGCGCCCGCTGTTGTTGGCGATCAAGGCGTTGGCGGCCTTGAGGATGCCACCGGTGGAGCGGTAGTTCTGCTCCAGGCGGATCAGCTCGGCGTCCGGGAAGTCGGCGGTGTACTGGTGGATGTTTTCGATCTTGGCGCCGCGCCAGCCGTAGATCGACTGGTCGTCGTCGCCCACCGCCATCAGGCTGTCGCCACCGCCGGCCAGCAGGCGCAACCAGGCGTACTGCACGGCGTTGGTGTCCTGGAACTCGTCCACCAGGATGTGCCGGAAGCGGCGCTGGTAGTGCTCGAGCAGCCCTGGCTGGTCGCGCCACAGGTCGAGGGCACGCAGCAGCAGTTCGGAGAAGTCGATGACCCCGGCGCGCTCGCAGGCTTGCTCGTAAGCGCTGTAGATGTCGCGCATGGTGGTCAGGAACAGGTCGCCGCTGGCCTGGATATGCCGCGGGCGCAGGCCTTCGTCCTTCTGCCCGTTGATGAACCACTGGACCTGGCGCGCGGGCCATTTCTGCTCGTCGAGGCCCATTTCGCGGATCACCCGCTTGATCAGGCGCTGCTGGTCGTCGCTGTCGAGAATCTGGAAGTTCTGCGCCAGCCCCGCTTCCTGCCAGTGGGCCCGCAGCAGGCGGTGAGCCAGGCCGTGGAAGGTACCGACCCACATGCCGGCCGGGTTGATGCCCAGCAGCTGCTCGATGCGGTGGCGCATTTCCGCCGCGGCTTTGTTGGTGAACGTCACCGACAGGATCGAGTGCGGCGAGGCTTGCACGACCTGGATCAGCCAGGCGATACGGTGCACCAGCACACGGGTCTTGCCCGAGCCGGCGCCGGCCAGCACCAGTTGCCGCCCGACCTGGGCCGCCACGGCCTGGCGTTGAGCGTCGTTGAGGGAGTTCAGCAGGAGGGAGAGGTCATCATTGCGCATCCGGCCATTCTAGGGCCGGGCGGGGGGCAGGGGCAAACGCCCGCAGTGCAAATCGTCTCGTCGGCGATCCGCCGTTCATCGATAAGTGCGATGGGTAGGCGTGGTTGAGCGGTCGCACTTCGACGCACGAGACATTTTCGAAATCATGACGCAGAGCAGTTTGGTCCGGTGCGACGCTTGTGTATGCTCGCTGCACATTTGCGGTCTGCCATAACAAGAACACAACAAGAATCCAGCCCTATGACCCAGGATTGCATGGCGATCGGAGCATCGCCGGAGACGACACGGAGCGTTCGCAGGCAATTCGCCACCCAGCTGTCGGTCGAGCGCACCCGCCTGTTGTACCAAGGCTCCCTGCTGCCCACGCTGTTCATGTTGATCACCGGCCTGCTGAGTGCCTGGCTGTTGTGGAGCCCTGCCCGCTATCTGCTGGTTGCGGTGTGGATGGTCTGGCTGCTGGCGCTGGTGGCTTTGCGGGTGATCCAGGTGGCGGCCTTCGACGCCGCGACGCCCGGGCGCCAGGCCAGGCCGACCTGGCGGCGGATGTTCCTGTGCGGGTCCGCGTTCAGCGGGTTGACGCTCGCCAGCGCGGCGATTGCCCTGGTGCCTGTGGACAACTTTGTGCAGCAGGCCTGGGTCTTCGGCCTGCTGGGGACGGCGGCGTTGTCGGCCAGTGTCGCCTACGCCGTGAGCCTGCCGGCATTCCTCAGTTTCGCCTTGCCCTGCCTGTTGCCGCCGATCGTTTTCCTGTTCGTCTATGACACGGGGCACCAGCGGGGCTGGGGCTGGCTCGGGTTGATCCTGCTGGGGGCGTTGATGGTGGTGGCCTGGCAGGTCAACCGGCTGATCGAGCGTGGCCTGCTGCGCCGGTTCCAGAACCAGGCGCTGATCGAGCACCTGCAAAGTGCCCAGCGCCATGGCGAGGACCTCAACCATCAGCTCAGCGCCGAAGTCCGCCAGCGTCGTCAAGCTGAAGAAGAACTGCGCCAGGCCCACCTGGGCCTGGAGTTGCGGGTGGTGCAGCGCAGCCATGAACTGGACCTGGCCAACCAGGCGCTGAGCAAGAGCGAGGAACGCCTGGCATTGGCACTCGAGGCGAGCGAGCTGGGCCTGTGGGACTGGAACCTGCAGACCGACGAAGTCCACCACACACAGCTGCAGACGTTGTTCGGCCTGGACTCCGACCAGGTGCGCTCGGTGCGCGCCGACCTCAAGCCGCGCCTGCACCCTGACGACGTGCCGCTACTGCGGCGAACGCTGGTCGAGCACCTGAAAGGCCGTACCGAGGACTACCGGGTCGAGTACCGCATACGTCACGTCCAGGGCCATTGGTGCTGGATCGAGGACCGCGGGCGGGCGGTGGAACGGTCCCCGGATGGCAAGGTGACAAGGATGTTGGGGACTCGACGTGACATCACTGCCCGCAAGGAACAGGAAGAACAGCAGCGCCTGGCCGCCACGGTGTTCGAGGCGGCCAGCGAAGGCATCGCCATCCTGGGGGCCGACTACCAGTTGCTGGCGGTCAACCAGGCGTTTTGCGACGTCACCGGCTATGGCCGCGCCGAACTGATTGCCCGCAACGCCCTGGAGCTGCCCTGCAGCCGTGACGCACGCCGGCACAGCCAGGCCATCGACCAGGCGCTGGAACAGCACGGCGGCTGGCAGGGCGAGCTGGTCGAGGCGCGCAAGAACGGCGAGCTCTACCCGCAATGGTTGCAGCTCAACAGCGTGCGTGATGCACGGGGCAGGATCGTCAACATCGTCGGCTTCTTCACCGACCTGTCGGCGCGCCGTGAATCGGAAGAGCGCTTGCGCTATCTGGCCCATTACGACGACCTCACCGGGCTGGCCAACCGTGCCCTGTTCCGCCTGCGCCTGCACGACGCTGCCCAGCGCCTGCGCCTGAACGGGCGCAGCCTGGCCTTGCTGCATGTCGATCTCGACCGCTTCAAGTTGCTCAACGAAAGCCTTGGCCACGAACTGGCCGACGAACTGTTGAAGAAGATGGCGCAACGCATCGCCAACGCGGTGCCGGAGGCCGATACCGTGGCACGCTTGTCGGGTGACGAGTTCGTCATCCTGTTCGACGGCTACACCAACCTGTCCAGCCTGGTGCGCGTGACCACGCGCTTGCTGGACAAGCTGAGGGTGCCGCAGCGGCTGGGTGGCCATGAGCTGGTAGTCAGCGCGTCGGTGGGCATCAGTGTGCTTGCGGATGCCTCCGCCGACATCAATGCGCTCGTAAGCCAGGCCGACATGGCCAAGCAACACGCCAAGCACCTTGGAGGCGACAACTTCCAGTTCTACACCGAGAGTCTGCGCGCCAGCACCCTTGAGCGCTTGCAACTGGAGAACCAGCTGCGCAAGGCCATCGATGAAGGCCAGTTGCTGGTCTACTACCAACCCAAGATGTGCCTGCGCACGGGGCAACTGCATGCGGCCGAAGCGCTGGTGCGCTGGCTGCATCCGGAATGGGGCATGGTGCCGCCCGGCGAGTTCATCGGGCTGGCAGAGGAGACCGGGCTGATCGCGCCGATGGGCGAGTTCGTCTTGCGCCAGGCGTGCTGGCAGGCCTGCGAATGGTTGCGCCAGGGGCTGGAAGTGCGGGTCTCGGTCAACCTGTCGGTGTACCAGCTGCGCCAGGGCAAACTGGTCAGCCTGGTGCGCCAGGTCCTGCAGGAGTCAGGTTTGGCGCCGCACCTGCTGGAACTTGAGCTGACCGAAAGCCAGTTGCTGGACAGCGTGGAACACATCATCGCCACCTTCGAGCAGTTGCATGCGTTGGGTGTGAAGCTGGCCATCGACGATTTTGGTACTGGCTATTCGTCGCTCAGCTACCTCAAACGCTTCCCGGTGGATTACGTGAAGATCGACCAGGCCTTCATCCGTGGTTTGCTCGAAGGCAGCCAGGACGCTGCCATCACCCGGGCGATCATCGCCATGGCCAAGAGCTTGCAGCTCAAGGTGGTCGCGGAGGGGGTGGAGACGCCCGAGCAGTTGCAGTTCCTGCGTGAACACGGCTGTGACGAAGTGCAGGGCTATCTGATCAGCCGGCCGGTAGATGCGGTGTCGTTCCAGGCGTTGCTGCGACGTTCGACCGCCGATCTGTTCCACTAGCACAGATCGGGTGATGGGGCTGCGTCGCAGCCCTTTCGCGGCACAAGGCCGCTCCTACAGTACAGCGCAATCTCTGTAGGAGCGGCCTTGTGCCGCGAAAGGGTCGCGCAGCGGTCCCTGGCTGGCGCTTAAAGGTGCCAGGCCTGGCCCGCGCGCGTTAGCAAGCTGTTGGCCTGATCCGGACCATTGCTGCCGGCCGGATAGGGGCGCGGTGCCTGGAAGTGTTCTTCCCAGCCCTGCAAGATCGGGTCGACCCAGGCCCATGCCGCCTCCACCTCGTCACGGCGCATGAACAGCGTCGAATCGCCCTCCAGCACGTCCAGCAGCAGGCGTTCGTAAGCGTCCCAGCGTCGGGTCTGGGCGAAGGCCTGGGCCAGGTTGAGGTCCAGCTCGACCGGTGCCAGGCGCATGCCCTTGCCCGGGCTCTTGGTCATCATGCGCAGGCTGATGTGTTCGTCCGGTTGCAGCTGGATCAGCAGCTGGTTGACCTGGCCGCCGCTGAACAGCTCATGCGGCACAGGCTTGAACTGGATGACGATCTGCGAGGAGCGGCGCGCCATGCGCTTGCCGGTGCGCAGGTAGAACGGCACCCCGGCCCAGCGCCAGTTGTCGATGTGTGCCTGGACCGCGACAAAGGTCTCGGTGTCGCTGTCGTTGTCCACATCCTTCTCGAAGTAGTAAGCCGGTACTTCCTGGCCACCGATCTTGCCGGCGCCGTACTGTCCGCGCACGGTCTTGTCCTGCACGTCCTGCCCGGTGATGGGCTTGAGGGCGCGGAGAATCTTCACTTTCTCGTCGCGCACGGCCTCGGCCTCGAACTGCGCGGGCGGCTCCATGGCCACCAGGCACAGCAGTTGCAACAGGTGGTTCTGCAGCATGTCGCGGGTGGCGCCGGCGCGGTCGTAATAGGCGCCGCGGTTCTCGACCCCGAGCGTCTCGCAGACGCTGATCTGCACATGGTCGACCTGGCTGTTGCGCCACACGGGCTCCAGCAGGGCATTGGCGAAGCGCAGCGCCATCAGGTTCTGCACCGTCTCCTTGCCCAGGTAGTGGTCGATGCGAAACACCTGGGACTCGTCGAACACGTCGCCGATGGCTTCGTTGATCGCGGTAGCCGACTCCAGCGAATGGCCGATGGGCTTTTCCAGGACGATGCGCGCCTCGCTGTCGGCCAACCCGGCGATACGCAGGTGGTTGGCGATAGGCACGAACAGCTTGGGCGCGGTGGCCAGGTAGTAGATGCGCGTCAGCCCGCCGGGCTCGCCGAGGTAGCGGGCCAGGCGGCCAAAATCGGCGCTTTGCGCAGCGTCCATCGGAAAGTAGTCCAGGCGAGCCGAGAACCGCTGCCACACGTCTTCATCGAAGTCCTGGCGGGCGATCTGTGCCCGGCAGTGGCGCTCGGCGAGTTTGACGTAGTCGTTGCGCGGCAATGGCCGCCGGGCCAGGGAGATGATCCGCACGGCATTGTGCAGGCGGGCCTCGCGATACAGGTGGTAGAGCGCCGGCAGCAGCTTGTGCAGGGCAAGATCGCCAGTGCCGCCGAAAACCAGGATGTCGCAAGGAATAGTCAAACCACCACACTCCACGTTCGTTTAGCTGGGCGGGTTGGCAAGCATGTAGTATAACTACAAGAAAGCTACATCCCGGCCAGCCGATCATAACCGAGTCCAGCCCGTGAATCTGTTGCAACATATCGCCCAATCGCGCCACTTGCTGCGCAAATCGGAACTCAAAGTGGCCGACCACGTGCTGCTCGATCCGGCTGCCGTCATGCACAGCTCCATGGCCGACTTGGCGCACAGCGTGGGCATCAGCGAGCCGACCATCGTGCGTTTTTGCCGGGCGATCGGCTGCTCGGGCTTCCAGGACCTCAAGCTCAAGCTGGCGCAGAGCCTGGCCGCGGGTGCCAGTTTCGGCCAGTTCGCCATCCATGAAGACGACTCGGTCGCCGACTACAGCCTGAAGATCTTCGACACCACCCTGCACACGTTGATGGAGGTGCGCGAGCACCTTGATCCACAGGCGCTGCAGCAGGCGGTGACGGCCATGGCTCAGGCCCAGCGCGTGGAGTTCTACGGGTTTGGCGCATCGGGTGCGGTGGCGGCCGACGCCCAGCACAAGTTCTTCCGCCTGCTGCTCAGCGCCGCCGCCTATTCTGACCCGCACATGCAGGCAATGTCGGCGGTTACCTTGAAACCTGGCGATGTGGCGGTGTGCATTTCGCAGTCTGGGCGTTCCAAGGACCTGCTGATCACCGCCAACCTGGTGCGCGAGAGCGGCGCCAACCTGATCACCCTGTGCCCGAGCCAGACGCCGCTGGCGGAGCTGTCGACCGTCAACCTGGCCATCGACGTGCATGAAGACACCGAGATCTACACACCGCTGACTTCGCGCATCGCCCACCTTGTAGTGATCGATGTGCTGGCCATGGGCGTGGCCATGGCCCGTGGGCCGAGCCTGGTCAACCATCTCAAGAGCGTGAAGCGCAGTTTGCGCAGCCTGCGTTTGTCGCCGAAGTCGATCAAGGCTACCGACGACTGATTGCTTGGATTTGTTCGCCGGCAAGCCGGCTCCTACAGGTAATCATGTGGGAGCCGGCTTGCCGGCGAACAGGTCCGTGAAAGCCGCGAAAATTCACGATTCTGTCACCATTCCACCGCCAAACGGTAAACCCCTGAGGCCAGTCTGGAACTCCCCGCATCCTATCTGGGAGACAGGCAATGGCACGCGATCACGACGGTGTGTACCAACCCAACGCCAAAGCTCGCAAGCAGCAGGAAAAGGACCAGCGCCGCATGGAGTTCCGCCGCGCTATCGAAAGCTACTGCGACCGGCGCCAGCTGCTGCGCGAACTGGCCGACTATCCCGATTTGCAGGACATCACGGTGTGGCAGGTATCGGCGGCAACTTCCCCGAGAAACGCTCCACAAGCCCGCTGATCCTTGCACGTTCGCCGCGTATGAACGCCTGGAACGCCAACGCTACCGGTGATTGCCGCTTGGTCTTCGATTGCACCAGGCACCAGCTGCGGTACAACGGCAACTCTTCCACCGGCAGTTCCTTGAGCACGCCGGTGGCCAGCTCCAGGTTCACCGCATGGCGGGTCAGCAGGGCGATGCCCAGCCCGGCCACCACGCACTCGCGTTGGGCATCGGTGGAGGCCACCTCGAGGGTCTGGGTGAAGTGCACGCGCTTGTCCTTGAAGAACTCCTCACAGGCCTTGCGCGTGCCCGACCCCTGTTCGCGGACCAGCAGGGTATGAGGCTCGAGGTCCTGCAGGCGCAACTGTTCGAGCTTGCACAGCGGATGCTCCGGTGGTGCCACGGCGACGATCGGATTGTTGAGGAAAGGCAGGAACTCCAGGCCCATGTCCTGGGGCACCATGGACATGATGGTCAGGTCGTCGCGGTTGTCCGACAGGCGACGGATCGCCTGGGCCCGGTTGACCACCGTCAGGGTGAGGTTGACCTCCGGGTGGTGCTGCTTGAAGGCAGCGAACAGGTGTGGCACGAAGTACTTGGCGCTGGACTCGATCGCCAGTTTCAGCTGCCCCTGCAATGAGCCCTGCATGTCCGACAGCTGCATGTCGAGGTTCTCCAGGCGCCCGAAGATATCCCGGCTGGCGCGCTGCAGCGCCTCGGCCGCTTCGGTCAGGTACAGCTTCTTGCCGACGTACTCGAACAGCGGCTGGCCGACCAGTTCCTCGAGCTGGCGGATCTGTAGACTAACGGCGGGTTGCGTCAGCGACATCTCCTCGGCGGCCCGGCTGTAGGAGCGCAAATCGCACACCTCGTTGAACACCTGAAGCTGACGTAAAGTCATACGCATCAAGGACTTACGCATTTTGTTCCGAGCTCCGGCAAAACCTTGTTACCTGAATATAAGCTTTTGCTAATACTACCTCTAACAAATATTGATTTTTGTTTATCGACCTTCAGCGCTAGGGTGAATATGCGACTGGCCAGCGACGTCTGGTCACGCGCCGACCGGTAGAACCGGATCGTCTGTTCCTACGGCTTTGGGAAGACTCCAGTGATAACAAAAATCCTGATCGCCAACCGGGGTGAAATCGCAGTTCGGATCGTGCGTGCCTGCGCCGAGATGGGCATTCGCTCCGTGGCGATCTATGCCGACGCCGACCGCCACGCCCTGCACGTCAAGCGCGCCGACGAGGCCTACAGCATCGGTGCCGAGCCACTGGCCGGTTACCTGAACCCGCGCAAGCTGGTGAACCTTGCCGTGGAGACCGGCTGTGATGCCCTGCACCCGGGCTACGGTTTCCTCTCGGAAAACGCCGAGCTTGCCGAAATCTGCGCCGAACGCGGGATCAAGTTCATCGGCCCGTCCGCCGACGTCATTCGCCGCATGGGCGACAAGACCGAAGCGCGCCGCACCATGATCGCGGCCGGTGTGCCGGTTACTCCGGGCACTGAAGGCAACGTCGCCGATATCCATGAAGCGCTGCAGGAAGGCGACCGCATCGGTTACCCGGTGATGCTCAAGGCCACCTCCGGTGGTGGCGGCCGCGGTATCCGCCGTTGCAACAGCCGTGAGGAGCTGGAGCAGAACTTCCCCCGGGTGATCTCCGAGGCCAGCAAGGCCTTCGGTTCGGCGGAAGTGTTCCTGGAGAAGTGCATCGTCAACCCCAAGCACATCGAGGCGCAGATCCTTGGTGACAGCTTTGGTAACGTGGTGCACCTGTTCGAGCGCGACTGCTCGATCCAGCGCCGCAACCAGAAGCTCATCGAGATTGCCCCGAGCCCGCAACTGACCCCCGAACAGCGCGCCTACATCGGCGACCTGGCGGTGCGCGCGGCCAAGGCGGTGAACTACGAGAATGCCGGTACCGTGGAGTTCCTGCTCGCCGATGGCGAGGTGTACTTCATGGAGATGAACACCCGGGTGCAGGTGGAGCACACCATCACCGAGGAAATCACCGGCATCGATATCGTCCGCGAGCAGATTCGCATCGCTTCCGGCCTGCCGCTGTCGATCAAGCAGGAAGACATCCAGCACCGCGGCTACGCGCTACAGTTCCGCATCAACGCCGAAGACCCGAAGAACAACTTCCTGCCCAGCTTCGGCAAGATCACCCGCTACTACGCCCCCGGCGGCCCCGGCGTGCGCACCGACACGGCGATCTATACCGGCTACACGATCCCGCCGTTCTACGACTCCATGTGCCTGAAACTGGTGGTCTGGGCGCTGACCTGGGAAGAAGCCATGGACCGTGGCCTGCGGGCCCTGGACGACATGCGTGTGCAAGGGGTGAAGACCACCGCCGCGTACTACCAGGAAATCCTGCGCAACCCGGAATTCCGTAGCGGCCAGTTCAACACCAGCTTCGTCGAAAGCCACCCTGAACTGACCAACTACTCGATCAAGCGCAAACCCGAAGAGTTGGCCCTGGCCATCGCCGCCGCCATCGCCGCGCACGCAGGCCTTTGAATGCAGCTGCAAGCTGTCAGCGGCAAGCTGCAAGTCAAAGCACATCGGCTTTTTCTTGCGGCTTGTAGCTTGAAGCTTGCCGCTACAAGGAGAAAATAATGTCCAAGAAAATCTTTGTCACCGATACGATCCTGCGCGACGCCCACCAGTCCCTGCTGGCCACCCGCATGCGCACCGAAGACATGCTGCCGATCTGCGACAAGCTCGACAAGGTCGGCTACTGGTCGCTGGAAGTCTGGGGCGGCGCGACCTTCGATGCCTGCGTGCGCTTCCTCAAGGAAGACCCGTGGGAGCGCCTGCGCAAGTTGCGCGCCGCATTGCCCAACACGCGCCTGCAGATGCTCCTGCGTGGCCAGAACCTGCTCGGTTACCGCCACTACAGCGACGACGTGGTCAAGGCCTTCGTCGCCAAGGCTGCGGTCAATGGCATCGACGTGTTCCGCATCTTCGACGCCATGAACGACGTGCGTAACCTGCGCGTGGCCATCGAGGCTGTCAAGGCCGCCGGCAAGCACGCCCAGGGCACCATCGCCTACACCACCAGCCCGGTGCACACCATCGACGCCTTCGTGCAGCAGGCCAAGCAGATGGAAGCCATGGGCTGCGACTCGGTGGCGATCAAGGACATGGCCGGCCTGCTCACGCCATTCGCCACCGGCGAGCTGGTGAAGGCGCTGAAGGCCGAGCAGTCGCTGCCGGTGTTCATCCATTCCCACGACACCGCCGGCCTGGCCGCCATGTGCCAGCTCAAGGCGGTGGAAAACGGCGCCGACCACATCGACACCGCGATCTCCAGCTTTGCCTGGGGCACCAGCCATCCGGGTACGGAGTCGATGGTCGCCGCGCTCAAGGGCAGCGAGTTCGACACCGGCCTGGACCTGGAGCTGCTGCAGGAAATCGGCCTGTACTTCTACGCCGTGCGCAAGAAGTACCACCAGTTCGAGAGCGAGTTCACCGCCGTGGACACCCGCGTGCAGGTCAACCAGGTGCCGGGCGGGATGATTTCCAACCTGGCCAACCAGCTCAAGGAGCAGGGCGCGCTCAGCCGCATGAACGAAGTGCTGGCGGAAATCCCGCGGGTGCGCGAAGACCTCGGCTTCCCGCCGCTGGTGACCCCGACCTCGCAGATCGTCGGCACCCAGGCGTTCTTCAACGTGCTGGCTGGCGAACGCTACAAGACCATCACCAACGAAGTGAAGCTGTACCTCCAGGGTGGTTACGGCAAGGCCCCGGGCGTGGTCAACGAGCAGCTGCGCCGCCAGGCGATCGGCAGCGAGGAAGTGATCGACGTGCGCCCGGCCGACCTGCTCAAGCCGGAAATGGCCAAGCTGCGCGCCGATATCGGCAGCCTGGCGCGATCCGAGGAAGACGTGCTGACCTTCGCCATGTTCCCCGACATTGGCCGCAAGTTCCTCGAGGAGCGCGAAGCCGGCACCCTCAAGCCCGAAGCCCTGCTGCCAATTCCGGAAGCCGGCGCGGTGGGCTCGGCGGGCGGTGAAGGCGTGCCGACCGAGTTCGTCATCGACGTGCACGGCGAGACCTACCGCGTCGACATCACCGGCGTGGGCGTCAAGGCCGAGGGCAAGCGCCACTTCTACCTGTCCATCGACGGCATGCCGGAAGAAGTGGTGTTCGAGCCGCTCAACGACTTCGTCGGCGGTGGCGGCAGCAAGCGCAAGCAGGCCAGCGAGCCGGGCCACGTCAGCACCAGCATGCCAGGCAACATCGTCGATGTGCTGGTCAAGGAAGGTGATGTGGTCAAGGCCGGACAGGCGGTATTGATCACCGAGGCCATGAAGATGGAGACCGAGGTCCAGGCGGCCATTGCCGGCAAAGTCGTAGCCATCCACGTGGCCAAGGGTGACCGGGTAACGCCGGGCGAGATCCTGATCGAGATCGAAGGCTGACAGAAGCCTTCATCTGCAAGCGGTTAACCTCTGGGGGGCGAATGCTCCCCTTTTTTTGTGCTGTTTTTGGGCTTGTTCGCCGGCAAAGCCGGCTCCTACAGGGGAATGCCAAACCTGTAGGAGCCGGCTTTGCCGGCGAATAGGCCATCAGCCTTTGCGACAAGCTTCCAGCGATCGCACCTGGCCTTCAGGCTGTTGATTCTCCACGCTCAACCAGCGCTCGAACCCCGCCGCCACCGCCGGCCATTCGGCATCGGTGATCGAATACCAAGCGGTATCCCGATTGCGATCCTTGACCACCATGTGGTTGCGGAACACTCCTTCGAAGACAAAGCCAAAACGTTCCGCCGCCCGCTTGGAGCGTGCATTGGCATTGTTGCACTTCCACTCCAGCCGACGGTTGCCCAACTCGAAGCCGAGCCTGCCCAGCAAGTACACCGCCTCGGTGCCTTTCGGGGTGCGCTGCATGGCGGCGCCAAAGGCGATATGGCCAATCTCGAAGCGCCCCTGCTCCGGGACGATCGACATGTAGCTGAGGATGCCCTGGACCTGGCCGTTGGCCAGGTCGATGACGCTGTAGAACAGCGGGTCGCGGCTGGCGGCGTTACTCTCCAGCCAGCGGTCGAATCGGGTGCGTTCATGGAACGGCCCATAAGGCAGATAGTCCCACAGCACCGGGTCCGAGCCCGGCCCCTGCAACACGTCCCAGAGATCATCGCCATGGCGGGCCGGGTCGAGCTTTTCCAGGCGGATGAAGCGGCCTTCGATGGGCTCGGCCTTGGGGGTGCCAGCAGGTGTCCAGTTCAATGCGTCGGTCATGGTCGGCCTACAGTGGCTTGCGGAATTGGATGAAGCCCGGCCGCTCGGCGACCTGCTCGTAGAGGCCGATGGCGGTGGCGTTGGTTTCGTGGGTCAGCCAGTGCACCTTGATGCAGCCTGCGGCCTTGGCGGTGGCGTACACATGCTCGATCAACTGGCGGCCGATACCCAGCCCACGCACTTCGCTGTCCACGTAGAGGTCCTGCAGGTAGCAGGAATTCTCGATGCTCCAGTTGGAGCGATGGTAGATGAAGTTGACCATGCCCACCGCCTTGCCATCGACCCAGGCCAGCGCCGAATGGGTGGGCTCGTTGGGGTCGAGCAGGCGCTGCCAGGTGTTTGTGCTGATCGCGTCGGCCAGTTCGGTTTCGTAGAACTTCAGATAGGCGTTCCACAGTGGCAGCCAGGCTGATCGATCGTTGGCGCCCACCGGGCGCAGGGTAACGGTGGTCATCGGTCTTTTCCTTCAGAGATCGCGCATATGCGCGGCGAGTTGGTTGTCCAGGGTGTCGGCGCTGGCGCCCAGGCCTTCGCGCACGCCGGCTATGTCTTGCGCCGAACGGTTCTGGCTCAGCTTGCGTGCGCCTTGCAGGCGGGCGATGGGCATGCGGATGCCGACGATGGCGCGGAGCATGCCTTCCAGGTAGTCATTGGGTGCGTCGGCCACTGTCCAGGGTTCACTGCGACCCTGCTCATGGCGATCGGTCAGGCGGCTGACGATGTCCAGCAGCGGCTGCGCATTGTGGATAACTTCGATCGGGCCGTAGGCGTGCACGGACAGGTAGTTCCAGGTCGGTACCACCTTGGGGTTGTCCGCCTTGCTGGGGTAATAGCCTGGGCTGACATAGGCGTCGGCCCCGGGAAACACCAGAAGCGCCTCACCACCCTGTTCAAGGTCCCGCCATTGCGGGTTGGCGCGGGCCAGGTGTCCATAAATGGTGCCGAACTCGCCATCAGCGGTGTCGACCAGCACCGGCAGGTGGGTGGCCAGCAGGCCCTGTTCGCCATGGCTGACCAGCAATGCCAGGCGTGTTTCCAGCATGTGCCGGTGCAGGCGGTCGAGGTCGTGTTCCTGATGAGGCTTGCTGTTGTACATGCCGGAGTTCCTTGTGCTGTGGCTCCATCCTAGGCAGGCTATTGGCCCTGCGTAAGAGCCATTTACCCCTATTTTCATAGGTCCAATGCCATGAGCGAGCCATCCCATGCACTGCCTTTCGACCCCGCCGGCATCGTGCTTGACCGTCGCCGGGGGCTCAGCCAGCAGCTTTACCAGGCGCTGCGTGCGCGCGTGCTGGATGGGCGCCTGGGCAGCGGCACGCGGCTGCCGGCGACACGGGACCTGGCAGCGGTGCTGGCGCTGTCGCGCAACAGCGTGGTGCGGGCCTATGACCAGTTGTATGCCGAAGGCTTCATCGAGAGCCGGGTGGGGGATGGCACTTATGTGAGCCAGCTACCGAAACTATCCACACAACTGTCCACAGGGTTATCCCTGGGTTTATCAACAGACTTATCCACATTTTGTGCTTCTGATACTGAGGATTTATCCAGTTTCGCTGATACTGACGAGCCTTTTGGACGCCTGAAAAATCATCAACTGCCGCTACCCAGAGGGGGTTCTCCGAAGGCGTTTCGTGTGGGAGTACCTGCGTTCGATCTCTTCCCGTTCGAGGTGTGGGCCAAGCTGCACGCGGGTTTCTGGCGAAACCCGGACCCGGCGTTGCTGGGTTATGGCGATCCGGCAGGGGAGCCACAGCTGCGTGAACTGATCGCCACCTACCTGCGCCGCTCTCGGGGCCTTTCCTGCACGGCTGAACAAATTGTGATCACCAGTGGTTCGCAGGAAGCAATTAACCTTTGTGCACAGCTGCTGTTGCGGCCTGGTGATGGCGTGGCTGTGGAAAACCCGGGGTACCGTGCCGCCGGGCATGCCTTCGCGATGGCCGGGGCGAAGCTCCGGGGCGTGCCGGTGGATGAAGAGGGCATGGATTGCGCGAGGCTGGGCGAGTTGCCCGAGTGCCGGCTGGCCTATGTGACGCCGGCCCACCAGTACCCCACCGGGGTCACTATGAGCCTGGCCCGGCGCCTGGCGCTGCTGGCCTGGGCCGAGCGCCGGGAGGGCTGGATCATCGAGGACGATTACGACGGCGAGTATCGCTACAGCGGTGCGCCCCTGGCGCCGCTGGCCGCGCTGGACCGGGCGGGGCGGGTGCTCTACGTCGGCACCTTCGGCAAAATCGCCTTTCCCGCGTTGCGGCTGGGCTACCTGGTGCTGCCTCGCGGGCTGGTTCAGGCCTTCAGCCAGGCGAGGGCGCTGGCGGTGCGCCATTCCGAGGTGGGCACCCAGTGCGTCATGGCGCAGTTCATGGCCCAGGGGCATTTCCAGCGGCATATCCGGCGCATGCGGCGTGCCGCGCTGGCGCGGCGCAATGTGCTCAAAGCCGGCTGGCCGATGGATGTGCCAGGGTTGGGAGCGATGCCGGAGGTGGCGGCAGGGCTGCATGTGAAGGTGGATGTGGATAACTTTGCGCGGGAGCAGGAATTGGTACAGCGGGCCGAAGCGATGGGGGTGGAGGTCAATCCTTTGAGCGGTTACTGGCTGGAAGACAGCGA
Organism: Pseudomonas sp. MWU13-3659; assembly: GCF_023757525.1. Classification (NCBI taxonomy): domain Bacteria; kingdom Pseudomonadati; phylum Pseudomonadota; class Gammaproteobacteria; order Pseudomonadales; family Pseudomonadaceae; genus Pseudomonas; species Pseudomonas sp. MWU13-3659. Next base: position 209,153 of record NZ_JAMSHW010000005.1, on the reverse strand, counting down.
GGTGCCTGTGGATAAGCGTGCGGGGTTGGTGCTGGGGTTTGCGGCGGTGCCGGAAGCCGGGATTGCGGCTGCGCTGATGCGCTTGCGCAAGGCCTGGAGATAGTTCGCCGGCAAGCCGGCTCCTACACGGATCAGTAGGAGCCGGCTTGCCGGCGAAGGCTCAGGTCCCGGACTTGATCTTGGTCCAGGCCCGCGTGCGCGCACGCTCTGCATCCCGCGCCAACGGCTTGAGCGTGTACAGCGTGGCCATCGCCTCTGCCGTCGGGTACAGGTTCGGGTTGTTGCGAATCGCCGGGCTGACCTTCTCGGTCGCATCCTTGTTCGGGTTCGGGTAGCCGACGAAATCGCTGATCGGCGCGATCACCTCAGGCCGCAGCAGGTAGTTGATGAACGTGTGGGCATCCTCCGGGTTGGCCGCGTTTTTCGGGATCGCCAGCATGTCGAACCAGATCGGCGCCCCTTCCTTGGGCAGGCGCATGTCCACGGTCACGCCGTTCTTCGCCTCGTGGGCGCGATTGGCGGCCTGGGAGAAACTGCCCGAATAGCCTACCGCCACGCAGATGTCGCCATTGGCGATGTCGGCCATGTATTTGGAGGAGTGGAAGTAGGTGATGTGCGGGCGGATCTTCAGCAGCAGGTCCTGGGCTTTCTGGTAGTCGGCCGGCTTGTTGCTGTTGGGATCCAGGCCCAGGTATTTCAGGGCCAGCGGCAGGATCTCCGACGGCGAGTCCAGCAGCGCCACGCCGCATTGCTTGAGCTTGGCGATGTTCTCTTCCTTGAAGATCAGGTCCCAGCTGTCCACCGGGGCATTTTCACCGAGCACGGCCTTGACCTTGTCCGGGTTGAAGCCGATCAGCACGGTGCCGTACATGTAGGGCACGGCGAACTTGTTGCCCGGGTCGTTGGCCTCGATCAGCTTCATCAGCGCCGGGTCCAGGTGCTGCCAGTTGGGCAGTTTCGAGCGATCGAGGGGCTGGAACACACCGGCCTCGATCTGCTTGGCGAGGAACACGTTGGACGGTACCACCACGTCGTAGCCGGAGTTGCCGGTCAGCAGCTTGGCTTCCAGCGCCTCGTTGGTGTCGAAGATGTCGTACACCAGCTTCACAGCGCTGTCTTTCTGGAAGTCGGTGAGGGTTTGCGGGGTGATGTAGTCGAACCAGTTGTACACCCGCAAGGTGCGCTGGTCGGCGTGGGCCGGGAGCGCGCCGGCGAGTAGGCCGGCGGTGATGAGCGGGGCGAGCAGACGCTTGAGTCGGACCATGTTCAGGCTCCTGGCTGGGCGCGCTGGAAACCTTCCAGCACATTGACTGCGTTGATGCCGATTTCTTCCACCGCGTAGCCACCCTCCATCACGAACAGGGTCGGCTTGCCGAGCTGGGCGATGCGTTCGCCCATCGCCAGGTAGTCGGGGCTGTCGAGCTTGAACTGGGAGATGGGGTCGTCCTTGAAGGTGTCCACACCCAGGGAGATCACCAGCACGTCGGCGTCGTAGGCGGCGATGCGCTGGCAGGCCTCTTCCAGGGCGGCGCTCCAGGCGGCCCAGTCGCTGCCGGCGGGCAGGGGATAGTTGACGTTGCAGCCTTCGCCCGCGCCTTCGCCAACTTCATCGGCATACCCCAGGAAGAACGGGAACTCGTCCTGCGGGTCGCCGTGGATCGAGGCGAAGAACACATCGTCGCGGCTGTAGAAGATGTCTTGGGTGCCGTTGCCGTGGTGGTAGTCGACATCGAGGATGGCCACCTTGCGCCGGCCCTGGTCGAGGAAGGCCTGGGCGGCGATGGCGGCGTTGTTCAGGTAGCAGTAGCCGCCCATCACCTCGGCGGCGGCATGGTGCCCTGGCGGGCGGCACAGGGCGAAGGCCGCATGGGCGCCCTGCTGGATTGCGGCCTGGGCGGTCAGTGCCACCTGCGCGGCGCTGTAGGCGGCCTGCCAGGTGCCGGCGGTGATTGGCGCGCCGGCGTCGAAGCTGTAGTAGCCCAGTTCGCCGTGCAGGCCAGTGGGCTTGACCTGGCGCAGGGTGCGCGCCGGCCAGGTGAAGGGCAGCAGGTCGCCGTCGTGGCCCAGTGCCGCCCAGCGGGCCCAGGCGCCTTCGAAGAAGTTCAGGTAGTCGGCGCTGTGGATGCGCTGCAGCGGGGCGCGGCCGAAATCTGTGGGGCCTTGCACCGGGCCGAGGTTGCGCTGCTTCACCTGATCGAGGACGTGGTCGGCGCGCGAGGGCATCTCGAAACAGGGCATCAGCTGGCCGTCGATCAGCTCGCAGCGGCCGTGGTGCAGGCGGTGGTCATCGGAATAGATCGTCAGCACGTGTTGTTCTCCGTTTATGACTGGCGTGGGGCCATTCTGGTGGGCGGCCAAGCCAGGGAGAACGACGCAAACGGCCAAAAGGGGATCGATGTGGCCACGGGTGCTGGCCGAATTCTTATCATCCCGAACCAGCCCATTTGCGGGCATGACGCAAATATTGAGAGCGGTGCTGCCCCTGTAGGAGCGGGTTTACCCGCGAAACGGGCGATACAGATCACCCACGAAAATGGCTTGGTGCCACGCCACTCCAGCGCTGGAAGGCATGCCGAAAACTCGCGGTCTCGCTGAACCCCAGTGTTTCGGCGATGCGATAGATCGGCATCTGGTCCTCGGCCAGCAACTGCTTGGCCCGCTCGAAGCGCAGCTCATCCAGCAGCTGTTGATAACTGCTGCCCAGCGCCTGCAGGTGCCGGCGCAAGGTGCGCGACGAGCAGTTCATCTGCCGGGCCAACCCGTCCAGCCCGGGTGCCGCGTCCAGTTGCTGCAGCAGCAGCTGGCGAATCCGCCCCAGCCAGGCCTGGCGCCCGGTGAACTCCAGGTTCAGGCGCCGGCAGCGTTCGCCCATGGCCTTGTGGGTGATTGGGTCTGCCAGTGGCAGCGGCATGTCGAGCCAGCGGCGTTCGAAGGCAAAGGCGTTGTCCCTGGCCTCGAACCCCAGCGGGCACTGGAACGCCCCGTCGTAGAGCGCGTGATAGCCGGGCCGGGCATGTTCGAAGCGTGCCGCCAGCAGCGGCAGCGGGCGGCCCAGCAGGTCGTCGCAGATCACCTTGAGCGACACCAGGCAGAACTCGGCGTTGAAGGCCGCCAGCCCCGGCGCGTCGTGATGGTCGCTGGCGCACAGCCAGACCCGCTGGCCATCGTCGACCAGGCGCAGCTGGAAGACTGTTCCCAGCAGTGCCGGATAGCTCAGCGCCAGGCGCAGGGCGTCACCCAAAGTGGCACTGGAGAGCAGGGCGTAACCGAGCATGCCGTAGCACGACACATGCATGCGCCTGCCCAGCTCCAGGCCGATGTCCTCGCGCCGGGCCACGGCGTTGGCGCACACCTGCAGCTCTTGCTGGGTGGTGATGCGCGCATCGCTGTGGCCCAGGTCCGCCGGGCCAATGCCGCTGCCGGCGAGCAGCTGCCGCGGGTCGACGCCGGCCTCCTGGAACACCTGGAGGATCAGCGAAACCGCGTTGAGGGTGGTGAGGTGGCTGTGCAGCATGCTCGGTATCCCGTGGGGCTGAGGGGAATCAGCAGCAATTTGCGTGCCTCGTGGCTTGGTAAACGCCTTACACCCTTCAAGGAAAGCTCCTACGTGAGCTCGGATCGGTCCCGCATATCTGGTGGAGAAGTTCGGCTAGCTTGGCGGTTTTCCCCACTTTGCAGGGGGCAATGCTGCACCCCGGCCAAGGTGGCCCAACCAGGGACAACGGATGTTCGAATCATTACCCCCCGACCGCCTGCGGTTTCACGTACCGGCGGTCCAGCCTGAGCTTCAGGTCCTGAAATTCGACGGCGACGAATACAGGCGATGCCGAACTGCGCCTGGCCGAGCCGGACCTTTCGGCGCCGCAGACGCATTGGGGTTGGCTGGCGAGCCTGGCGCCCGGCGACTGGGCGGCCTGGCTCAGCCACTGGCGGGCGCGGGTGATGGTCGGGTACGGGCTGTATCGCTTTCACGACAACCGCGTACTGGCTCGTGCCTTGGATGTCTTGGCTCCGGCTGAACTGCCTGCCTACCTCGGGCCGACCATCAACCTCTGTTATTGGCGAATGGATGGATGGCGGGTTGTGGATAACCCGGCTCCCGGTAGCTACCCCGTGCCCTCCGAACCGGCCTGGCTGCCGCACCATCACCGAGCAAGCGCTTTGCAACCGCATGCTGCGGCACGAATACGGCCCGCCCGAACGTATGGATTTCATGGATCAACTGTTCAGGATCGGTGACCATTTCATGGTTGCGTATCTTCCCGCTTGCTGGGCCGCATTACGCCGCCATCAGGAGGTCCTGCTGGCCAACACGCCCCCTGTCACCCGCCGTGAACTGTCGCTGATCCGCGCACTGCTGGTTTCATTCGATGACCAGCTCCAGCGCAGGCAGGCGTCGATCAAGCAGGCGGACCCACACCGTCGCCAACATGAAAACCGGCTGCAAATCATGCACGAGGAACGCCGCCGACTCGAAGCCACCCTGACGCGACTTTCTGCGCTCGCCACCACCACCGTCACCGCAGCCCAGGTCTACGGCTCGCTCGTCAACCACCCCGAACTCGAAATTGTACTCGCCCGCTGGCACGCCCATGACGTGAACAACCGTGAAGAGCAGCTTGCCATGGTCCCCGCCGAACTACCCTCAAGCGAGCCACCGATAATCAAAGTGTCCTTCGACGAGATCCTCGCCATGCTCGATGCCGAGAGCGATCCGTCGGCCCCCTGGACTTGATATAAAAAAAGGGCCCGGAGCGTGCGCTCGGGCCCTTGAAAGGTTGAGAGGTGTCTAGTCCCTCGACCTGGTGAGACGTTTTGCAGCGGTCTGGGTTACGCCTTCAGCGGAACCAGACGGGGAGCGATCATGTTCTCCGGACGCAGGATGTCGTTGAGCATCGCTTCGTCCAGCAGCTTCTCCTCGCGCACCAGTTCCAGCACGCCGCGGCCGGTTTCCAGGGCGACGCGGGCGATACGGGTGGCGTTTTCGTAGCCGATGTACGGGTTCAGGGCGGTGACCAGGCCGATCGAGTGCTCGACCAGTTCACGGCAGCGCTGTTCGTTGGCGGTGATGCCGACGATGCAGTGCTCGCGCAGCATGTCCATGGCGCGTTGCAGCAGGCGGATCGAGTCGAAGATCTTGTAGGCGATCAGCGGTTCCATCACGTTCAGCTGCAGCTGGCCACCTTCGGCGGCGACGGTCAGGGCCAGGTCGTTGCCCATGATGGCGAAGGCGACTTGGTTGACGGCTTCCGGGATTACCGGGTTGACCTTGCCTGGCATGATCGAGCTGCCTGGCTGACGCGCCGGCAGGTTGATCTCGTTGATGCCGGTACGCGGGCCGCTGGACAGCAGGCGCAGGTCGTTGCAGATCTTCGACAGCTTGACCGCGGTGCGCTTGAGCATGCCGGAGAACAGCACGAAGGCGCCCATGTCGGAGGTGGCTTCGATCAGGTCGGCGGCGGGCACCAGCGGCTGGCCGCTGATGATCGCCAGGCGCTGAACGGCCAGCATCTGGTAGCCCGGGTCGGCGTTGATGCCGGTACCGATGGCGGTGCCGCCCAGGTTGATTTCGGTCAGCAGTTCCGGAGCCAGCGAGCGCAGGCGCTGCAGGTCTTCGGTCATGGTGGTGGCGAAGGCGCGGAATTCCTGGCCCAAGGTCATCGGCACGGCGTCCTGCAGCTGGGTACGGCCCATCTTCAGTACGTGGTCGAACTCTTTACCTTTGGCGGCGAAGGCCTGGATCAGGCTGTCGAGGCTGGCCAGCAGGGCGTCGTGGCCCAGCAGCAAGCCCAGGCGGATCGCGGTCGGGTAGGCGTCGTTGGTCGACTGCGCCATGTTCACGTCGTTGTTCGGGTGCAGGTACTGGTACTCACCTTTCTGGTGGCCCATGTGCTCCAGCGCAACGTTGGCGATGACTTCGTTGGCGTTCATGTTGGTGGAGGTGCCAGCACCGCCTTGAATCATGTCCACGACGAACTGATCGTGGAAGTCACCCTTGATCAGTCGGGCGCAGGCTGCGCTGATGGCAGCGTGCTTGGCATCGCTCAGGTGCCCCAGCTCACGGTTGGCGTCAGCAGCGGCTTGCTTGACCATCGCCAGGCCGACTACCAGTTTCGGGTAGTGCGACAGCGGAACGCCGGAGAGGTGGAAGTTGTTGGCAGCGCGCAGGGTCTGGATGCCGTAGTAGGCATCGGCAGGGACTTCAAGGGTACCAAGCAGATCTTTTTCGACGCGGAACGATGCAGCGGAGGACATGATGGATATCATCTCGATTTTGACCCGGCACCTGCCGGAATGGCGCCAATCCTAGGGCTGCCCGGATTTTGCGGCCAATGCTGTTGCACGCTAACCTATGCGCAAACGGCATACGGTTTGATGTGACGCCGATTGACAATCGAGCGTGTTCCATTTTGGTGCACGCGTTGCGGAGTAGTCGATGAACCTCGAAAGCAAATGGCTGGAGGACTTCAGTGCCCTGGCCTCCACCCGCAGTTTCTCGCAGGCGGCCGAGCGCCGTTTCGTCACCCAGCCGGCCTTCAGCCGCCGCATCAGAAGCCTGGAAGCGGCGCTGGGGCTGACCTTGGTGAACCGTTCCCGCACGCCCATCGAACTGACCGAGGCCGGGCAGCTGTTTCTCGTCACCGCGCGCACCGTTGTCGACCAGTTGAGCGAAGTTCTTCGCCATTTGCATCACCTCGAAGGCGGGCAGGGCGAGGTCATCCAGGTGGCGGCGGCCCACTCCCTGGCCTCGGGCTTCTTCCCCCGCTGGGTGGCCCAGTTGCGCAACGACGGCTTGAACATCGCCACCCGCCTGGTGGCCACCAACGTCGGTGACGCAGTGCATGCCTTGCGCGAGGGTGGGTGCGACCTGATGCTGGCCTTCTATGACCCGGATGCGGCATTGCAGATGGATGCCGAAATCTTCCCTTCACTGCACATGGGCGACACCGAGATGCTGCCGGTGTGCGCCGTGGGGCCGGACGGCAAGCCCTTGTTCGACCTTGAAGGCGAGGGCAGCGTGCCGTTGCTGGCCTACAGTGCCGGCGCTTTCCTCGGCCGTTCAGTCAACCTGCTGCTGCGCCAGCGCAACCTGCGCTATACCACTGTCTATGAAACCGCGATGGCCGACAGTCTCAAGAGCATGGCGCTCGAAGGCATGGGCATTGCCTGGGTGCCGAAGCTGTCGATGCGCGGCGAGCTGGAGCGTGGCGAACTGGTGATCTGTGGCGGCAGCCAGTGGCATGTGCCGCTGGAAATCCGCCTCTATCGTTGCGCCCTGGTGCGCAAGGCCAACGTGCGCTTGCTGTGGCGCAAGCTGGAGGGCGGTTCAGTTGACCCGAAAGTCAGCCAAACCCCCGAAAAATAAGGGCGACAGTTGGTCGCCGGGGTGCCTTAAACGCACTCCCTTGCGGTATACTGCGCGGCCTTTCGACCGGACAGTTCCGGTCCAGATCAGCAAACAAGCCACGCCGGTCGTCCCGCGTGGCTTGTTGTTTTTTGACGCGCCTGCGGGCGCACAAGCGAAGAGGCTCGACGATGAGTGCACTGGTTGGCGTGATCATGGGCTCCAAGTCCGATTGGTCCACCCTTAGCCACACCGCCGATATGCTGGAAAAACTCGGCATTCCCTACGAGGTGAAGGTGGTTTCCGCCCACCGTACCCCGGACCTGCTGTTCCAGTACGCCGAGGAGGCCGACGGCCGCGGCATCGAGGTGATCATCGCCGGTGCCGGTGGCGCCGCCCACCTGCCGGGCATGTGCGCCGCCAAGACCCACTTGCCGGTGCTGGGCGTGCCGGTGCAGTCGTCGATGCTGTCGGGCGTCGATTCGCTGCTGTCGATCGTGCAGATGCCGGCCGGCGTGCCGGTTGCCACCCTGGCCATCGGCAAGGCCGGCGCGATCAACGCCGCGCTGCTGTCGGCGAGCATCCTGGGGGCCAAGTACCCGCAGTTCCACGCGGCGCTCAAGCAGTTCCGCACGGAGCAGACCGACACCGTGCTGGACAATCCAGACCCGCGCCAGGCTTGAGGTTGACGCTATGAAGATCGGTGTAATCGGTGGCGGCCAGCTGGGCCGCATGCTGGCCCTGGCGGGCACCCCGCTGGGCATGAACTTCGCTTTCCTCGACCCGGCCCCGGACGCCTGCGCCGCGCCGCTGGGCGAGCACCTGCGCGCCGACTACGGCGACCAGGACCACCTGCGCCAGCTGGCCGACGAAGTCGACCTGGTGACCTTCGAATTCGAGAGCGTGCCGGCTGAAACCGTCGCCTTCCTTTCGCAGTTCGTGCCGGTCTACCCGAGCGCCGAAGCGCTGCGCATCGCCCGCGACCGCCTGTTCGAGAAGAGCATGTTCCGCGACCTGGGGATTCCGACCCCGGCTTTCGCGGACATCCTCTCGCAAGCAGACCTGGACGCCGCTGTCGCCAGCATCGGCCTGCCGGCCGTGCTCAAGACCCGCACCCTGGGTTATGACGGCAAGGGCCAGAAGGTTCTGCGCAAGCCCGAAGACGTGGTCGATACATTCGCCGAACTGGGCAGCGTGCCCTGCCTGCTGGAAGGCTTCGTGCCGTTCACCGGCGAAGTGTCGCTGGTGGCCGTGCGTGCCCGCGATGGCGAAACCCGCTTCTACCCGCTGGTGCACAACACCCATGAGAGCGGCATCCTGAAACTGTCGGTGGCCAGTGATGCACATCCGCTGCAAGCCCTGGCCGAAGACTACGTCGGCCGCGTGCTGCAGAAACTGGACTATGTCGGCGTCATGGCCTTCGAGTTCTTCGAGGTCGACGGTGGCCTGAAGGCCAACGAGATCGCCCCGCGCGTGCACAACTCCGGGCACTGGACCATCGAAGGCTCCGAATGCAGCCAGTTCGAGAACCACCTGCGCGCCGTGGCCGGCCTGCCGCTGGGTTCGACCGCCAAGGTGGGTGAGAGCGCCATGCTCAACTTCATCGGCGAAGTGCCGGCGGTGGACAAGGTCATCGCCATCGACGACTGCCACCTGCACCACTACGGCAAAGCCTTCAAGGTCGGACGCAAGGTCGGCCACGCCACCCTGCGGTGCCAGGACATGGCCACCCTCAGGGCCAAGATTGCCGAAGTAGAGGCGCTGATCGCCGGCTGAGCGAACTTCTGGCCGGCAATGCCGCTCTGAGATGGCAACATGCCAAAGCGCTGACTAGGCTTTGGCATGTTTCATGTTCATCACAGAGGGTTTGCCATGGGCATCATTGGAACCATCTTCATCGGCCTGATCGTCGGCCTGCTGGCGCGTTTCCTGAAACCGGGTGACGACAGCATGGGCTGGATCATGACCATCCTTCTCGGCATCGCCGGCTCCCTGGCCGCCACCTATGGTGGGCAAGCCCTTGGCATCTACCAGGCCGGGCAGGCCGCGGGCTTCTTCGGGGCCCTGGTGGGCGCGATCATCCTTCTGGTGCTCTACGGCTTCATCAAGAAGAGCTGAACACACGTTAGAATGCCCGGCAATTCAATCCCCGAGTTGCCGAGCATTCCCATGCGTGCGTTATTCCTCGTTCCCTTGCTGCTGGCCAGCGCCTTGGCCCATGCCGAACTGCCCGAGACCGACTGGCTGGAGCTGATGCCCAAGTCGGACCAGAAAGCCCTCGAGCAGATGCCCGAGATCGACCACGACTCCCCGGAAGCCCAAGGGACTTTCACCGCTAAAGGCGGCCTGAAGCAGAGCAAGGGCTTGCCGGCGGTGATGTACTCGACCAAGACCGTGGCTGCGATGAACGGCAAGCAGATCCGCCTGGGCGGGTATCCTGTGCCATTGGAGAGCGATGCCAAGGGCAACAGCACGCTGTTCTTCCTGGTGCCTTACCCAGGCGCCTGCATCCATGTACCGCCGCCGCCGCCGAACCAGCTGGTGTTGGTGCGTTATCCGAAGGGGTTGAAGATCGACGATATCTACACGCCGTTGTGGGTGACCGGCCTGCTGAAGGTGGAGAAGGTCAGCAATGACCTGGCGGATGCTGCGTATGCGCTGGACGCGGGGCAGGTGAGGGTGGTGGAAGACGCCGATCTGTGAAGCCTGTTCGCCGGCAAGCCGGCTTCTACAGAACATGTGTAGGAGCCGGCTTGCCGGCGAACAGGCCCCTGCCGACAGCTGAAACTATGGGATCAGAGCGCTTCGCTACCGATCGCCACGCGCATCGAATGGCTGGCCCCCGGCCTTAGCGTCACCACATCATCCATCACATTCGCCGTCTCGATGCACAGCATGCGCTGCCAGCCATCGTCCGCCATGTCCGGCAGGTCGCGGGCGCGGTCGGTCCAGGGGTTCCAGATCACCGCGGTGCGTGAGCCTCCGGCCTGCAGGGTGATGCGCCGGTTCCAGTGCGGGTCGACGATGGCCAGGCGCTCGGGGGCATTAAGGTAGATGCGGTCGGTCTCGCCCGCGAACCCCAGGTTGCCCTGCTGCTGGCGCTGCTCCCAGTTGGCCAGGGTCTCGATGTAAGTCAGCCCATCCACACCTTCTACCTGCACCTGGCGCACGTCGCTCACGGCAAAGTAGCTGTGCAGGGCCTGGCTCAGGGTGACATCGGTGTTGCCGAGGTTATAGCTGGTGAGGGCCAGCTTCAGCTGTTGGCCCAGCTCCACCACAAGCTTGAGCTCCACTTCGTGCGGCCAGCCCGGTAGATCACCCTGAGCTTCGGGCAGTGCGAACTCGATGTGCAAGGTATCGCCGGCTTCCTCGACACCCAGCAATTGCCAGTCGCGGCCGCGCACCAGGCCGTGGGCCGGTGGTTGCTCGCCCTTGTACATGGCTTTGACCGAGTCGGGGTTGCGTTCGAAGATGCCGAACCACGGCCAGCACACTGGCGCGCCGGCGCGCACCGACTTGCCCTGGCGGAAGATGGCCTGGTCGCTCAGCCACAGCAGCGGCGGCTCGCCGATCCGCTGGTAGCTGAGGACCTGCGCGCCCTGTTGGGCGATCAGCAGTTCGGCGTGTTTGCTGGTGATGCGCCAGCAGTGGAGTTCGCCGTGTTGCTCGGTGTCGACCTGGAAGTTAGCCATTGCACTCGTCTCATTGGTTGCCTGTCGGGCCGTTGGACCCGGTGACTTGCCATGAGTTTAACGCCCGCGTGGCTCAGCGACGAGGCACGGAGCGGGTGCGGCCACTGCCATCGATGGCGACGAACACGAACACGGCTTCGGTGACCTTGCGCCATTCGCTGGACAGGGGGTCGTCACTCCACACCTCGACCATCATCTGGATCGAGCTGCGGCCGATCTCCAGGGTCTGGGTATAGAAGGACAGTTGCGCGCCCACTGCCACCGGCACCAGGAAGGCCATGCGGTCGATGGCCACCGTGGCCACCCGGCCACCGGCAACGCGGCTGGCCATGGCGGTGCCGGCCAGGTCCATCTGGGCGACCAGCCAGCCGCCGAAGATATCGCCGAAACCGTTGGTTTCACGCGGCAGCGCGGTGATCTGCAGGGCCAGGTCGCCTTGCGGGATAGGATCTTCTTGTTCGAGCTCAATCATGCCGTGGGGCCTCTGACCCGTGACGCTTCGTGGGTGGCGCAGTGAAGGACGCCATAAAAACGATTCAGCAACACACATACTACGCTGATTTCGCTTCAGGGGCGGCCAAAGGGAGACTCTGCGAAACAGTCCGACGATTCTGACCGACGTTTTCGCACAATATCCCTTGATGCAAGCAACCTTTTCCTACGAGCGGGCAGTATATATACCCACACAGCCAGCGACGACCGCACATTGATGAATATCTGTACGGATTTTGTACCGCTATGAGCGTGGCTCGGCAATTTGCTATCTTCGCTGCCTGACCTACCCAGAAGCCGCATGCCAAGCGGTCCGCAGACCTATAAGAGAAACAACAGCGATGACCTCCGTGCAGAGCAGTATCGAGCAGCCGTCCCGGCCGTTGTCCCGCAGTGACTACAAGACCCTCTCGTTGTCCGCCCTGGGCGGTGCGCTGGAGTTCTACGACTTCATCATCTTCGTGTTCTTCGCCACCGTGGTCGGCAAGCTGTTCTTTCCTGCCGACATGCCCGAATGGCTGCGCCTGATGCAGACCTTCGGCATCTTTGCCGCCGGCTACCTGGCGCGGCCCCTGGGTGGCATCGTCATGGCCCACTTCGGCGACCTGCTCGGGCGCAAGAAGATGTTCACCCTGAGCATCTTCCTGATGGCGGTGCCGACCCTGGTGATGGGCCTGCTGCCCACCTATGAGCAGATCGGCCTGTGGGCGCCGATCCTGCTGCTGTTGATGCGGGTGATCCAGGGCGCGGCCATCGGCGGCGAGGTGCCGGGGGCCTGGGTGTTCGTCTCCGAGCACGTGCCGGCGCGCAACACCGGCTATGCCTGCGGCACCCTGACCGCGGGCCTGACCTCGGGCATCCTGCTCGGCTCGCTGGTGGCGACGCTGATCAACACGATCTATACCCCGTACGAAGTGGCGGACTTTGCCTGGCGTATCCCGTTCCTGCTCGGTGGGGTGTTCGGCTTCTTCGCGGTCTACCTGCGCCGCTGGCTGCATGAAACCCCGGTGTTCGCCGAGATGCAGGCGCGCAAGGCCCTGGCCGAAGAGCTGCCGCTGCGCGCGGTGCTGCGCGACCACCGTGGCGCGATCATCCTGTCGATGCTGCTCACCTGGCTGCTGTCGGCTGGCATCGTGGTGATCATCCTGATGACTCCGGCATTGTTGCAGAGCCTCTATCACGTCAGCCCCACCGACTCGCTCAAGGCCAACAGCCTGGCCATCGTGCTGCTCAGCCTGGGCTGCGTCGGTGCTGGCAGCCTGGCCGACCGCTTCGGTGCCGGGCGGGTGTTCATCGTGGGTAGCCTGGCGCTGCTGGCGTCTTCCTGGGCCTTCTATCACAGCCTGCCGACTCGCCCGGACCTGCTGTTCCCGTTGTATGCGCTGACCGGCTTGTGCGTGGGCATCGTCGGTGCCGTGCCCTACGTGATGGTCAAGGCGTTCCCGCCGGTGGTGCGTTTCAGCGGGTTGTCGTTCTCCTACAACCTGGCCTACGCGATCTTCGGTGGGTTGACGCCGATGGTGGTGACCGCGCTGCTGAAGTTCAGCCCCATGGCGCCTGCTTACTATGTGGCTTGCCTGTGTGCCGTTGGTCTGCTGGTCGGTACCTATCTGCTGGTCAACAAGCGCTGATCCGAGCAAATAACGCGGACCTGTAGGAGCGGCCTTGTGCCGCGAAAGGGGCGCGCAGCGGCCCCAGGATCTCGGCCTCATGCAAGACCGCCGGGGCTGCTTTGCAGCCCTTTCGCGGCGCAAGGCCGCTCCTACAGGGGCGTGCCCCGCACCTCTCCAGAAACATCTTGAAAGGCCGTCCCGGATATCCGGTGATGGCCTTTCATCCAATTGTCACATTCGAGTCATAGAGTGTTCATGCGGCCTGCAGATACTTGGGCCCGTTCCATCACAAACCCCACGATATTCCTGCTAGGAGCAAGGCATGAAACTGAAGCGTTTGATGGCGGCCCTGACCTTTGCCGCCGCTGGCGTTGCCACCGCCAATGCGGTCGCCGCCGTCGACCCAGCAATCCCGACCTACACCAAGACCACCGGTGTATCGGGCAACCTCTCCAGCGTTGGTTCCGACACCCTCGCGAACCTGATGACCCTGTGGGCCGAGGCCTACAAGAAGGAATATCCGAACGTAAACATCCAGATCCAGGCCGCCGGCTCCTCCACCGCGCCACCTGCGCTGACCGAAGGCACCGCCAACCTGGGCCCGATGAGCCGCAAGATGAAGGACGTCGAGCTGCAGGCCTTCGAGCAGAAGTACGGCTACAAGCCAACCGCCATTCCGGTTGCCGTCGACGCCCTGGCTGTGTTCGTGCACAAGGACAACCCGATCAAGGGCCTGACCATGGCTCAGGTCGACGCCATCTTCTCCTCCACCCGCCTGTGCGGTGGCAAGAGCGAAATCAAGACCTGGGGCGACGTCGGCGTGACCGGCGACCTGGCCAACAAGCCAATCCAGCTGTTCGGCCGCAACTCGGTATCGGGCACCTACGGCTACTTCAAGGAAGAAGCCCTGTGCAAAGGCGACTTCAAGCCTAACGTCAACGAACAGCCTGGCTCGGCTTCGGTCGTGCAGTCGATCAGTTCCTCGCTGAACGGCATCGGCTACTCGGGCATCGGCTACAAGACCGCCAGCGTCAAGACCGTGGCCCTGGCCAAGAAAGACGGTGGCGAGTTCATCGAAGACAACGAAGCCAACGCCCTGAACGGCTCGTACCCGCTGTCGCGCTTCCTGTACGTCTACGTCAACAAGGCCCCGAACAAGCCTCTGGCCCCGCTGGAAGCCGAGTTCGTCAAGCTGGTCCTGTCCCAGGCCGGCCAGCAAGTTGTCGTGAAGGACGGCTACATCCCGCTGCCAGCCAAAGTGGTCGACAAGACCCTGGCCGACCTGGGCCTGTCCCACGCGGGTAACGTTGCAAAGAAGTAAGTAACTGAGGACGGGGCCGGTGACTATCATGCCGGCCTCTTCCACGAATTCCTTAGTCCGAAGCCAGGGCTCCTGAGCGGCGGGCTTTTTTGCGTCACTGCACTGTCATGTTTTTGTCATACGGGACCGCTAGGGTGTGCGCATGAATGATCTGGCCAACTCCACAATGACCCAAAATTCTCCTCCCGTGCGCATTGACTTCAATACGCCCGAGTTGCAACGCAAGCGCCGCATGCGCGCCCTGAAGGACCGCCTGACCCGCTGGTACGTCCTGGTGGGCGGCCTCGCCGTGCTGGCAGCGATCACGCTGATCTTCTTCTACCTGGCCTATGTGGTGCTGCCGCTGTTCCAGGGCGCCACGCTTTCCAGCAAGAAGGCCCTGGAGCCGACCTGGTTGCAACAGGATGCCGGCAAACCCCTGATGATCGCCCTCGAGGAACAGAACCTCGTGGGCATGCGCGTTTCCGACAAGGGCCAGGCCCTGTTCTTCGACACCAAGACCGGTGGCGAACTGAAGCGCGTCGACCTGCCGCTGCCCGCCGGTACCCAGGTCAGCTCGATCAGCACCGACCAGCCTGGTAGCCCGCTGGTGGTGCTGGGCCTGTCCAACGGCCAGGCGCTGGTGTTCCACCACACCTACAAGATCACCTACCCGGACAACAAGAAGACCATCGAGCCGGGTATCGACTACCCCTACGGCCAGGACTTGTTCACCCTGGACAGCGAAGGCCGCGCGCTTGAGCACGTGAGCGTCAACGTCAACGGCGACACCCTGCTGCTGGCCGGCTCCACCGGCGCGCACCTGCAGGTGATCGAACTGTCGCGCACCGAAAACATGATGACCGACGAGGTCACCATCGAGCAGAACCGCATCGAGCTGCCGCAGATGACCGAGGTGGTGAAGAACATCTTCATCGACCCGCGCCAGCAGTGGCTGTACGTGGTCAACGGCCGCGCCACCGCCGACGTGTTCAGCCTGCGCGACAAGAGCCTCAACGGCCGTTACAAGCTGCTGGAGGACGGCAACGCCGAGATCACCGCGACCGCCCAACTGGTCGGTGGCATCTCGCTGATCTTCGGTGACTCCAAGGGCGGCCTGAGCCAGTGGTTCATGGCCCGCGACCCGGATGGCGAACAGCGCTTCAAGCTGATCCGCAGCTTCCAGCTGGGCAAGGCCCCGGTGGTGCAGATCGACGCCGAAGAGCGCCGCAAGGGCTTCGTCGCCCTGGACAGCGAAGGCAAGCTGGGCGTGTTCCACAGCACCGCGCACCGCACCCTGCTGGTCGAGCCGGTCGCCGAAGGCGCGGGCATCCTGGCCCTGTCGCCGCGTGCCAACCGCATCGTCATCGAGCAAGGCGGCAAGCTGCTGCCCCTGAGCCTGCGCAACCCGCACCCGGAGATCTCCTTCAGCGCGCTGTGGGGCAAGGTCTGGTACGAGAACTACGACGAGCCTAAATATGTCTGGCAGTCGACCGCCTCGAACACCGACTTCGAACCCAAGCTGAGCCTGTCGCCACTGACCTTCGGTACGCTCAAGGCCGCGTTCTACGCAATGATCCTGGCCGCCCCGTTGGCCATCGCCGCCGCCATCTACACCGCCTACTTCATGGCCCCGGGCATGCGCCGCAAGGTCAAGCCGGTGATCGAGCTGATGGAAGCGATGCCAACAGTGATCCTCGGCTTCTTCGCCGGCCTGTTCCTCGCGCCGTATCTCGAAGGCCACCTGCCGGGCGTGTTCAGCCTGTTCGTGATCATGCCGGTCGGCATCCTGCTCGCGGGCTTCAGCTGGAGCCGCCTGCCGGAGTCGATCCGCCTGCGCATCCCGGATGGCTGGGAAGCGGCGATCCTGATCCCGGTGATCCTGGTGATCGGTTGGTTCGCCCTGTACATGAGCCCGTTCCTGGAGAGCTGGTTCTTCGCCGGCGACATGCGCCTGTGGATCACCAACGACCTCGGTATCACCTACGACCAGCGCAATGCCCTGGTGGTCGGTATCGCCATGGGCTTCGCGGTCATCCCGAACATCTACTCCATCGCTGAAGACGCCGTGTTCAGCGTGCCGCGCAGCCTCACCCTGGGCTCGCTGGCCCTGGGCGCCACACCGTGGCAGACCCTGACCCGCGTGGTCATCCTCACCGCCAGCCCGGGTATCTTCTCGGCGCTGATGATCGGCATGGGCCGTGCGGTGGGCGAAACCATGATCGTGCTGATGGCCACCGGCAACACCCCGGTGATGGAGCTGAACCTGTTCGAGGGCATGCGCACCCTGGCCGCCAACGTGGCCGTGGAAATGCCCGAATCGGAAGTCGGCGGCAGCCACTATCGTGTGCTGTTCCTCGCCGCCCTCGTGCTGCTGCTGTTCACCTTCGTGATGAACACCTTGGCCGAGCTGATTCGCCAGCGCCTGCGCAAGAAATACTCGTCGCTTTGATAGAAAGGTAGAGATCCGTGAAAAAGGATTCCCTCAAAGGCTGGTTCAAGAGCGGCGCCCCCGGCGTCTGGATCAGTGGTGGCGCGGTCGCCATGGCGGTCATCATGACCGTCGGCCTGCTGGCCGTGATCGCTGTGCGCGGCCTGGGCCACTTCTGGCCGGCCGACCTGGTCCAGGCCACCTACAAGGTGCCGGGCCAGGCCGACCACGTGGTCATCGGTGAAGTGGTGCAGAAGGAAGAAGTACCGCGCGAACGCCTCAAGGGCGCCGGCCTGCCGGTGCCCGACCAGGGCCCGGAGTTCATGACCCGTGAGCTGATCAAGGTCGGTAACCGCGACCTCAACGGCAGCGACTTCACCTGGGTGGTCGGCGAGTGGCTGGTCGACCAGCGCAAGCCGGTCGACCTGATCGCCCTGGAGCGTCGCGAGTGGGGCAACTTCTATGGCTACCTGGTCAGCGTCAAGGAAGAAGGCCGCGTGGTTGCCCAGGGCCCGGAAGCCTGGAACGAGCTGCAGGCCCGCCTCAAGCGTGCCAGCGAGTTCAACGACCAGCTGGTGAAGCTGGAGAAGAAGGACATCGGTGCCATCAACCATGGCCTGGAGCGCCTGCGCCTGCACGGTCGCAAGCTGGAGCTGGACGGCAAGCTGGACGCCGCCGCCCAGGCCGACATGGATGCCGAGCGCGCCGAGCTTAACAACCGCTACAAGGCCATCGAGGAGCGCCTGACCGGCCTGCACCAGGCCTTCGCCCGCGACAGCCTGGTGGCCCGCGACGGCAACGGCCGCGAAGTGGAGATCAACCTGAGCAAGGTGGTCCACGCCATCCAGCCGAACGCCATGTCCGGCATGACCAAGATGGGCGCCTACTTCGCCAAGGTGTGGGAATTCCTCAGCGACGACCCGCGTGAGGCCAACACCGAAGGCGGTATCTTCCCGGCCATCTTCGGCACCGTGATGATGACCTTGATCATGGCCGTGATCGTCACCCCGTTCGGCGTGCTGGCGGCGGTCTACCTGCGCGAATACGCCAAGCAGGGCCCGGTGACCCGGTTGATCCGCATCGCGGTGAACAACCTGGCCGGCGTACCGGCGATCGTCTACGGCGTGTTCGGCCTGGGCTTCTTCGTCTACGTGCTGGGCGGTTCGATCGACCGGCTGTTCTTCCCCGAGTCGCTGCCGGCGCCGACCCTCGGCACCCCCGGCCTGCTGTGGGCCTCGCTGACCCTGGCGCTGCTGGCGGTGCCGGTGGTGATCGTGGCCACCGAGGAAGGCCTGGCGCGCATTCCGCGCACGGTGCGCGAAGGTTCGCTGGCCCTGGGCGCGACCAAGGCCGAGACCCTGTGGAAAATTGTCCTGCCGATGGCCAGCCCGGCCATGATGACCGGCATGATCCTCGCCGTGGCCCGTGCCGCCGGCGAAGTGGCCCCGCTGATGCTGGTGGGTGTGGTGAAGCTGGCGCCGTCGCTGCCGGTGGACGGCAACTACCCGTACCTGCACCTGGACCAGAAGATCATGCACCTGGGCTTCCACATCTACGACGTCGGCTTCCAGAGCCCCAACGTCGAGGCCGCGCGGCCGCTGGTGTACGCCACCGCGCTGTTGCTGGTGCTGGTGATCGCTACCCTCAACCTCTCGGCGGTGTGGATCCGTAACCACCTGCGCGAGAAGTACAAGGCCCTCGACCACTGATTTCCAAGCCTTAAGCCACAAGCGGCAAGCGCCAAGCTGCTCGCCGCTTTGCTCAAACTTGCAGCTTGCAGCTGATAGCTTGCAGCTACAAAAGGAGTAAGAACATGCAACACGAAGCTCATACCCACGGCATCGACATGTCGGCCCTGGGCCGCGACAAGCAGAGCCTGCGCCTGGCCGAAGAGACCGTGGCCATCGAAGTCCCCGGGCTGTCCCTGTTCTACGGCGACAAGCAAGCGCTGTTCGACGTCAGCATGAACATCCCCAAGCAGCGCGTGACCGCCTTCATCGGCCCGTCCGGCTGCGGCAAGTCCACCCTGCTACGCACCTTCAACCGCATGAACGACCTGGTCGATGGCTGCCGTGTCGAAGGCGCCATCAACCTGTACGGCAACAACATCTACCGCAAGGGCGAGGACGTGGCCGAGCTACGCCGCCGCGTGGGCATGGTGTTCCAGAAGCCCAACCCGTTCCCCAAGACCATCTACGAGAACGTGGTCTACGGCCTGCGTATCCAGGGCATCAACAAGAAGCGCGTGCTCGACGAAGCGGTGGAGTGGGCGCTGAAGGGCGCGGCCCTTTGGGACGAGGTCAAGGACCGCCTGCACGACTCGGCGCTGGGCCTGTCCGGTGGCCAGCAGCAGCGTCTGGTGATCGCCCGTACCATCGCCGTGGAGCCGGAAGTGCTGCTGCTCGACGAACCGTGCTCGGCGCTGGACCCGATCTCGACGCTGAAGGTCGAGGAACTGATCTACGAATTGAAATCCAAGTACACCATCGTCATCGTGACCCACAACATGCAGCAGGCGGCCCGCGTTTCGGACTACACCGCCTTCATGTACATGGGCAAACTGGTCGAATTCGGTGACACCGACACCCTGTTCACCAACCCGGCGAAGAAGCAGACCGAAGACTATATCACCGGGCGCTACGGTTAACGGCGCCTTTGGCGCAGCTGCAAGCTTCAAGCTACAAGCTTCAAGAAAGAGCGGTTAGCGCGGAGCCAGGGAACGATACGAACTACTTGAAGCTTGCGGCTTGAAGCTTGCAACTTCGCGGAGCGAACGATGATCAACAAAGAAAGCCTTACCCACCACATCTCCCAGCAGTTCAACGCCGAGCTCGAGGAGGTGCGCAGCCACCTGCTGGCCATGGGCGGGCTGGTCGAGAAGCAGGTGAACGACGCCGTCACCGCGCTGATCGAGGCCGACTCGGGCCTGGCCCAGCAGGTGCGCGAGGTCGATGAACAGATCAACCAGATGGAGCGCAACATCGACGAGGAGTGCGTGCGCATCCTCGCTCGTCGCCAGCCGGCGGCCTCCGACCTGCGCCTGATCATCAGCATCTCCAAGTCGGTGATCGACCTGGAGCGCATCGGCGACGAGTCCACCAAGATCGCCCGCCGCGCCATCCAGCTGTGCGAGGAGGGCGAGTCGCCGCGCGGCTACGTCGAGGTGCGCCACATCGGCGACCAGGTGCGCAACATGGTCCGCGACGCGCTGGACGCCTTCGCCCGCTTCGACGCCGACCTGGCGTTGTCGGTGGCCCAGTACGACAAGACCATCGACCGCGAGTACAAGACCGCGCTGCGCGAACTGGTCACTTACATGATGGAAGATCCACGTTCGATCTCCCGCGTATTGAGCGTGATCTGGGCCCTGCGTTCGCTGGAGCGCATCGGCGACCACGCGCGCAACATCTCGGAGTTGGTGATCTACCTGGTGCGTGGTACCGACGTGCGCCACATGGGCCTCAAGCGCATGAAAGCCGAAGTGCAAGGCGAGGCTTTCGATGAGGGCGAAATCGCTAATGTTCCGGCCGAACCGGACGATAAATAGAATTGCTCCCGAGCATGAACGCCCGGCAATCGCCGGGCGTTTTCGTTTGCGGTCGAGCACCAGCAGGCACCCGCGAACCGTGTGAGAAGTCCCGGCGTGACCAGTGGTTTGGCAAATGGCCATCAGTCGGCGGTATGCTAGCCGGGATTCAAGAGGAATATCGATGAGTAAAGTGAATGTGCTGGTCGTGGACGATGCCCCGTTCATCCGCGACCTGGTGAGGAAGTGCCTGCGTAACGCCTTCCCCGGCGTGGTAATCGAGGACGCGGTCAATGGTCGCAAGGCCATGGCGATGCTTAGCAAGGAACGTTTCGACCTGGTCCTGTGCGACTGGGAGATGCCCGAGATGTCGGGCCTCGAACTGCTGACCTGGTGCCGCCAGCAGGAAGAGATGAAGACCATGCAGTTCATCATGGTGACCAGCCGTGGTGACAAGGAGAACGTGATCCAGGC
This sequence comes from Pseudomonas sp. MWU13-3659, assembly GCF_023757525.1. Taxonomy (NCBI): domain Bacteria; kingdom Pseudomonadati; phylum Pseudomonadota; class Gammaproteobacteria; order Pseudomonadales; family Pseudomonadaceae; genus Pseudomonas; species Pseudomonas sp. MWU13-3659. The sequence goes on along the minus strand of NZ_JAMSHW010000005.1, from coordinate 188,280 downwards.
CATCCAGGCCGGTGTTTCCGATTTTGTCGGCAAACCGTTCACCAACGAGCAGTTGCTGACCAAGGTGAAGAAGTCGCTGACCAAGATCGGCAAGCTCGACGCCTTGATGTCCAGCGCGCCGGCGCGGGTCAACTCGGCGTTCGCCAACGACTCGCTCAGCGCCCTGACCGGCGGTCGCCCGGAGGCGGCCAAGGTGGCTGCGCCTGCCGCCGCGCCCGTGGCAGCAGCGGCCAAGCCGCTGATCAACGCGCCCACGCCGAAGACTGCTGCCGCGGCAGCCCAGGCGGGTCGTGGCCAGGGCCAGTTGCGCCTGTCCAGCGGCACCCAGCCGTGCGTGATCAAGGCCCTGAGCTTGAAGGAAGCCCTGCTGGTGGTGCGCCGCAGCGCCAACCTGCCGCAGGTGCTCGAAGGCGCGGTGCTGGACCTGGAACAGGGCGAGAGCGCCGAGGTGGCGCGCTTGAACGGCTACCTGCACGCTATCGCCGCGCTGGAGCCCAAGCCTGAGAGCGACTGGTTGCAGCTGACCTTCAAGTTCGTCGACCAGGATGCGCAGAAGCTCGACTACCTGTCGCGCCTGATTGCCCGCGGGACCACGCAGAAGTACTTCACGCCGGGCGCCTGATCGCCGTGATGTAGCGGCACACCCTGTAGGAGCGGCTTTAGCCGCGATCACTCGCGAAGCGGGTGCCAGGCACCGCGTTGTCTGCATCGCGGCTGAAGCCGCTCCTACAGAGGGCTCTAAAAACTTCCGACCAGCTGTAACAGCTTGTCTCTATCTGGGCTGCTAGTCTTCGACAGACCATAACTGTCACAAAGCCATCATCATGCCCGCCCGCTTGCTGCTGTTCTGTGCCTTGCTCTGGGCCTCAGCGCCGAGCTTGGCCATGACCATCTACAAGACCACCGACAACTTCGGCGTGGTCTCCTATTCCGACCGCCCAAGCCCGGGTGCCAAGCCGTTCATCTTCCGTGAGCCGATGGTCGAGCGTTTGGACCGCCAGGTGCGCCTGCAGGCCGAACCTTTCCCCGGTGGTGTGCGCTTCATCGCACGCAACGAGCTGTACGTGCCGCTGGAAGTGGAACTGCGCGTGGACAAGCTGGCCAACGCTTTTGGCGGCAACGCGCCGCGCGTCGTGCGGCGCGTGATCGGGCCACGCTCGAGCAAGGTGCTCAGCGTAGTGCTGGCCGCCCCGGGTGGGCCGTTGAAGTATTCGAGCACGTTCAACTACGCCATGGGCGACCCGATCCAGCGTTCCGAGGGCTATCGCTACCCATTCCCGTGGAAAGGCGGGCCGTTTCGCCTGACCCAGGGGCCCAACGGTCGCTTCAGCCATTTTGGGCCCAAGGGCCGCTATGCCATGGACATTGCCATGCCCGAGGGCACGCCGATCATCGCGGCGCGCGGCGGCGTGGTGGTGAAAGTCGAGAACAACCAGAGCGGGCGGGGCACCAACCCGTCGGGCAACTTCGTGCGCATTCTCCACCCGGACGGCACCATGGGCGTGTACCTGCACCTGATGCGTGGCTCGGTGGTGGTGGCGGAGGGGCAGCGGGTGGTGCTGGGGCAGGCGCTGGCCAAGTCGGGCAATACCGGCAACAGCACCGGGCCGCACCTGCATTTCGTGGTGCAGCGCAACGTGGGGTTGGCGTTGGAGTCGATTCCGTTTCAGTTCGACCGGCCGATCGGCGGGTTGCCGAATTTCACGGCGGGGAATCCGTGAGGTTCGCCGGCAAGCCGGCTCCTACGGGAGCGGGCTGTGCCGGCGAGCCGGTGCTCAATCGAGCTTGAGCACCTTGGCCAGCACGATCTTCGGCCCTTTCATCTTCTTGATGATGATGCGCAGGCCTTCGACCTCCAGCACTTCCTCTTCCTCGGGCACGCGCTTGAGTGTCTCGTAGATCAGCCCGGCAAGGGTTTCCGCCTCGATGTGATCCAGGTCGATACCCAACAGGCGTTCGACCTTGAACAGCGGCGTGTCACCGCGCACCAGCAGCTTGCCCGGCTGGTAGGCGAGGATGCCGCGCTCGGTCTTGCGGTGCTCGTCCTGGATATCGCCCACCAGCACTTCCAGCACGTCTTCCATGGTCAGGTAGCCGATGACCTTGCCGTCGGCTTCCTCGACCAACACGAAGTGCGCGCCACCCTTGCGGAACTGCTCCAGCAGCTGTGCCAGCGGCATGTGCCGCGACACGCGCTCCAGCGGGCGGGCCAGGTCGACGAGGTCGACGGTCTCGGGCAGGTGCTCCAGTTCGGCCAGCTCCAGCAGCAGGTCCTTGATATGCAGCAGGCCGGTGAACTCCTCGCGTTCGGCGTCGTACAGCGGGTAGCGGCTGAACTTGTGCCGGCGCACCAGCGCCAGGATCTCCTTGAGCGGGGCATGGGCGTCGATGCTGACCATGTCCTCGCGGGAGTTGGCCCAGTCGACCACCTCGAGCTCGCCCATTTCCACGGCCGAGGCCAGCACGCGCATGCCTTGGTCACTCGGGTCCTGGCCTCGGCTGGAGTGCAGGATCAGCTTGAGCTCCTCGCGGCTGTAGTGGTGTTCGTGGTGCGGGCCGGGCTCACCTTGCCCGGCGATGCGCAGGATGGTGTTGGCGCTGGCGTTGAGCAGGTAGATGGCCGGGTACATCGCCCAGTAGAACAAGTACAGCGGCACCGCGGTCCACAGCGACAGCAGCTCAGGCTTGCGGATGGCCCAGGATTTGGGCGCCAGTTCGCCGACCACGATGTGCAGGTACGAGATCACGAAGAAGGCGACGAAGAACGAGATCGCCTTGATCAGCTCGGGGGTATTCACGCCCACGGCGGCCAGCAACGGCTCGAGCAGGTGGGCGAAGGCCGGCTCGCCGACCCAGCCCAGGCCCAGGGAGGCCAGGGTGATGCCCAACTGGCAGGCCGAGAGATAGGCGTCGAGCTGGTTGTGCACTTTGCGCAGGATGCTGCCACGCCAGCCGTGCAGCTCGGCAATGGATTCGACCCGGGTGGAACGCAGCTTGACCATGGCGAACTCGGCGGCCACGAAGAAGCCGTTGAGCAGCACCAGGAACAGGGCAAAGAGAATCATGCCGAAATCGGCGAACAACGAGGTGAGGCTGATACCAGGGGAAGGGTCCATGATGGAGTTTTTACGGGGTCCGTCTTTGAGAAAGGGAGAAAAAAAGTGCCAGCGATGGCTGGCACAGGGGATCCAATGTAGCGGCTGAAGCCGCAAAAGCAAAGGGCCGTGGTCTTGTTGGGGCACTTTGCGCCCATCGCCGGCAAGCCATCTCCCAGGGTAGGCGCCGGCTTGCCGGCGATGGGCTGCAAAGCAGCCCGGCAATATCAACCTTTGCTCACCGCAAATTGTGCCGGCGCAAAGTGACAGGTAAAGGTGCTGCCATGCCCCGGCACGCTGCTGATCTCCAGGCGCCCGCGATGGCGCATCAGCACGTGCTTGACGATCGCCAGGCCCAGCCCGGTGCCGCCGGTGTTGGAGGCGCGGCTGGAGTCGACCCGGTAGAAGCGTTCGGTCAGGCGCGGCAGGTGCTTGGCCTCGATGCCCACCCCCGAATCCTGCACCGACAGGTGCGCGCCCTGTTCGTCGGCCCACCAGCGGATACGGATGTTGCCTTCGTCCTGGGTGTACTTGACCGCGTTGAACACCAGGTTGGAAAACGCGCTGCGCAGCTCCGACTCGCTGCCCTTCAGGCGAATACCGGGCGCGGCTTCGAGTGTGATGCGCTGGTTGCGCGGGCCGGACAGTGCCTGGGCGTCGTTCTTGATGGCGCTGAGCAGGGTGTCGACCAGCACCGGCTGGTTGTCCGACGGATAGTCGGTGGCTTCGAGCTTGGCCAGCAGCAGCAGGTCGTTGAGCAGGGTCTGCATGCGCGAGCCTTGCGCGCTCATCTGCTGCAGGGCACGGCTCCAGCGCGGGTTCACGTCCTCGACGTTGTCCAGTAACGTCTCCAGGTAGCCGGTAATCACCGTCAACGGCGTGCGCAGCTCGTGGGAGACGTTGGCGACGAAATCCTTGCGCATCTGCTCGAGCTGGTGGATGCGGGTGACGTCGCGCACCAGCATCAGGTGCTCGTTGTTGCCGTAGCGGGTCAGGTGCAGTTGCACCCGCAGGCGGTCGTTGATCGGCGAGGGTATTTCCAGCGGCTCGGCGTAGTTTTCCGACTCGAAGTACTCCTTGAACCGGGGGTGGCGCACCAGGTTGGTCACCGGCTGGCCGCCGTCCTGCGGGGTCTTGAAGCCCAGCAGCGTTTCGGCGGCGCGGTTCCACCATTCCAGGTTGCCGTCGCTGTCGAGCATGATCACCGCGTCACGCAGGGCCGCGGTGGACTCCTGGACCCGGTCGATCACCGCCTGCAGGCGGCCGCGCACGCGCTGGTCGCGGCGTTGCAGGTGGTAGATGCTGTCGAACACTTCGCCCCACAGGCCGTAGCCGTCTGGCGGCGCCTCGTCGGGTTGGTGGTTGCGCAGCCAGTCGTGCAGGCGCAGCAACTGCTTGAGCGTCCAGCCCAGGTAGAACGCCAGGCCGATGGCCAGGCTCCAGCCGTAGTAGCCGCTGACCAGCCCGCCGATCAGGCAGGCGGTGATCAACAGGAGCATGTGGCGAATCAGGGTCGCGTGCCAGTTCGGGTTCAATTACGGATCCTTCGGGTCCAGCTGCAAGTTGCAAGCTTCAAGTTGCAAGAAGAAGCGGATCGGTGGTGCTGCTAGTCCTTTTGCGGGCCTGACGCTACGAGCTTTTACTTGCAGCTTGGGGCTTACAGCTTGCAGCTAGCTTTTGGTGGAGAAGCGGTAGCCGGTGCCGCGGACGGTTTGTACCAGATTTTCGTAGGCTTCACCCAGCGCCTTGCGCAGGCGACGGATGTGCACGTCGACGGTGCGCTCCTCGACGTAGACGTTGCCGCCCCAGACCTGGTCGAGCAACTGGCCGCGGGTGTAGGCGCGCTCCTGGTGGGTCATGAAGAACTGCAGCAGGCGGTATTCGGTGGGGCCCATCTCGGCCGGCCGGCCGTCGATGGTCACGCGGTGGCTGATCGGGTCGAGCAGCAGGCCGCCGACTTCGATCGGCGCCTCGCTGTCGCTAGGGCCGGTGCGGCGCAGCACGGCCTTGAGCCGGGCCACCAGCTCGCGAGGGGAGAACGGCTTGGTGATGTAGTCGTCGGCGCCGACTTCCAGACCCTGGATCTTGTTGTCCTCTTCGCCCTTGGCGGTGAGCATGATGATCGGGATGTCGCCGGTCAGCTCGTCGCGCTTGAGGCGGCGGGCCAGCTCGATGCCCGAGGTGCCCGGGAGCATCCAGTCGAGCAGGATCAGGTCCGGCTTGCGGTCGACGATGATGGCGTGAGCCTGTTGCGAGTTCTCGGCCTCGAGGCAGTCATAGCCGGCCATTTCCAATGCAACGGCGATCATCTCGCGGATAGGCGCTTCGTCGTCGACGATCAGAATGTTTCTGCCAACCATGCTCAATTACCTCTCCCAGGAACGGTGTCTTGGCCCGCATTAGATAACGGAATTATTGCAGCTGTGTGACAGGGTGTTGGCCATTCTGGCGACATTGCGTGACTGGGCTAGGCTTCATTGGGCCGCCCAGGCGGCGGCTGAACCCCTCCGAGCCCCCGAAACAATGGTGATTCCAATGACACGACATACGCTGAGCTGGATGGCCCTTTGCGCTGCGCTGGCAGTGCCGGGGGTGGCGTCCGCTCATCACGCCGAAGAAAAAGGCGGCATGTGGGTCGATCACAACGGCATGACGCTGTACACCTTCGACAAGGATGCCGGCGGCAAGTCGATGTGCAATGGCGACTGCGCCGGTAACTGGCCGCCGCTGAAAGTCCAGGATGGCGAAAAGGCCGAGGGCAAGTGGTCGCAGATCAAGCGTGACGATGGTTCCATGCAGTGGGCCTACGACGGCAAGCCGCTGTACACCTTCGTCAAGGACAAGAAGGCCGGGGACATGACCGGCGACGGCATGAAGGACGTCTGGCACGTGGCCAAGCCTTGAGCCAGTGATACCTCCGTTCGCCGGCAAGCCGGCCCCTACAAGTTCACGCACAACACCTGTAGGAGCCGGCTTGCCGGCGAACGAGGCCGGCGGCGTCACCGCAAGGCGTAATCCAGTACCACCCCGATGAAGATCAGCATCCCCGCCCAATGGTTGTGCAGGAATGCCTTGAAGCACGCCTCACGGTCCAGCTTGCGCGTCGACCAGAACTCCCAGGCAAAGCAGGCCGCCGCCGCCAGTAGCCCCAGGTGGAACCACCCACCCAGGTCGAAGCGATTGCCCGCCAGCAGCAGGCAGCCCAGCGACAGCAACTGCAAGGTCAGGATGATCACCCGGTCGGCCTCGCCGAACAGGATTGCCGTGGATTTCACCCCGATCTTCAGGTCATCGTCGCGGTCGACCATGGCGTAGTAGGTGTCATAGCCCACCGTCCACAGCAGGTTGGCGATGTACAGCAGCCAGGCACTGGCCGGCAGTTCGCCGCCCGCGGCGGTGAAAGCCATGGGGATGCCCCAGGAATAGGCAGCGCCCAGCACCACCTGCGGGTAGTAGGTGTAGCGCTTCATGAACGGGTAACAGAACGCCAGGGCCACGGCGCCGAACGACAGCCACACGGTCGTGGCGTTGGTGCACAGCACCAGCAGGAAGCTCACCCCCACCAGCAAGGCGAACAGCATCACGGCTTCCCGAGGCTTGACCCGGCCACTGGCCAGTGGCCGGTCGGCGGTGCGCTTGACGTGGCCGTCTACCTTGCGATCGGCGAAGTCGTTGATGCAGCAGCCGGCGGCGCGCATCAGCACCACGCCCAGGGCGAAGATCAGCACGTTCTTCAGGCTGGGCGAGCCGTTGCCGGCGATCCAGACCGCCACCAGCGTCGGCCACAGCAGCAGGTAGATGCCGATCGGCCGGTCCATGCGGCTCAGCTGGACGAAGTCCCAGGCCCGAGGGTGCAGGCGGTTGAGCGACTTGAGCAGTTGCAGGTACATCAGTGGGTTTTCTCCTTGGCCGCTTGCCAGAGCGCTGGCAGGAACACCTCGGCCACCAGCAGGTCGAGGCCGCTACGCTCGAAGCGCGAGCGCCGCCCCCACAACCCTTCATGGGCCACTTCGGTGGGCAGCCAGCCTTGTGGATAACGGCAGGCCTCGAGGGGGTGGCGCATGAAGGCCTGGTCGCAGAACAGTAGCTCGCCCAGCGAGCGACTGCCGAGTGTTTCAAGGTCCAGGCCACCACGTTCCAGCACACTTCGCCCGGCCACGCTGCGGGCGAACACCCAAGGTTGGCCGTGGCCACGCAGATAGACTTCGCGCACCCAGCCTTCCTCGCCGGGCGCCAGGCCCAGGGCCGCGCACTCGTCGTCGCGCAGCGGTTGCCAGCCCTCGAACAGGGGCGTGACGCTGAAGTGATCGTGGGAGAGGCGGGTCAGGCGGCGGGTCAGGGAGCCCTCGTCGAACAGCCAGTCGAGCGTCGGCTGGTCGAGGGTGGTCGCCAGCTGTGGATACGGCAGCCACGCGACAGCGGCTGCTTGCGGGGTTTCGTACGGCACGTGGGTATGCTTGATACAGGCCAGAGAGGCGGCGAGCTTAGCATGTTTGCCCTGACTGCTTGCATACTGCTGGCAGGGCCAGTACAAAGCCCACACGAATTGCGCGGTGGCCCCTTCGCGGGCAAGCCCGCCTCTACAAGTACAGCGCAGCCTTCGGGATTTGCACGTTCTCTGTAGGCGCGGGCTTGCCCGCGAAGAGGCCATCAGCGACAACGCATCAGAAAGGCCTGACCGAGGAACAGCAGTAAATGAAGAAGTGGCAATGCATTGTCTGTGGCTTGATCTATGACGAAGCCGAGGGCTGGCCGGACGACGGCATCGCCCCGGGCACCCGTTGGGAAGATGTACCGGAAGACTGGCTGTGCCCCGACTGCGGCGTGGGCAAGAGCGACTTTGAAATGATCGCCATCGGCTGATCGACCCCCTGACCTGAACAAGGAAGAAACGACATGACGTCCCCCGTGGTGATCATCGGTACCGGCCTGGCCGGCTACAACCTGGCGCGAGAGTTTCGCAAGCTGGACGGCGAGACGCCGTTGTTGCTGATCACCGCCGACGACGGTCGTTCCTACTCCAAGCCCATGCTCTCGACCGGCTTCGCCAAGCAGAAGGACGCCGACGGCCTGTGCATGGCCGAGCCTGGTGCCATGGCCGAGCAGCTCAAGGCCGAGATCCGCACCCATACCCGCATCAGCGGCATCGACCCAGGCCACAAGCGCCTGTGGATCGGCGAGGAAGCGGTCGAGTACCGCGACCTGGTACTGGCCTGGGGCGCACAGACCGTGCAGGTGCCGGTCGAGGGCGATGCCGGTGAGTTGATCTTCCCGATCAACGACCTTGAGGACTACGCACGCTTTCGCGCTGCCGCCGCAGGCAAGCAACGCGTATTGATCCTGGGGGCCGGTTTGATCGGCTGCGAGTTTGCCAACGACCTGACCTTGGGTGGTTTGCAATGCGAAGTAGTCGCCCCCTGTGAGCAGGTCATGCCGACCCTGCTGCACCCAGCCGCCGCCGCTGCCGTGCAGGCCGGCCTGGAAGGGTTGGGCGTACGCTTCCACTTGGGCCCGGTGCTGACCCGTCTGCTGCACGCCGGGGAAGGCCTCGAAGCACACCTGTCCGATGGCCGCGTGATCGCCTGCGACCTGGTGGTCTCGGCCATCGGCCTGCGCCCGCGCACCGACCTGGCTGCCGCCGCAGGCCTGCAGGTCAATCGCGGCGTGGTGGTCGACCGTCAGCTGCGCACCTCCCATGCCAACATCTTCGCCTTGGGGGACTGCGCCGAAGTCGAAGGCATCAACCTGCTGTACGTCATGCCGCTGATGACCTGCGCCCGCGCCCTGGCCCAGACCCTGGCCGGCAACCCGACGGCGGTCAGCTACGGGCCGATGCCCGTCACCGTGAAGACCCCGGCCTGCCCGCTGGTGGTGTCGCCACCCCCGTATGGCCAGGAAGGAACCTGGCAAGTGGAAGGTCAGGGCGCCGACCTCAAGGTGCTCTGCCACGGTGCCGACGGCCAGTTGCTGGGTTACGCGCTGACCGGCGGTGCGGTGATGGAGAAACTGGCGCTGAACAAGCAGTTGCCAGCCCTGATGGCGTAAATAGCGGGCGTTCTGTCGGATTTATCCTGTTCTTGCCGCGACAATGGCCGCCCAGACACTGGCGCGGCCCCGGACGGCGTGCCATTCTCACTGGCGTCTACCGCAGACTAGAGCCTGCGGTGCCTTGAGCGCTGCTTCCTTCGGCAGCACGGCATAACAACAAGAATTCCGTCAAAGAGGCTTCACTATGCGTAAACCAGAACTCGCCGCCGTCATCGCCGAAAAGGCCGATCTGACCAAGGAAAAGGCCAATATTGTCCTGAACGCGATTCTCGATAGCATCACCGGCGCGCTCGACAAGGACACCGTCACCCTGGTCGGTTTCGGCACCTTCGAAAAACGCCACCGTGGCGCCCGCACCGGCAAGAACCCGCAGACTGGCCAGCCGGTCAAGATCAAGGCCAGCAACACCGTTGCCTTCAAACCGGGCAAGAACCTGCGCGACAGCGTCAACGCCCCGGCCAAGCCTGCCAAGAAAAAGTGATTTGCAGGTCATCCTGACGGGCGCCGAGAGGCGCCCGTTGCGTTTCTGGTAAGCAAATGCGGCGAACTTGCATAATCAGGGCGGGAAACGGATAAACTGCGCGCCTCAGTCATTTTTCATTCGAGGGGCGTTGATGAAGTTTCGTTTTCTTCTCTGGGCCATGGGCTTGCTGATGGCCAAGGCCAGCCGCAACAACCCGGCGTTCCAGCAGCAACTGCAGGACAAGGACCTGGTCTTCCAGATGCAGACGCTCGACGGCAAGGTTGCCCGGCACTTCATCGTCAGTGGCCAGCGCATCAGCAGCAAGGGTGGCCTGCACCCGCAGCCGGCGTTTGCCATCGCCTTCAAGGACGCCGCCTACGGCTTCGCCACATTGCAGGCCGGCAACAAGCAGCTGGCGTTCATGCAGGGGATTCAGGACAAGAGCATCCAGATCAAAGGCAACCCGGCGCTGGTGATCTGGTTCCAGGGCTTGATGAAGTACCTGAAACCGAAGAAGAAAGCGTAGGAGCGGCTTGAGCCGCGATGCAGGTACCGCGGCTTCTGGCACCCGCTTCGCGGGTGATCGCGGCTGAAGCCGCTCCTACAGGGCGGCCTTAGTGCGAATGCGGCACATGGAATTGCGAAGCCAGCTCACGCAGCAATGCTTCGGCCTCCAGTACCTTGTTCACCACTTCATCGGCCTTTTCACGGGTCAACCCCAGGCGCTCGAGCAGCGCTTCAGGGATATCGTCCTGCGGCCCTGAGCCAATCCCCCGGGTACGCAGCAGGCGGATAGCCAGGCACACCAGGTTGGGGAACGCCGCGTGCTCGCCGTCGTAGGACGGATCGTGCTGGAAGCGCAGCGCGGTGGTCAGTTCATCGGGCATGTCCCACAGCTTCATCAGCCAGGCGCCGATCTGCTCGCGGCTGATCCCCAGCAAATGCTGCTCCACATAGCTGTGGCACAGGTGCGGGTTGACCTCCAGATGGCGGCAGATCAGCGAAAAGTGTGGCGGGAACACGTGGGCCAGCAGCAAGTAACCGAAGTTGTGCAGTAGCCCGGCCAGGTAGGTCAGGCCGGCCTCCGGGCGCTCGGCGCGTGGCATCGCGCGGGTCAGGCCTTCGATTACCGCTGCGGTGTAGATCGACTGCTGCCAGTACGGCGTGGCCTGTTGCGGGTGGTCCTTGGGCAGGCTCAGGGTCTTGCCCAGGGCCAGGCCCAGTGCCAGGTTGATCACCAGGTCGAAGCCCAGCACGCGGACGATGGCGTCTTCCACCGAACGGATCTTGCCGGGCGAAGCGTAGTAGGGCGACGCGGCCCAGCTGACCACCTGGGCGGCCAGCGCCGGGTCGGTTTCCACCACGCCGGTGATGTCGTCGATGCTCGCGTCGGGGTCGACGCGCAGCTTGATGATCTTCTGCGCGGTGTCAGCCAGTGGCGGGATCTCGATGGTTTCTTCCAGGCGTTTCTGGATGCGTCGGGCGGTGAACTCTTGCACCGCCTTGGTGATTTCCTGGGAGTCGTCATGCGGGCGGTCGAGGTTCGGGCGGATGTCCTTGACCTCTTGGCCGAACGTGCTGGCGCTGGCCTTGGCGAGCAGCTTGCGGAAGGCGGCCCGTTCGATTTCCAGCAACACGCCGGTTTCGCCGGACTGGATCAGCAGCTTGTCGTTGTCGAGCAGGCTCTTTTCATACTGGCAGGGCGAGCTGGTCAGGGCAGGGATGGCCGGCAGGGTCTTGAGGTGGTGTTTATCGAGCATCTGGTTCAGACGCTTCAACGGCACCGCCGTGAGGTTGCGGCCAGTCAGCTCTTCAAAGCGCTTGAGGTCCAGCAGCTGGCTCTGCGGGAACAGCACCAGCATGGCGCCGATCTCATCGTCGAGCAGGGCTGCCTGCACCCGTGAGGCGGCAGGCTGTTGCGGGTGATCGGGCACCTCGCGATAGGTTACGCCGAGTTTGTCGAGCAACAGCCGGATGACAGACGGTGCGGTTGGGGTTGCAGTATCCAGGGCAACTTCAGTCATGGTCTGTATCCAATCATTCTTTTAAACGCGAAGTATAACCAGCCTGACCGACAAGCTGGATCCATATTGGGACGAGCGTCACACCTGGCCATATTGCTGGCCGTGGCGCAGCCAACGGTCGAGCAGCGGGCTGACGTGGCCCGGCCAGCGTGCCAGCAGCGCCTGGGCGGCATCGCGCACGGCGGGCAGCAGGTCGGCGTCGCGCATCAGGTCGGCGACCTTGAACTGCAGCAGGCCGGTCTGGCGGGTGCCGAGCATTTCGCCGGGGCCTCGCAACTCCAGGTCCTTCTCTGCTATGACGAATCCGTCGTTGGTTTCCCGCATTATGCCCAGGCGCTCGCGGCCGATTTGCGACAGCGGTGGGTGGTACAGCAGCACGCAATGGCTGACCGCGCTGCCCCGGCCAACCCGGCCACGCAGCTGGTGCAACTGGGCCAAGCCCAGGCGTTCGGGGTTTTCGATGATCATCAGGCTGGCGTTGGGGACATCCACGCCCACCTCGATCACCGTGGTGGCGACCAGCAGTTGCAGTGCACCGGCCTTGAACTCGGCCATCACCGCCGCCTTCTCCGCCGGTTTCATGCGCCCGTGGATCAACCCCACGCGCAGTTCGCCCAGCGCACTGCCAAGCTCCTCGAAAGTGCTTTCGGCGGCCTGGCAGGTCAGTTCTTCGGACTCTTCGATCAGGGTGCACACCCAGTACGCTTGGCGCCCTTCGGCGCAGGCAGCGCGGACCCGCTCGACCACTTCGAAGCGGCGACTATCGGCGACCAGCACAGTGTTGACCGGGGTACGGCCAGGCGGCAGCTCGTCGAGGATCGAAGTGTCCAGGTCGGCGTAGGCGCTCATGGCCAGGGTGCGTGGGATCGGGGTGGCGGTCATGATCAACTGATGAGGACACAGCTGGCCCATGACGCCTTTCTTGCGCAAGGCCAGGCGCTGCTGTACCCCGAAGCGGTGCTGCTCGTCGATGATCGCCAGGGCCAGGTGCTTGAACTGCACTTCGTCCTGGAACAGCGCGTGGGTGCCGACCACCATCGGTGTGCCGCTGGCGATCTGCTCCAGGGCGCTGGCGCGGGCCTTGCCCTTGAGCTTGCCGGCCAGCCAGGCGACTTCGATGCCCAACGGCTCGAGCCAGCGCTTGAAGGTGATGTAGTGCTGTTCGGCGAGGATCTCGGTGGGCGCCATCAAGGCAACCTGGTAGCCGGCTTCCAGCGCCTGCAAAGCAGCGAGGGCGGCGACCACGGTCTTGCCGGCGCCGACGTCGCCCTGCACCAGGCGCATCATCGGTTCGGGCTGGCTGAGGTCGTAGGCGATCTCGTTACCCACGCGCTGCTGGGCGCCGGTCGGGCTGAAACCGAGGTTGGCCAGGTACTGCGCGGGCAGGCGGCTGGCCTTGGGCAGCACCGGTGCGCGCAGGCTGCGCAGGCTCTCGCGCAGGCGCTGCTGCGACAGCTGGTGGGTAAGCAGTTCTTCGAAGGCCAGGCGATGCTGGGCCCAGTGATGGCCTTCGGCGAGTTCGTCCAGATCGGCGTCGGACGGCGGGTTGTGCAGGTAGCGGATCGCGTCGCTCAACGGTGCCAGTTGGTAGTCGCGTGCCAGTTCGTCCGGCAGCCAGTCGGGCAGGCTGCGCGGGCCGAGCTGGCCCAGGCTCTGCTGGCACAGCAGGCGCAGGCGCTGCTGTGTGAGGCCTTCGGTGGTCGGGTAGATGGGCGTGAGCGTCTGCTCGACCGGTGGCGCCGGCTCGCTGCCATTGAGCGCCCGGTACTCGGGATGGTAGATCTCCAGCCCCGAGGCGCCAGGGCGGGCCTCACCGTAGCAACGCAGATGGGTGCCGCGCTTGAGGCCCTCTTTCTGCGCATTGCTGAAGTGGTAGAAGCGCAGGCTCAGTACACCGGTGCCATCGCCCAGGCGCACCACCAGGCTGCGGCGCTTGCCCATGGTCACGTCGGCGCCACTGACCACGCCTTCAATGACCGCGTCCTGGCCGGGCCGCAACTGGCCGATAGGGACCACGCGGGTACGGTCCTGATAGCGCAGCGGCAGGTGGAACAGCAGATCCTGCAGGTTCTCCAGGCCGACCTTGGCGAGTTTTTCCGCCATGGCATCGCCAACGCCCTTGAGCGCCGTGACCGGGACGTTCGACAGCTCGGTCATGGGCTCAGGCCGGTTGTTCCACGGGCGCCTTGGCCACCGAGCAGAGGCGGATCGAGTCGGCGAGGATCTCGATGGCCTTCGGCCGCGGGAAGCTGGCGCGCCAGGCGATGGCCACAGTGCGGAACGGTGCCGGCGCGGTCAGCGGGCGAACTTCGATGACACCGGGCGCATAGTGGTGGCTGTGCACTGCGGATAGCGGCAGGATCGACACGCCCAGCCCCGAGGCAACCATGTGACGGATGGTTTCCAGCGAGCTGGATTCGACTGTGGTGTGTTTCGAGCCTTCACCGCCCTTGTTGAGCGTTGGGCAGGCTTCCAGTACCTGGTCGCGGAAGCAGTGGCCTTCGCCCAGCAGCAGCAGGCTCTTGTCGTTGAGCATGGCCGTGTCGATGGTGTCTTTCTGCGTCCAGGGGTGGTCTGCGGGCATCAGTGCGCAGAACGGCTCGTCATACAACGGCAGCGTCAGCACGTCGGCTTCGTTGAACGGCAGGGCGATGATCACTGCGTCCAGTTCGCCGTTGCGCAGCTTCTCGCGCAGCACATGGGTGAAGTTCTCTTCGATGTACAGCGGCATCTGCGGCGCCACGCGGTGCAGTTGCGGGATCAGGTGCGGGAACAGATAGGGACCGACGGTATAGATGGCGCCGACCTTGAGCGGGGCGGTGAGCTGGTTCTTGCCGGCCTGGGCCAGTTCGCGGATGCCCTGGGCCTGCTCCAACACCTTCTGCGCCTGGGCGACGATGCTCTCGCCGACCGGCGTCAGGCGCACCGCGCTCTTGCTGCGCTCGAAGATCAGCACGCCCAGCTCGTCCTCGAGCTTCTTCACGCCGACCGACAGCGTGGGCTGGCTGACGTGGCAACGCTCGGCCGCGTGGCCGAAGTGCTGCTCCTGGGCGAGGGTGACGATGTAGCGAAGTTCGGTGAGGGTCATAACGTGCGTCCATGAAGTTGCGGCCCCAGCATAGCGGCTGCAATCGATAGACGCACGTTATCAGACTTGCCGTTTTGTGACAGAAACAAAAGTGTCAGCGTCGGTCCAGGGAATAGACGAACGGCGCCACAACTTCGATCGTGCCATTGTTCAGCAGCTCCGCTGGCGGCTTCGGTACCGTGCCGGCGCGACGGATCATCTCCAGGGTTGCCCGGTCCAGTGCCGCGCTGCCCGAGCCTCCGGCCAGCGAGTACGAGACCACCTTGCCCTCGGCGTCGACCACGAAGCGCAGGCGGTTGATGCCCTGCAGGCCGCGACGACGAGCGTCTTCCGGGTACTTCTTGTACTTGGCCAGGTGGCGCAGCAGGTCGCTCTGCCAGCTGGGCAGGGCATTGCTGTTGGAGGCGATGCTCGGTGCCGGCGCGGCCGATTTCTGCGGCTGTGCGTTGCTGGGCGGAGTGTCCGCCACGTCATCCTTGGCCGGTGGCTCATCCTTCGGCGGCTCAGGCTTTTTCTCAGGCTTGGGCGGCTGTGGCTTGGCCTTGGGCTTGGGCGGCTTGGGGATGGCGATCTTTGGCTTGGGCGCCTCCACCAGCTTGGGCAGTGGTGGCTCCTCGACCGGCGTCGGCGGTTTGGGCGCTGCCTTGGGCTGTGGTGGTGGCGCCGGCTCCGGCAGCGGCGCCAGCTCGACCATCATTGCTGCCGGGGGCAGCTCGATGGCCTGGGGCACCGACCAGTTGAGCGTCAGCACCACGGCGACCACGTGCACGCTCAGCACGATGGCCAGGCTGGTGCCGTAGCGCGCCATGTTCGAGCGCGTTTTCGTCATTTCTTGGCTGCCGTCTCGAGTCCGACCAGACCGACCTTGAGGTAGCCGGCCGCGCGCATGGTGTTCATCACTTCCATCAGGTCGCCGTAATCGACGCCTTTGTCAGCCTGGAAGAAGATGGTGGTTTCCTTGTCGCCCTTGGTCTTGGCGTCGAGCATCGCGCCAAGCTGGTCGGATTGGGCCACCTGGTCATCACCGACGTACAGCTTCTTGTCGGCCTTGACGCTGACGAACACCGGCTTCTCGGGCCTCGGCGCGGGTTTCGCGGTCGAGGCGGGCAGGTCGACCTTGATGTCGACCGTGGCCAGGGGCGCCGCGACCATGAAGATGATCAGCAGCACCAGCATCACGTCGATGAACGGCGTGACGTTGATTTCGTGGTTCTCGGCGAGGTCGTCGCCACCTTCGTTGAGATGCAGGCCCATGGCTTACCCCACTTTCACCATGTGTGGGGCGGCGCGCTCGCTGCCTTGGTGGTCCAGGTCACGGCTGACCAGCAGCAGCACCTGGGCGGAGGCGTCGGAGACCTGCGCCTTGTAGCCGGCGATGGAGCGGGCGAAGACGTTGTAGATGACCACGGCCGGGATCGCCGCGACCAGGCCCAGCGCGGTGGCCAGCAGGGCTTCGGCGATACCTGGGGCGACCACGGCCAGGTTGGTGGTCTGGGTCTTGGCGATGCCGATGAAGCTGTTCATGATGCCCCACACGGTACCGAACAGGCCGACGAACGGCGCGGTGGAACCAATGGTGGCCAGCACGCCGGTGCCGCTGCTCATGTTGCGGCCGCTGGCGGCGACCAGGCGCTCCAGGCGGAAGCTGACACGCTCCTTGATGCCTTCCTTTTCGCGTGCGTTGGCCGACAGGCGCATCTCTTCGAGGGCGTCGTGGACCAGGGTGTGGGCCAGGGTGCCTTCCTTGTTCGAGACATCGCTGGCTTCCTTCAGGCTCACGGAGCGCTTCAGGGCGGCGATTTCGCCACGCAGGCGACGCTTGGCGCCCATCAGCTCGAAGCCTTTGGCGATCCAGATGGTCCAGGTGATGATCGAGGCGAGGGCCAGGCCGATCATCACGGCCTTCACCACCACGTCGGCGTTCTTGTACATGCCCCATGGGGACAGGTCATGGGCCATGCCCAGCGAGGTGTCCTCGACCAGTGCCTGCACATTCTCGTCGGCCGGTGCCGGGGCTTGCAGCGCGGTGCTGCCTTCGGCGGGTGCGGCGGTCGGGGCCTGGCCTTCAGCTGCCGGTGCTGCCGGGGCGCTGGCTGCGGCCGGGGTGGTGGCCTGTGCGGTTGGCTCATCGGCCATGGCAGCCGGGGCCAGCACCAGGCTGAACATCAGCGCGGCGATGGCGCGCCAGGCGCGCGACGGGGTAGGCGAAGCGGAAGGTTGAGTACGTGTCATGCTGGCCGGACCTGATGAAGAGAAATGGGTTGAGTTCTTCGAGGCCTCGAGGCGGGCCGAGAACAGACAAGGCGGCCATTATTGCAAGTAATTCTTGTTAACAAAAGTAATGTGATTGCTTTTTTTGACCTTGGTATAGCCGTTGATCGCCCTAAACCGATAGCCTGCGTCTTTCGGATTAGGAGATTTGGCATGTCAGACGTTTCAGCTTTGATCGTGGGTTGCGGTGATGTGGGCAGTCGCCTTGCCCGCCAACTGCTTGCTCAAGGCTGGCAGGTCAGCGGCTTGCGGCGTTCGGTCGATCAACTGCCGGAAGGCGTGCGGCCCATTGCCGCCGATCTTTCCGATCGCCGCCAACCCGAGGCCTGGCCTGAGCGTGCGCCTGACTACCTGGTGTACTGCGTGGCCGCCAGCCAGCATGACGAGGCGGGATACCAGGCTGCCTATGTCGAGGGGCTCCGCCATGTGCTGGGATGGCTTGCCAGCAATGGCCAGGCGCCACGCCGCCTGCTGTTCGTTTCCAGCAGCAGTGTCTATGCGCAGCAGGATGGCGAGTGGATCGACGAGACCGCCAGCACCGCGCCTGAAGGCTATTCCGGCAAGGTGATGCTGGAAGCGGAGCGCCTGGCCCTCGAAAGTGGCGTCCCTGCCAGCATCGTGCGCCTGACCGGTATCTATGGCCCGGGCCGAGAGTGGCTGCTGAGTCAGGTTCGTCAGGGCTATCGAGTAGCCGAGGAGCCGCCTTTGTATGGCAACCGGATCCATGCCGAGGATGCCGCGAGCCTGCTGGCGCATCTGCTGCAGGCTGATGCCAAGGGTGTGGCGCTCGATGATTGCTATATCGGTGTGGATGACGATCCGGCGCCGCTGGCGGACGTGGTGGCCTGGTTGCGCGGGTATCTTGGGGTAACCGAATGGTCGGATGAGCAGCGCGTGCGGCGTACTGGCAGCAAGCGTTGCAGCAATGCGCGGGCGCGGGCGCTGGGCTGGGTGCCGCAGTATCCGAGTTATAAAGAGGGGTATGCGGCCATTCTGGCAGGGCGTTGAGTGGCAGTTCGCCGGCAAGCCGGCTCCTACAGGTGACGCGCAATCTGTAGGAGCCGGCTTGCCGGCGAATGGGCTGACTCGGTCAGTCCTTCTCCAGCACCCACTGCCGGGCACCTGCGGCCAACTGCGGCATCTCGTCAGGCTGCGCACGGTTCACCGCCTGGAAGATCTCCAGGGTGTCGCCGTCACGCTTGAAGATCCACGGTGCGCCGCGTTGGTTACGCTCCAGCCACAGGCTGTCGTTACCATCGCCCATGGTCGCGCAGTCGCCGGCCAGGCACAGGGCGAAGCGATCCGGGCCGGGCAGGCCGGTCACGCTGCCGGTGTCGCTGAAACGCACCACGGCGCCTTTGCCCTGGCCTTCGACAATTTTCCAGTCGCCGCCCAGGTAAGCCTTGTAGAGCGTTCTTTCGAAGGTACCGCCCAAGGGGGCGTTGCCATCGGCCGCCTTGGCGCGGGCGAAGACTTGCTCATGGCCTGAAGGATCGATGGCCTGCAGTTCATCGCCATCAAGCTTGAGCTGTTCATTCAGGCCGCCCTCGAAGCTGACCTGCCAGTCTTTCTCGTTGGCGCTCAGGCGGCCATCGGCCGCTTCGAAGCCGTTGCTGAAGCTGGCTTGCTGGTTCTTGACGTCGATCTTCCATTCGAGCACCGGCCCGTGATCGTTCAGGGCCTGACGCAGGCTTATGCCTTTGGCGGCGGCGTCGATAGCGGCCTGGTTGATCCAGGTACCGTTGAAATCTTCAGGTTTATGGCTGGCGCAGCCGCCCAGGAGCAGGGCTGCCAGCGCGAGAGGCAATGCGTGGCGCATGGTGGAAACCTTGGGGCAGGAAGGGGCGGTGACGGGCGTGGGGCCCGTCACCGGAGTGTCACTCGAGGACCAGGATGGCGTCCATCTCGACCTGGGCGCCCTTGGGCAGGGCGGCCACGCCGATGGCGGCGCGGGCCGGGTAAGGCTGTTCGAAGTAGCGGCCCATGATCTCGTTGACCTTGGCGAAGTGGCTCAGGTCGGTGAGGAAGATGTTCAGCTTGACGATGTCCTTGAACGAACCGCCAGCAGCCTCTGCAACCGACTTCAGGTTCTCGAACACCTGTACGGTCTGGGCCTCGAAGCCTTCGACCAGCTCCATGGTTTTCGGGTCCAGCGGGATCTGACCCGACATGTACACGGTGTTGCCGGCCTTGATCGCCTGCGAGTAGGTGCCGATGGCGGCAGGGGCCTTGTCGCTGTTGATGACAGTCTTGCTCATGATGACTCCTTGCGGTTGGCGGACTACGCACGCATCCGGGTGATGCGGACCACGCCGGTCAAGGTACGCAGTTTCTTGATCACGCGGGCCAGGTGCACGCGGTCGTGCACGCTGACCACCAGTTGGACCACGCTGATACGGCCGTCGCGTTCGTCCATGCTGATTTTTTCGATGTTGCCGTCGGCGGCGTTGACGCTGCTGGCCAGCAGGGCGATCAGGCCGCGCTGGTGCTCCAGCTCGACGCGCAGTTCGACGTTGAACTCGCCGGTGACGTCCTTGGCCCAGGAGAGTTGCAGGCACTTCTCCGGGTTGTGGCGGACTTCACTGATGTTGCGGCAGTCTTCCAGGTGCACGACCATGCCCTTGCCCGCCGACAGGTGGCCGACGATCGGGTCGCCCGGGATCGGGGTGCAGCACTTGGCGTAGCTGAGCACCAGGCCCTCGGTGCCACGGATCGCCAGCGGGCCTTCCGGCGCCGGCAGTTGTTCGCCTTCGGCCGACAGCAGGCGGCGAGCGACAACATAGGCCATGCGGTTGCCCAGGCCGATGTCTTCGAGCAGGTCTTCGACCAGCTCCAGGCGATACTCGGTGAGGATGCCCTGGATGCGCTCCTGGGGGATCTGCTCCAGGCTGCTGTCGAAGCCGGTCAGCACCTTGTTCAGCAGGCGCTCGCCGAGGCTGATCGACTCGGAGCGGCGCTGTTGCTTGAGGGCGTGGCGGATGTGCGTACGCGCCTTGCCGGTGACCACGAAGTTGAGCCAGGCCGGATTGGGGCGCGCGCCCGGGGCGCTGACAATCTCGACGGTCGAGCCGCTCTGCAGCGGTTCGGACAGCGGCGCCAGGCGGCGGTTGATGCGGCAGGCGATGCAGCTGTTGCCGACGTCGGTGTGCACCGCGTAGGCGAAGTCGACGGCGGTGGAGCCTTTGGGCAGCTCCATGATCCGGCCTTTGGGGGTGAAGACGTAGACCTCGTCCGGGAACAGGTCGATCTTCACGCTCTCGATGAATTCCAGCGAGTTGCCGGCGCGTTGCTGCAGCTCGAGGATGCCCTTGACCCACTGGCGGGCGCGGGCGTGGCTGCCCTTGGGCTGTTCTTCCTCGTTCGACTTGTACAGCCAGTGCGCGGCGATGCCGTTGTTGGCCATCTCTTCCATTTCACGGGTGCGGATCTGGATCTCGATGGGTACGCCGTGCATGCCGAACAGCGTGGTGTGCAACGACTGGTAGCCGTTGGCCTTGGGGATCGCGATGTAGTCCTTGAACCGGCCGGGCAGCGGCTTGTACAGGTTGTGCACGGCACCAAGCACGCGGTAGCAGGTGTCGACCTTGTCGACGATGATGCGGAACGCGTACACGTCCATGATCTCGGTGAAGGCGCGGCGTTTGCCGCGCATCTTCTTGTAGATGCCATAGAGGTGTTTCTGCCGGCCGCTGACTTCGCCCTCGATGCCGTCGGCGGCCAGGCAGTTGGCCAGCGAGGTCTCGATCTTGGCGACGATTTCCTTGCGGTTGCCGCGCGCGCTCTTGACTGCCCGGTGGATCAGCGACGAGCGCATCGGGTGCATGGCCTTGAAGCCCAGGTCCTCGAACTCCACGCGCACGGTGTGCATGCCCAGGCGGTTGGCGATGGGGGCGTAGATCTCGAGGGTTTCCTTGGCGATGCGCCGGCGTTTTTCGCCGGACAGCACTTCCAGGGTGCGCATGTTGTGCAGGCGGTCGGCCAGCTTGACCAGGATCACGCGGATGTCGCGGGCCATGGCCATGGCCATCTTCTGGAAGTTTTCGGCTTGCGCCTCGGCTTTCGTCTCGAAGTTCATCTGGGTCAGCTTGCTGACCCCGTCGACCAGTTCGGCGACGGTCTCGCCGAATTGCTGGCTCAAGGCTTCCTTGGCGATGCCGGTGTCTTCGATCACGTCGTGCAGCATGGCCGCCATCAGGCTCTGATGGTCCATGTGCATGTCGGCGAGGATGCTGGCGACCGCCAGCGGGTGGGTCACGTAGGGCTCGCCGCTGCGGCGGCGCTGGCCATCGTGGGCCTGTTCGGCGTAGAAGTAGGCGCGCCGGACCAGGTTGACCTGGTCGGGGCCCAGATAAGTCGACAGCCGTTCGGCGAGGGCTTCTATACCCGGCATGGTTTCACCTCTTGCTGAAGAAGAGGGCCTTGCGCCGCACGGTGTCGACTGGGCATCAATCAGACGGCCTCGTTGTTCTCGTCCTCGAACGCGGCGAATACCGGATCCTCGGTGACGATCTCTTCGGCGGCGATGAACTCTGGGGTGACGATGCCTTCGGCGATTTCACGCAGGGCGACGACGGTTGGCTTGTCGTTTTCCCACGCAACGCGTGGTTCTTTGCCGCCGGTAGCGAGCTGGCGGGCGCGCTTGGTCGAGAGCATGACCAGCTCGAAGCGGTTATCCACGTGTTCCAGGCAGTCTTCAACAGTTACGCGGGCCATGGTCTTCCTCAGTAGCAAATGCGGTAGGCGTGCGCCCAGAATGGGCAGGCGGACTCGATAGTTTAAAAAATCACCAGCCAATAGGGAAGGGCTGTTTTGTCGGGTGCTCTTCCGGCCGGTACTGTTCGCGGGCTAGCCTGACTCGGACGATAACGGTTCCTGTTACCCGAAAACAACCGGCCTTGGCGCGTTAACGCAACATTGCGTCGCGTAGGCGTGGGGTCAATTCCTCGAACAGCGTCTGCACCGAGCGCAACGCTCGGCAATCCGGCCGGGTCAGCAGCCACAGTTGCGTGTCGCAGCCGGGCAACGGGCCGCTCAACGCTTCCACGTCCGGCAGGTCGTGAACCATGTAGTCGGGCAGCGCCGCCACGCCCAGGCCGGTGGTCACCAGTTGGGCGATGGTCGACATGCCGCTGCATTGGTAGCGTGGGACCAGCCCGGGGTGGTGCTGGTTGCGCCAGACCACGGTGGCATGGTCCTGCATGGAGTCGTCGGGGGCGATCCACGGCACGCTGGTGGCGGACGCCTGGAGCCGTTCGCGCAGCTCCGGGCGGCCACAGATCACATAGGAAGTCGAGCCCAGGCAACGGCCAACCAGATGCTCCGGTGGGGTGTTGGTCAGGCGCAGGGCGATGTCGGCATCGCGCCGGCTGAGGTTGGCGAAGGTGTTGGAAGTGCCCATCTCCAGCGACAGCGCGGGGTAGTTGGGCATGAACTCGGCCAGTGCCGGCAGCAGCAGGCTGTGCAGGACGGCTTCGGTGCAGGTCACGCGGACCGTGCCGCTGACCACTTGCTCGCCGCTGGTCAGGGCGATGCGCGCCGCATCCAGCGCCTGTTCGGCGCGCTCGGCCTGCTCGGCGAGGGCCTGGGCGGTGTCGGTGGGCAGGTAGCCCTTGCGGCTCTTGACGAACAAGGCGGTGCCCAGCGCCGACTCCAGTCGCCGGATCGAGCGGAACACCGTGGAAACGTCGACCTTGAGCAGTTCGGCGGCCTTTGCCAGCGAGCGGCCGCGCTCCAGTGCCAGGACCAGTGAGAGGTCGGCGTGGTTGATCTGATATTGCATTGATGCACGCTCTGCTTGCCGAAATGCCAATGTCTGTTGCGTGGAGGCCATTTTATAGTGGAACGGCCCCCGGGAATCAATGCAGCCGGTCGGCAACCAGCCCCCACGATGGGTCAGTGAAAAGAACAACAGCAATTCCATCGTCGCCCTTCGAGGCGTCAGCCGTAGCCCCCCACATCGCCGCTCCGAATCAAAGGATGTACAGCCATGACGTCGGTCTCTCCGTGCGCCAGTTCTTCCCGCGAGATGAATGAATTCCTGGATGCCCATCCGGATACCCAATACGTCGACCTGCTGATCTCCGACATGAACGGCGTGGTGCGCGGCAAGCGCATCGAACGCGCCAGCCTGCACAAGGTGTACGAGAAGGGCATCAACCTGCCGGCCTCGCTGTTCGCCCTGGACATCAACGGCTCGACCGTCGAGAGCACCGGCCTGGGCCTGGACATCGGCGACGCCGACCGCATCTGCTACCCGATCCCCGGCACGCTGTCGGACGAGCCGTGGCAGAAGCGCCCGACCGCGCAGTTGCTGATGACCATGCACGAGCTGGACGGCGCGCCGTTCTTCGCCGACCCGCGGGAAGTGCTGCGCCAGGTGGTGAGCAAGTTCGACGACCTGGGCCTGGATATCTGCGCCGCGTTCGAGCTGGAGTTCTACCTGATCGACCAGGACAACCTCAACGGCCGCCCGCAGCCACCGCGCTCGCCGATCTCGGGCAAGCGTCCGCAGTCCACCCAGGTGTACCTGATCGATGACCTCGACGAATACGCCGACTGCCTGCAGGACATGCTCGAAGCGGCCAAGGAGCAGGGCCTGCCGGCCGATGCCATCGTCAAGGAAAGCGCACCGGCGCAGTTCGAAGTGAACCTGCACCACGTCGCCGACCCGCTGAAGGCCTGCGATTATGCGATCCTGCTCAAGCGCCTGATCAAGAACGTCGCCTACGACCATGAGATGGACACCACGTTCATGGCCAAGCCCTACCCGGGCCAGGCCGGCAACGGCCTGCATGTGCACATCTCGCTGCTGGACAAGAAGACCGGCAAGAACATCTTCGCCCAAGAAGACCCGCTGCAAAGCGACACCCTGCGCCACGCCATTGGTGGCGTGCTGGAAACCATGCCGGCGTCGATGGCATTCCTGTGCCCGAACATCAACTCCTACCGCCGCTTCGGCGCCCAGTTCTATGTGCCCAACGCGCCAAGCTGGGGCCTGGACAACCGTACCGTGGCGGTCCGGGTGCCGACCGACAGCAGCGAGAACGTGCGCATCGAGCACCGCGTGGCCGGTGCCGACGCCAACCCGTACCTGATGCTCGCGGCGATCCTCGCCGGTATCCATCACGGCCTGACCAACAAGGTCGAGCCGGATGCGCCGATCGAAGGCAACTCGTACGAACAGCTGGAACAGAGCCTGCCGAACAACCTGCGCGATGCCCTGCGCGCGCTGGATGACAGCGAAGTCCTCAACCAATACATCAGCCCGGACTACATCGATATCTTCGTGGCCTGCAAGGAGAGCGAGCTGGCCGAGTTCGAAGTGTCGATCTCCGACCTCGAGTACAACTGGTACCTGCACACGGTGTAAGCCCATGAGCGCAATTGCGGTCCCCTTGATCGGTGTCAGCGCCTGCCGCCAGCAGGTGGGGAAGAACTCGTCGCACACGGTAGGCGACAAGTATGTCGAGGCCGCGGGCTTTGCGGGGCTGCCGCTGATCCTGCCGGCGCGTGATCGCGGCAGCGACACGCAGGCGCTACTGGCGCGCCTGGACGGCATTCTTTTTACCGGTTCGCCTTCAAATGTCGAGCCGCATCATTACAATGGCGCGCCCAGCGCGGAAGGCACCCGGCACGATCTTGCCCGTGACCGTCTGACCTTGCCGCTGCTGCAGGCGGCGATTGCCGCCGGTGTGCCGGTGTTCTGCGTCTGTCGTGGCTTCCAGGAATTGAACGTGGCCCTTGGCGGCAGCCTGCACCAGCGTGTGCAGGAATTGCCCGGCTACCTGGACCACCGTGAACCGGAGGATGCACCCCTGGAGGTGCAATACGGCCCTCGTCATCCCGTCGGTATCGAGCCGGGCGGGATGTTCGAGCGCCTGGGCCTGGCTGCGCGGTTCGAGGTCAACTCGCTGCACAGCCAGGGCATCGACCGCCTGGCCCCGGGCCTGCGCGTCGAGGCACGGGCCCCGGATGGCCTGATTGAAGCGGTGTCGATGCCTGATGCGCCGGGCTTTGTACTCGGTGTGCAGTGGCACCCTGAATGGCGTTTCGCCGAAAACCCGGTTTCGCTGCGCCTGTTCGAGGCGTTCCGCGAGGCCTGCATTGCCCATGCTGCACGGGAAGGTGTGCGTCCGAAAACAGTGTGACGTTAGCCGAAGGTCCTGGATGACCGTGCCCCCATTGCAAGCTTTCAATGAGTGAAAGTGGGCCCTCTACGGCGGGCCTGTGAAAACAATTCCAATAGTTACGGCACAGACTCATGAACGAATACACAGAAGCCGGCCGCCCACCCGACGCGGCCGACTCGGGCAGCACCCAGCGTGGCAAGGGCCTGGCCAAAGGCCGGCTCGGCCTGCTGGCCAGC
The DNA here is from genome assembly GCF_023757525.1 of Pseudomonas sp. MWU13-3659. Classification (NCBI taxonomy): domain Bacteria; kingdom Pseudomonadati; phylum Pseudomonadota; class Gammaproteobacteria; order Pseudomonadales; family Pseudomonadaceae; genus Pseudomonas; species Pseudomonas sp. MWU13-3659. The sequence continues at coordinate 162,926 of NZ_JAMSHW010000005.1, read as the reverse complement.
GTGGTGCTGGGCATTTCCACCATCGCCCCGGTCTATACCCTGACCGGCGCGCTCGGCCCGACCGTGCGCGAGGTTGGCGCACACTTGCCGGCGGTGTTCATCGTCGGCTTCCTGCCGATGCTGCTGGTCGCCCTCGGCTACCGCGAGCTGAACTCGGCGGAGCCTGACAGCGGCACGTCCTTCACCTGGTCAGCCCGTGCCTTCGGCCCGATGATCGGCTGGATCGGCGGCTGGGGATTGGTCGTCGCCACCACCATCGTGCTGTCCAACCTCGCAGGGGTGGCGGTCGACTTCTTCTACCTGTTCATCGCCCAGATCACCGGCAACCAGGAGCTGGCTGCCCTGGCGGACAACTTGTTGATCAACGTCGTCACGTGTTGCGTGTTCATCGCCCTGGCGGTGTGGATCTGTTGTCGGGGCATGGCCACCACCATGACCGTGCAGTACGGGCTGGTGGCCTTGCAGCTGCTGGTGCTGATCGGCTTTGCGTTCGCCGCCTTCAGCGAGACCACGGCGCCGCCGCCGCTGGCATTCGATCTTGCCTGGTTCAACCCGTTCGGCGTCGAGTCGTTCTCGGCGTTTGCCGCGGGCCTTTCACTGTCGATCTTCATCTTCTGGGGCTGGGACGTGTGCCTGACCGTCAGCGAAGAGTCGGTCGGCAGTGAAGAAGTGCCGGGAAAAGCCGCCACCTGGACCGTACTGCTGATCCTTGGGTTGTACCTGCTCACCGCCATCGCCACCCTGCAATTCGCCGGGATCAGCGAAGATGGCCTGGGCCTGAACAACCCGCGGATCCAGGAGAACGTCTTCGCCCACCTGGCCGGGCCGGTCATGGGGCCGCTGGCGATCCTGATGTCGATCGCGGTGTTGGCCAGTACTGCAGCGTCGCTGCAATCGACCTTCGTCTCGCCTGCGCGCACCTTGCTGGCCATGGGTTACTACGGTGCCGTGCCGCAACGCTTCGCCAAGGTCTGCCCGCGCTCGCAGACGCCGCGCTACGCGACCATCTGCGCCGGTGTCGCCGCAGGCCTGTTCTACGTGACCATGCGCACCCTGAGCGAGAACGTGCTGGCCGATACCATCACCGCCCTGGGCATGATGATCTGCTTCTACTACTCGCTGACCGCGTTCGCCTGCGTGTGGTACTTCCGCCACAGCCTGTTCGACAGCCTGCGCCACTTCTTCATGCGCGGCGCGTGCCCGCTGGTGGGTGGGGTGATCCTGTCGGTGATCTTCGTGCGCACGGCGATCGACAGCGCCTCGCCGGACTTCGGCAGCGGCTCGCATGTGGGTGGGCTGGGGCTGGTGTTCGTGATCGCGGCGATCATCTCGGCGCTGGGGATCGTGCTGATGATGCTCTCGCGCCTGCGGGCGCCGGCGTATTTCCTGGGGGCTACCCTGCGTCAGCAGGCGACCTTGCAACTGCAGGAATGAAGAATGGGGCTGCTTTGCAGCCCTTCGCCGGCGAGCCGGCTCCTACGGGTTTGGCGTCGCGTCTGTAGGAGCCGGCTTGCCGGCGAATGCACGTTCAACCGACCAGCTGTTCCAGCAGCGCCCCATGGCGCTGTTGCTGTTTCTTCAGCAGCAGGCGATTGGCCTTGAACACGGCCTTCAACTCGTCCAGCGCCACGCCGAAGTCATCGTTGATGATGACGTAGTCATACTCGTCGTAGTGCACCATCTCGCTGACCGCTTCCTTCATGCGCCCGGCGATGATCTCCTCGCTGTCCTGGCCGCGGCCATCAAGACGCTGGCGCAGGGCCTCCTGGCTCGGTGGCAGGATGAACACCGACAGCGCCTCGGGCATCAGCTTGCGCACCTGCTGGGCACCTTGCCAGTCGATTTCCAGGATCAGGTCGTAGCCCTGGTCGAGGGTTTCCTGCAGAGCACTGCGCGAAGTGCCGTAGAAGTTGCCGAATACCTCGGCGTGCTCCAGGAAGTCGCCCTTGGCGATCAGCGCCTTGAATTCTTCATGGATGACGAAGTGATAGTTCACGCCATGCTCTTCGCCCGGGCGCATGGCGCGGGTGGTGTGCGAGACCGAAACGCGGACGTGCTGGTCGTCCTTGATCAGCGCCGTGACCAGGCTGGTCTTGCCGGCGCCGGAGGGGGCGGAAACGATGTAGAGGGTGCCGCTGCTGTGGTTCATGGTAGGGGTGGCCTTACTCGATGTTCTGTACTTGTTCACGCATCTGTTCGATCAGCACCTTCAGGTTGACCGCCGCTTGCGTGCTGCGCGGGTCGAAGGCCTTGGAGCCCAGGGTGTTGGCTTCGCGGTTGAGTTCCTGCATCAGGAAGTCCAGGCGCCGGCCGGCGGCGCCACCGGACTTGAGCACCCGGCGCACCTCGGTGACGTGGGTGCTGAGGCGGTCCAGCTCTTCGGCGACGTCGCTCTTCTGGGCCAGCAGGACCATCTCCTGTTCCAGGCGCTGCGGGTCGAGCTCGGCCTTCATGTCGGCGAAGCGGTCGAGGATCTTCTGCCGTTGCACGGCCAGCATCTGCGGCACCAGGGTGCGCAGGGTCGCGACCTCGGTGGCCATGTTGTCCAGGCGCTCGTTGATCAGCCGCGCCAGCTCGATGCCTTCACGTTGGCGACCCGCCTTGAGTTCGGCCAGGGCTTCGTCGAACAGGGCGATGGCTTCGGCGTTGAGTGCCTGGGGGTCGGTGGCATCCGCCACCAGCACGCCAGGCCAGGCCAGCACTTCCAGCGGGTTGAGCGGGGCAGGCTGCTTGATCAGGCTGGCCACGGTCTCGGCGGCGGCGACCAGTTGCGCGGCACGTTCGCGGTCGACCTGCAACGGCTTGCCGGTGCTGTCCTCGTTCAGCCGCAACGTGCACTCGACCTTGCCGCGCGACAGGCCCTGGCGCAGGCCTTCACGCACCGCGCCCTCGAGGTCGCGTAGCGCTTCGGGCAGGCGCAGGTGGGGTTCGAGATAACGGTGGTTGACCGAGCGGAGCTCCCAGACCAGGGTGCCTTGGCTGCCAGCGCGCTCAACACGAGCAAAAGCGGTCATGCTATGCACCATGGGGAGTACCTCGCGTAATTCGGGTGAACGGGGGAAGCCTTTCGGCTGCAAGGCGCAGGATTGTAGCGCAGTGCGGCCCGGGCGCCCAATCCAGCCATGCTACAGGTGCACCGGGGTGGCGACGGGAAAAGTCGACAAGCTGCCTGGGGCGCGACGATAGGCGTGTCCTCGCCGGGCGTCGCGCCCTATAATGCTCGGCAGATTCAAAGTCCCGGTACAGGTATCCCAGATGAAACGTCCAAGTGGTCGCGCCGCCGATCAGCTCCGCTCGATCCGCATCACCCGCAACTACACCAAGCACGCCGAGGGGTCGGTACTGGTCGAGTTCGGTGACACCAAGGTCATCTGCACGGTCAGCGTCGAAAATGGTGTTCCCCGCTTCCTCAAAGGCCAGGGCCAAGGCTGGCTGACCGCCGAGTACGGCATGCTGCCGCGCTCCACTGGCGAGCGTAACCAGCGCGAGGCCAGCCGTGGCAAGCAAGGCGGCCGCACCCTCGAGATCCAGCGCCTGATCGGCCGCTCCCTGCGCGCCGCGCTGGACATGAGCAAGCTGGGTGACATCACGCTGTACGTCGACTGCGACGTGATCCAGGCCGACGGCGGCACCCGCACCGCGTCGATCACCGGCGCCATGGTCGCCCTGTGCGACGCCCTGGCAGTGATCAAGAAACGTGGTGGCCTCAAGGGTGGCAACCCGCTCAAGCACATGATCGCCGCGGTGTCGGTGGGCATGTATCAGGGCGAGGCCGTGCTCGACCTCGACTACCTCGAGGACTCCGCCGCCGAGACCGACCTTAACGTGGTCATGACCAGCGCCGGTGGCTTCATCGAAGTGCAAGGTACCGCCGAAGGCGCGCCGTTCCAGCCTGAAGACTTCAACGCCATGCTGGCGTTGGCGCAAAAGGGCATGGGCGAGATCTTCGAGCTGCAGCAGGCTGCATTGGCCGACTGATACGCTCGTCAAATGACATCGGGGCCGCTTCGCGGCCCTTCGCCGGCAAGCCGGCTCCTACAGTGTGTACGCCACAAAACCTGTAGGAGCCGGCTTGCCGGCGAAGGGGCGCAAGGCGGCCCCGATGCGTTTAGATGGTGAGGGTCCAGTCGTAGTCCACGATCAGCGGCGCATGGCGCGAGAAGCGCGGCTGGCGCGGCAGGCGGGCGTTGCGCACGAAGCGGCGCAGGCCTGGGGTGAGGATCTGGTAGTCGAACCGGTAGCCCAGGTTGAGCATTTCTGCCTGTTCGTTGTCCGGCCACCAGCTGTACTGGTCGCCTTCGCGGCTGACTTCGCGCAGCGCGTCGACATAGCCCATGTCGCCGGTGATGGCGTCCATCCAGGCGCGCTCCGGCGGCAGGAAACCGACCGACTGCTGGCTGTCGCGCCAGTTCTTGATGTCGAGCTTCTGCTGCGCCACGTAGAACGAGCCGCAATAGATGTATTCGCGACGCTTGCGACGCTGCTTGTCCAGGTACTTGGCGAAGTCGTCCATCAACTTGAATTTCTGGTTCAAGTCGTCGTCGCCGTTCATGCCCGAAGGCAGCAGCAGGGTGGCAATACTGACTTTGTCGAAGTCTGCTTGCAGGTAACGCCCGTAGCGGTCGGCTGTCTCGAAGCCCAGGCCGGTGATGACTGCCTTGGGCTGCATGCGCGAGTACAGTGCCACGCCACCTTGGGTGGGCACCTCCGCGTCGCAGGCGTAAAGGAAATAGCCATCGAGCTGGAAAGCTGGGTCGTCGAGTTCAAAGGCCGAGGCGCGGGTATCCTGAAGGCAGATGACGTCGGCATTCTGGGCTTGCAACCAGCTGAGCAATCCGCGCTCGGCCGCAGCCTGAATGCCATTTACGTTCACACTGATGATCCGCATAAATGGCCCCAAAAATCTCGTGCGTGTATGATACCCGAGCTCAACACATTTAGCTAAATCCGTGGTGTCCGGGACCTTTCATGCAGCCGTATCAGCGCGACTTCATCCGTTTTGCCATCGATCGCGGCGTTCTGCGCTTCGGTGAATTCACCCTGAAATCGGGGCGTACCAGCCCGTATTTCTTCAACGCCGGCCTGTTCAACACAGGTTCCGCGCTCGCCCAGCTGGGGCGTTGCTACGCGGCGGCCATCGTCGACAGCAAGATCCCGTTCGATGTGCTGTTTGGCCCCGCATACAAAGGCATCCCGCTGGCTGCGGCCACGGCGGTGGCCCTGGCCGAGCAGCACCAGCTCGACGTGCCATGGTGCTTCAACCGCAAGGAAGCCAAGGATCATGGCGAAGGCGGCAGCCTGGTGGGCGCGCCGCTGGCCGGTGACGTGCTGATCATCGACGATGTGATCACCGCCGGCACTGCCATCCGCGAAGTGATGCAGATCATCAACGCCCAGCAGGCCAAGGCCGCCGGCGTGCTGATCGCATTGAACCGCGAAGAGCGTGGCAACGGCGAGCTGTCGGCGATCCAGGAAGTCGAGCGCGACTTCGGCATCCCGGTGGTCAGCATCGTGTCGCTGACGCAGGTGCTGGAGTTCCTGGCGAACGATCCGCAGCTCAAGCAACATCTGCCGGCTGTCGAGGCGTATCGCGCGCAGTACGGGATCTGATTCCGTACTGGTAATGAAAAAGGCGACCTCCGCAGGTCGCCTTTTTTGTGTCGCCGGTCAGGCCGGGCTCAGTCGGTGCCGTATTTAGGCGACCGCGGCCCATAGAGGATGCCGCCATGCGGGTTTGGTGTCAGCAAGCGGGCGCTGGTCATGCCGGCGATCGGGTAGCCGGCATCATCCTGCACGCTGCTGATGATCTGGTTGACCGCTGCAGCGATCAGCATGCCGATGAGGCCACCCTGGTTCTGCTGGTTTTCCTGGCTGGAGGCCGTGGCGCTACCAGTCCACAGGGTGGCGCCGGTCTTCAGGTCGACCAGTTTGGCATTGGCCGTGACGATGGTTGCGCTGCTCAGCACCATGTAGCGGGTGCCGTAGTCCGAAACCGTCACGTACAGGCCAGCGTCGGCACCGAAGATTTCATGCAGCTTGGCGGTTGGCAGCTGATGGATATCGGCAGGCGTGGTCATGCCGTTCTGGCGGAAGGTTTCGTCCACCAGCGCCACGGGCATCACGTAGTAGCCGGCCTCGGCCAGGGGGTAGGTCACCTGCGAGAGCATGCTGTAGGTTGCCTTGACGTCTGGCGATTCGTTCAGCGGCGGCAGGATCAGGATCGACTTCGGCCGGCTCTGCTTGAACGCCGAGTAGTCGATGGTCTTGCGCTCGGCACAGCCGGCGAACAGCGCCAGTACGCAGGCGCCGACGAGCAATCGGGTGATGCGCTTGATCATTGCTTGGCCCCTTTGCTGGCGTTGCTCATCAGGAAGTCCATGTAGGCTGCCGATTCCGGGAACAGCGCCTTCTCGGTACGGAACTGCTGGATCATCTGGTCATCCTTGCCCAGGCTGGAGTACAGCAAGCCAAGCTGTGCGTGATAGCCAGGCGGAACAGCGCCGTTCTTGGCCTTGATCTTCTCCAGGTCGCGCTCCAGGGCGATGACCTGCTCTTCTTTCGAGTCGCCTTTGAGGTAGCCGTAGACCTGTGGCTGGTAACTTTCCCACTGGTACAGCGATTTGGGCGCATTGCAGCCGGCCAGCAGAATGCCGCCCAGCACCAGGCCAGCGCAGCTGCGCATGGCCGAGAGGGTGATGTTCATGGAGATTCCTTCCTGGGTGGAGTGCCTTACTGGGCCCGTGGGTTCCACTGGCCGCTTTCGACGGCGCCGACCAGCTTGTTCACGGCTTCGCGCATGGCCAGGTCGAGGACCTTGCCATTGAGCGTCGAGTCGTAGCTGGCAGTACCGCCGAAACCGATGACTTCACGGTTGGACAGGGCGTACTCACCGGCGCCCTGGCTCGAGTAGACCACTTCGGAGGTGCTGATGTTGACGATGTTCAAGGCCACCTTGGCGTAGGCGATCTGAGTCTTGCCGCGGCCAAGGATGCCGAACAGCTGGTGATCACCGACTTCCTTGCGACCAAACTCGGTGACGTCGCCGGTCACGACGAAATCGGCACCTTTCAGGCGCTGGGCCTGGCCTTTGATGGCGGCCTCCTGCTGGATTTCGCTCATGTTGTCGCGGTCGAGCACATTGAAGCGGTTGGTCTGCTGCAGGTGGGTGATCAGGATGGTCTTGGCCTGGCCGCCGAGGCGGTCGACGCCGTCGGAGAAAATGCCGCGCATGTAGCTGGAGCGGTTGTCGAACTTGCCCACGGCAATCGGCGCGCGCACGCCGCTGTAGGGGCGATTGACGCTTTCGACTTGTTGCACGGCAACAGCGGTAGAGGTTTCGGTGGCACAGCCGGCGATGGACCCGACAGCCAGGGCGGCTGCCAGCACGAGTCCGTGTGATGCGTATTTCACGCGAGTACTCCAGATGGATGATGGCTATTTGCAATGAGCATGCATTCTGCCATGTTGTCTCGGCTGCCGGTCGGGAATCTTGATGCGCAAACATGAAGATTAGCGGCAATGAGCCATCTATTTGCGTGTGTTCATTTGGATGCAAGACGGGGCAAGCCTACCTTCACGCGCCTTGCAGTGGCGTGAAGGCTGGCTTGCCCCGTCTTGTGTCAACGCAGGATCAGTGACGCTTGCGGTTGGTGATCAGGGTGCCCACGCCGCTGTCGGTGAAGATCTCCAGCAGCACAGCGTTAGGTACGCGGCCGTCGATGATGTGCGAGCTGTTGACGCCGCCCTGGACCGCATCCAGCGCGCATTTGATCTTCGGCAGCATGCCGCCGTAGATGGTGCCGTCGGCGATCAGCTCGTTGACCTGCTCGGTGGTCAGGCCGGTGAGGACCTCGCCCTGCTTGTCCATCAGGCCGGCGATGTTGGTCAGCAGCATCAGCTTCTCGGCTTTCAGCGCCTCGGCCACCTTGCCGGCCACCAGGTCGGCGTTGATGTTGTACGACTCGCCGTTGGCGCCCACGCCGATCGGTGCGATCACCGGAATGAAGTCGCCCTTGACCAGCATGTTCAGCAGGTCGGTGTTGACGCTCACGACCTCGCCGACATGGCCGATGTCGATGATTTCCGGGGTGGTCATCTCCGGGGTCTGACGGGTGACGGTGAGCTTGCGCGCGCGGATCAGCTCCGCGTCCTTGCCGGTCAGGCCGATGGCGCTGCCGCCGTGGCGGTTGATCAGGTTGACGATATCCTTGTTCACCTGGCCGCCCAGGACCATCTCCACCACGTCCATGGTCGCCGCGTCGGTAACGCGCATGCCGTCGATGAAGTGGCTCTCGATCGACAGGCGCTTGAGCAGGTCGCCGATCTGCGGGCCACCACCGTGCACGACCACCGGGTTGATGCCCACGGCCTTCATCAGCACGATGTCACGGGCGAAGCCGGTCTTGAGCTCCTCGCTCTCCATCGCGTTGCCGCCGTACTTGATCACCAGGGTCTTGCCGACGAAACGGCGGATGTAAGGCAGTGCTTCGGACAAAACCTCGGCTACATGGGAAGCGGCATCGCGATCGAGGGTCATGCAGGGCTCCAGGTAAGGAACGGATAGTCGTCAGAACGGCAGTTGCAGGTCTGGTTGGACTCGCAGCAACTGCGTGCGGAATACAGCCTTGATTCGGTCGAGTTCTGCCTCGCTGTCGGCCTCGAAGCGCAGCACCAGCACCGGTGTGGTGTTGGAGGCGCGGACCAGGCCCCAGCCGTGTGGGTAGTCGACCCGTACACCGTCGATGGTGGTCAGGTTGGCCGCGCCCCAGTCGGCGTCGCGTTGCAGTGCATCAATGATGCTGAATTTACCCTCGTCGGTCACATCAATGTTGATTTCCGGCGTGGAAATATCATTGGGGAACGCGGCGAACAGGGTTTCGGCGTCCTGGCCGGCCTTGCTGAGGATTTCCAGCAGGCGCGCGGCGCTGTAGATACCGTCGTCGAAGCCGTACCAGCGTTCCTTGATGAAGATGTGCCCGCTCATCTCGCCGGCCAGCAGCGAACCGGTCTGCTTCATCTTCTTCTTGATCAACGAGTGGCCGGTCTTCCACATTAGCGCGCGGCCGCCGTGCTGCTCGATCAGCGGGGTGAGGCGGCGGGTGCACTTCACGTCGAAGATGATCTCGGCACCCGGGTTGCGCGACAGCACGTCCTGGGCAAACAGCATCAGCAGGCGGTCGGGGTAGACGATGCTGCCGGTGTTGGTCACTACGCCCACGCGGTCACCGTCGCCGTCGAAGGCCAGACCGATATCGGCACCGGTTTCCTTCACCTTGGCGATCAGGTCTTCCAGGTTCTCGGGCTTGCCTGGGTCCGGGTGGTGGTTGGGGAAGTTGCCGTCGACCTCGCAGAACAGCGGGATCACGTCACAGCCCAGGGCTTCGATCAGTTGCGGGGCGACCACGCCGGCGGCGCCATTGCCACAGTCGACCACGACCTTCAGGCGCTTGGCCAGTTTCACGTCGCCAGTGATCTGCTGGAAGTAACGGTCGAGGATCTCGACCTTCTGCACCCGGCCTTCGCCGCGGGTCAGGTCGTTGCGCTTCAGGCGCGTCAGCAGGGCCTGGATCTGTTCGTTGGCCAGGGTGTCGCCGGCGATGACGATCTTGAAACCGTTGTAGTCCGACGGGTTGTGGCTGCCGGTGAGCATCACCCCCGACTTGCCGGCCAGCACGTTGGCGGCGTAGTACAGCGCGGGTGTCGGTACCAGGCCGACGTCGCTGACCTGGCAACCGGCATCGGCCAGGCCCTTGATAAGTTGCTCGACCAGCATCGGGCCGGACAGGCGGCCGTCGCGGCCTACCGAGATCTGCGGCTCGCCCTGGGCGAGGGTCTGGGCGCCGATGGCGCGGCCAATCCAGTAGGCGGTTTCGGCGTGCAGGTTCTTGCCGACCACGCCACGAATGTCATAGGCGCGGAAGATGCTGTCGGGCAGTGCGGGTACCAGGTGGGCCATGTCGTTCATCTCTGGGGCTCCGTAGGTCAAGGGCTTCTGGGCAGGCACAAACTGAACGCTTGGACGGTGGAATCACCAGAGAGTTCGCCATCCATGGCGTGAACGGTCTGCTGCGGCTTCAGCGGGTGCCGGAGTGGCCGAAGCCGCTGGTACCACGCTGGGTCTCGTCGAACTGCTCGACGATGTCGAAGTGCGCCTGCACCACCGGCACCAGGATCAGCTGCGCGATGCGCTCGCCGACGGTGATGGTGAACGGGGTGTTGCCGCGGTTCCAGCAGGAGACCATCAGCTCGCCCTGGTAGTCCGAGTCGATCAGGCCGACCAGGTTGCCCAGCACGATACCGTGCTTATGGCCCAGGCCCGAGCGCGGCAGGATCATGGCCGCCAGGCCCGGGTCGCCGATGTACACCGACAGGCCGGTGGGGATCAGCAGGGTCTGGCCCGGCTCGAGGACGGTGTCCTCCTTGAGCAGGGCGCGCAGGTCCAGGCCGGCGGAGCCAGGGGTGGCGTACTGCGGCAGGGGGAATTCGGTGCCCAGGCGTGGGTCGAGGATCTTGGCTTGAAGAGCGTGCATGTAACTTATTGAACCTGGTTGAGCCGTTCGGCGATGAAGGCAACCAGCTGACGGGCGATCTTGCCCTTGCTGGTCTGCGCGAAGAGGGTCTGGTGCTGCTGGCGGTCGATCACGGTCAGGGCGTTCTCCTCGCTGTTGAAGCCGATGCTGGGGTTGGCCACATCATTGGCGACGATCAGGTCGAGGTTCTTGTCCTTGAGCTTGCGCGTGGCGTAGTCGAGCAGGTGCTCGGTCTCGGCGGCGAAGCCCACGCTGAACGGGCGATCAGGCCGGCCGGCAATGGTCGCAAGGATATCGGGATTGCGCACCATCTGCAGCAGCATGCCGTCGCCTGTGGTGGGATCTTTCTTGAGCTTCTGTGGGGCGACGACTTCCGGGCGGTAATCCGCGACCGCAGCCGAGGCGATGAACAGGTCGCACGGCATGGCGGCTTCGCAGGCCGCGAGCATGTCCCGCGCGCTGACCACGTCGATGCGGTTGACCCGGTCGGGGGTCGGCAGGTGTACCGGGCCGGTGACGAGGGTCACCCGGGCCCCGGCTTCGGCGGCGGCCTCTGCCAGGGCGAAGCCCATCTTTCCTGAACTATGGTTGGTGATGTAGCGCACCGGGTCGATGTTTTCCTGCGTGGGGCCTGCGGTGATCAGCACGTGCTTGCCGGTCAGGGCCTCGCGCTTGAAGCTCTCGGCGGCGCACCAGGCGAGATCCGTGGCCTCGAGCATACGGCCCAGGCCCACGTCGCCACAGGCCTGGCTGCCGGAGGCCGGGCCGAACACCTGGATGCCGCGGCGCTTGAGCAGGTCGAGGTTGTCTTGTGTCGCCGGGTCGCGCCACATGGCCTGGTTCATCGCCGGGGCGACGGCCACGGTGGCGTCGGTGGCCAGCACCAGGGTGGTCAGCAGGTCGTCGGCCATGCCCTGGGCCATGCGCGCCAGCAGGTCGGCGGTGGCCGGGGCGATCAGCACCAGGTCGGCCCACTTGGCCAGCTCGATATGGCCCATGGCCGCTTCGGCGGCGGGGTCGAGCAGGTCCAGGTGCACCGGGTGGCCGGACAGCGCCTGCAGCGTGAGCGGGGTGATGAACTCGGCGCCACCCCGGGTCATGACCACGCGCACCTGCGCGCCGTGTTCCAGGAGTCGGCGAATCAGCTCGGCGCTCTTGTAGGCGGCGATGCCGCCACCGACGCCGAGAACGATGCGCTTGCGATACAACCGCTGCATAGGCCTTGCCTTATTCCAGTGAAAGCGGGCGGCGACGAAAAATACTGCCTGCGGCAGATCGTCGCATGTGCGAGGTGAAATAGATTACCACAGGGCTTACGCAGGCTGCAGGGTCCAGGAAAGGGGAGCATATGACGATTACGAGTTGGCCAAAATCCGAGCGTCCACGAGAGAGGCTGATCAAACACGGCCCTTCCAGTCTTTCCGATTCGGAGTTACTTGCTGTTTTTCTTCGGACGGGAGCCAAAGGGCAAACGGCGGTAGATTTGGCGAGAAGATTGCTCCTGGAGTTTAAAGGCTTGAGAGGCTTGCTGGAGGCGAGCGAGGAGGATGTAACAAGTAAAGTCGGGCTGGGGCCGGCAAAGTATGCTCAGCTCAAGGCATGTTTAGAGTTGGGGCGGAGATATCTGGATCAGTCTATGCCGACGACCGAGGTATTTGAAAGCCCGTCGGCAGTAAAAAAATATCTGAAATCTATGGTGCTGCACGAGGATAAGGAAGTTTTCGGTTGCTTATTCTTGAATAGCAAACACCGAGTTCTTGGGTTTGAGGTTCTTTTTTCAGGAACGATTGATAGTGCACCTGTCTATGTGCGAGAGGTAGTAAAAAGAGTTTTAGCGCGCAACGCCGTTGCAGTGATTTTTTGCCATAATCATCCGTCTGGCGATCCCGAGCCCAGCAATTGTGATGTTGTGCTTACAGAAAGCCTAAGAAGGTCTTTGTCCATGATCGATGTACGGGTCTTGGATCACATAGTAATTGGTAGTGGAGAACCAGTTTCTATGCTCGAGCAAGGTTTGATTAAAGGTGGCTAATTATTTTGGTTCAGTTGGGCAGGGTCGAATTTTTTGGTTCGATGTCTGGCTGGTAGGCTTCAATAGCTGTTATTTTGACTTCTCCATATTTTTGGATGAGAGACATGTAGAAAGTCGGCTCGATGTGTTTCGAAAAAGCAATCAGCCCCTTGATTTTGTTCAGTTCCTCTCGACTTGTGGTCTCTAGGTTGGCTTTAAAAATAAGTCCTTTAATTAAACGTTTTTTGTCTCTGCCTAATGAGACTTTTCCATGATTTGCTAAAACTAGCCCTGTGACGTGGCGGTTGTGTTTTTTGGACGAAGAAATCGTTTTTTTGTGGTTGATCGAAAGCTTTGGGTAGGCGATGTCTTCAAGGAATTTCTTGATGAGCGTAAGCGCTTCCGACAGTGCACCTTTTACATTGGATGTAAGAGTAAGGTCATCAGCGTATCGTGTGTAGGTTACTTTGAGTTGCCAGCACGCTGTGTGCAGCATGCAGTCGAATTCATACATTAGGGTATTCGATATAAATGGGGAGGAGGGGGCGCCAATGCTCAGTCTGTGTGTAGGGTCATTCTTTTTTGCCCAGAAAAATAGCTTCTTTACCGTGTTTTCGTCCTCTGGGGTTAGTTTGCCCTTATGCCTTGAAATATGCTCGATCAGGTCGGCTGGGCGCATGGAAGGAAAGAAGTCTGAGAAGTCTGCCTTGAGGAGGTACTGATTTTTTGCATGAGCCTCTGCATTGGTCTTGATGCTTTTGTTTTCTACATATGCAGTTGCGCAGTCGTGTACAGGTAGGTCATGGAAGAACTCTTCCAAAACCATTCTTTGCATAACTTTTAACACATCCGTTGGCTGAGCAATAATACGTACACCGGCTCCGTTGCGCTTGGGGATTGTGTACACTTTGTATCTGTATGGAGCGCTATTTATGAAAGTGGCTAGTTCTTTTTGACTGATGAGAAATTTTTTTGATAGTGATTCTAGAATGCTCATTCAGGCAGCCCCGCTGTCTGGCTGTTCGGTAACGCTTGATGATACCTTTGGCTTGTATACTGACTGTATTACGCTGAGTCGTTTGGATTCGGTGTCGGTAGTGCCGTAATACTGCATGGCTGAGAGCTTTGCTTTTGTTTTTTCAAATTTCCCGCCAAAGCTTACTTTTTCTACTTCGCTGAGCGCATAGTAAAATTTTTCGTGGCCGCGTGTCTCGATGGAGGCGAGATTGAATTTTGAAAGCAAAAATAGCAGTCTTTTTAGCTTGTCTCTTTTTATGGTGATACCGATTTTCGTTAAATATTGCTCAATTTCTACGAGTTTAAGAGCCCTAAATGTTAGGATAAGTTCGTAAATAACAAAGCTCAGGTGCCCCTCGTTCTCGCTGTCAAAGGCCTCTGACTTATCTTGTTTGGCAACAGTTGAGAGGATGTCTTCTCGAATGAATTTTATAGTGCTCTTGATTGATCCGCTAGCGTCGAGTGTGCTGTCCTCTTTAGTCTCCCATGGATAAGCACAGACGCTGGAATCCTTGATGTCTTCGAGGTGTCTTAAGGGGCCGAGCTTTATGAAGGAGTTTTCTTTGTAATGCTGGTCGCTGATGAAAACCAATATTTTGTTTCTGAGGGATTTGTTACGGACGAAGAGGCCGAGCTCTGTGAGTGCGCCAGGGCTTTCTAGGATTATAACGATTAGTGATGAAATATGAGCAATGTCGCTTTCGAAGATCAGCAGATCTTTATAGACTGAGTCATAAATCCAGTCCTTGAAGTCTTCGGCAAGCGTGATGTGGTCTGCCAGATCGCAACTGACTGCATGAAGATGTTCGACAAGTGCGCCGCGGACAGAGACTGGTGCAGGTAGCGCAATGTCTACTAAACCGCCACAAAGAAATAGAATTGGTTGATCTAGCTTTATGCGGGAATTGGCAAGTGTGATGTGCGCTAGATGCTCTTCTCGTTTGTCATCAAACTTCACTGTCTTCACTCAGGTGCAGTGGAGGCATACCTTATTTTTGGGCTCTTTACCAAAGATATAGCGACGAAGTCCCGCTTGGGCTTTAGGAGGAGGTCTGGGACCGACGACTGAAGCCCAAGCGGGACTTCGTCGCAACTAAAGCCAATCAATAAGTTAGAGTCTGGCTAAACACCCGACTAGAGCAAAAAAGCTCCAAAAACGCGTAAAGAGGTCTGCATTTTTAGAGGGCTTGAGGCGCGGCGTCAAGAGAGAAATTGTAAATTGGTCCTATGGGCATGGCGGTGCCGTTTGGACTGGCTTAGTGCTTATCTCCAGGCAGCAACAATGCAAGCTAGGAGGGTGAGCGTCTGACCTGAACGGAATCGCTGAAGCGGGAGCTGGTGTTGAAAAATGTGTGAGTGCTGGATCACGTTATCATCGACGACGGGGAACCGTTGTCGGTGTTCGAGCATGGGTGGGTTGTGGCCTAGGCCTTTATAAAGCCAGTACCGCTCTCTCGTAGGTCAAGTCCGCTCCCGCTGGGATCGGGATGCCCGCGAAAGGGCCGGTATAGGCTTCAGCGACTCACCGAAACCTTGCTGAAATCCTGCCGCCCGAACGGGCTCACCTGATAACCCTCGACCCCTTGGCGCAGCAGCGCCGCTGCCGTCGGGTGCGCCAGCGGCAGCCACAGCGCCTGCTGCTGGATCAGCGTCTGCGCCTGCTGGTACAGGCGGCTGCGCACGCTCTGGTCGTTGGTGGTGCGGCCGGCGTTGATCAACTGGTCCAGGCGGTTGTCGCAGAACCGTGCGAAGTTGGTCCCGGACTTGACCGCCGCGCAGGCAAACTGCGGGCTGAGGAAGTTGTCCGGGTCGCCGTTGTCGCCGGCCCAGCCCATGAACAGCAGGTCGTGCTCGCCGGCCTTGGCGCGGCGGATCAGCTCGCCCCACTCGATGGTGCGGATCTCGGCCTTGATGCCGACTTTCGCCAGGTCCGCCTGGAGCATCTGCGCGCCCAGGCTGGGGTTGGGGTTGAGCAGGCTGCCCGCCGGACGGGTCCAGATAGTGGTTTCGAAACCGTTGGGCAAACCGACCTTGGCCAGCAGCGCCTTGGCTTTCTTCGGGTCCTGGGTGTAGCCGGGCAAATCTTTGGCGTAGCTCCAGGTGTTCGGCGGATACGGGCCGTTGGCGGCGGTGGCGGTGTCCTCGAATACGGCCTTGAGGTAGGCGGCCTTGTCGAAGGCGAGGTTGATCGCCTGGCGCACCTCGGGCTTGTCCAGCGGCGGATGCTGGCTGTTGATGGCGACGAAGGCGGTCATGAAGGCCGGCGTCGTGACCACCTTGAGGTTGCCGTCCTTGCCGGCCTCGGCCACGTCCAGCGGCTTGGGCGACAGGGCGACCTGGCACTCGCCGCGCTTGATCTTCTGCAGGCGGACGTTGGCGTCCGGGGTGATGGCGAAGACCAGTGGGTCGACGGACGGCTTGCCGGCGAAGTAGTCGGTGTTGGCGCGGTAGCGCACCACGGCGTCCTTCTGGAAACGCTGGAAGACGAACGGGCCGGTGCCCACTGGCTGGCTGTTGAGTTTTTCCGGGGTGCCGGCCTTGAGCAGGGTATCGGCATATTCAGCGGAATAGATCGAGGCGAAGCCCATGCTCAGGGTGGCCAGGAAGGTGGCGTCCGGGTGGGTGAGGGTGAAGCGCACGGTGTGTGGTTCAGGGGCCTCGATCAGCTTGATCAGACTGCCCAACTGCAACGACTGGGCGTGCGGGTAGCCACCCGGGGCGGTCTTGTGCCAGGCGTGGGCCGGGTAGAGCATGCGCTGGAAGCTGAACAGCACGTCATCGGCATCCAGGTCGCGGGTCGGCTTGAAGTACGGCGTGGTGTGGAACTTCACGTCCGGGCGCAGCTTGAAGTCGTAGATCAAACCGTCCGGCGACACCGTCCAGCTTTCGGCCAGGCTCGGCACGACCTTGCCAAGCCCTGCGTCGAATTCGACCAGACGATTCATCAGCACGTCGGCCGAGGCGTTGGTGGTGGTCAGCGAGTTGTACTGCACCACATCGAAGCCTTCGGGGCTGGCTTCGGTGCACACCGACAACGGCGCGGCCTGGGCCAAGCCAGCGGCGCACAGGGTGGTGAACAGGAGGGAGAGAGCGGCGGCACGCATGGTGACTCCTTGGCTGGTCGATGTCCCATCTGCCGGTGCAGTCTGGAAAACTCAGGAAATGTCCTACCCTAGTGCGGGCAGGGGCAAATGACCACACCCTTTCGTATTAATTCGGCGACGGGCGGTCGACAGCTTGCCGCCCCAGTCGTTATGCTGCCCCGGCGCGCTCGGCCCGACCAGAATACTCATCTTCTGTTGTTGTGGCGGAGTCTTTCTGGTATAAAGCAGCGCTCTTTTCTAGGGGCTCGGTCTGTCGCGAAAGCGCACACGGCTGATAAGACCCCCGGGAACACGGCGCCTTGGCGCCATTGACTGAGAGATTAAGCGGCCAACCCATGCCGGGTTGGGCATGTGGTTTTAGAGGGCTGAGGCATGTCGAGAGTCTGTCAAGTTACTGGTAAGGGTCCAGTAACCGGGAACAACATTTCCCACGCAAACAACAAAACCCGTCGTCGTTTCCTGCCAAACCTGCAGCACCACCGTTTCTGGGTTGAATCCGAGAATCGTTTCGTGCGTCTGCGCGTTTCCGCCAAAGGCATGCGTATCATCGACAAGCGCGGCATCGATGCCGTTCTGGTCGACATCCGTCGTGCTGGCGCCAAGGTTTAAGGGAGAACATCATGCGTGAATTGATCCGTCTGGTATCGAGTGCTGGCACTGGCCACTTCTACACCACCGACAAGAACAAACGCACCACTCCGGACAAGATCGAGATCAAGAAATATGATCCGGTCGTCCGCAAGCACGTGGTCTACAAGGAAGCCAAGATCAAGTAATTGATCGGCAACCTGTGAAAAAACCCGCAACCGCAAGGTGGCGGGTTTTTTTATGCCTGCGGGAAAATCGTGTTCAGTCTCTTCGCGGGTAAACCCGCTCCTACAGGGGCCGCGCCAAACCTGTAGGAGCGGGTTTACCCGCGAAGTAGCCGGCGCTTACTTCTGCTCGAACATCACGTAGATCTTGCGGCATGGCTCCAGCACCTCCCAGGTGCCCTTGAAGCCGGCCGGGATGACGAAGCGATCGCCAGCGCGCAGGGTCTTGGCGTTGCCGTCCTGGTCGCGCAGCACCGACACGCCCTGGACGATCTCGCAGTACTCATGCTCGGTGTAGTTCACCGTCCACTGGCCCACCTCGCCCTCCCAGACCCCGGCGGCGAACTGCCCGCAAGGGCTGGAATAGTGGTTGTAGACAGCCTGGTCAGGCTCGCCCTTGAGGATTTTTTCCGCCGCGGGGCGATAGCGTTCGGCCTCGGTCAGGGCCTGGGCGAAGTCGACGATGCTGGCGATACTCATGGTGGTTACCCTGTTGTTGTTTAATAAAATGCACATCAGTAGGCTTTTAGGCCATTCGTGTCAAATATATTGATAGTTTCCCCGCCCTGGTTTAGGGTGTCGGATGCCAGTGTGCGTTCGTCACCTGGCCAGAATTTCTGACAGCGCCCGTGAGTCCTCAGTGCGGCGTTGCACCTTAACAAGAGAGGAGTTTCCTATGACCACCCTGACTCGTGCGGACTGGGAACAGCGTGCCCAGCAACTGAAGATCGAAGGCCGCGCCTTCATCAACGGCGAATACACCGATGCCGCATCCGGTGAAACCTTCGACTGCCTGAGCCCGGTGGACGGACGCTTCCTGGCCAAGGTCGCCAGCTGCGACCTGGCCGACGCCAACCGCGCTGTCGAGAACGCCCGTGCCGTGTTCGAATCCGGCGCCTGGTCGCGCCTGGCCCCGGCCAAGCGCAAGGCAACCCTGATCCGCTTCGCAGGCCTGCTGCGCCAGCACGTCGAAGAGCTGGCCCTGCTCGAAACCCTCGACATGGGCAAGCCGATCGGTGACTCCTCTTCCATCGACATTCCAGGCGCGGCCAACGCCATCCACTGGACTGCCGAAGCCATCGACAAAGTCTACGACGAAGTCGCCCCGACCCCACACGACCAACTGGGTCTGGTGACCCGCGAACCTGTGGGCGTGGTGGGTGCCATCGTGCCGTGGAACTTCCCGCTGCTGATGGCCTGCTGGAAACTCGGCCCGGCCCTGGCCACCGGCAACTCCATCGTGCTCAAGCCGTCCGAGAAGTCGCCGCTGACCGCTATCCGCATCGCCCAGCTGGCCATCGAGGCCGGCATCCCGAAAGGCGTGCTGAACGTGCTGCCCGGCTACGGCCACACCGTGGGCAAGGCCCTGGCCCTGCACATGGACGTCGACACCCTGGTGTTCACCGGTTCTACCAAGATCGCCAAGCAGCTGATGGTCTATGCCGGCGAGTCGAACATGAAGCGTGTCTGGCTGGAAGCCGGCGGCAAGAGCCCGAACATCGTCTTCGCCGACGCCCCTGACCTGCAGGCCGCCGCCGAAGCGGCCGCCAGCGCCATCGCCTTCAACCAGGGCGAAGTCTGCACCGCGGGTTCGCGCCTGCTGGTCGAGCGCTCGATCAAGGACAAGTTCCTGCCCATGGTGGTCGAGGCCCTGAAGGCCTGGAAACCAGGCAACCCACTGGACCCGGCGACCACCGTCGGTGCGCTGGTCGACACCCAGCAGATGAATACCGTGCTGTCGTACATCGACGCCGGTCACCAGGACGGCGCCACGCTGCTGGCCGGTGGCAAGCGCACCCTCGAGGAGACCGGTGGCACCTACGTCGAGCCGACTATCTTCGACGGCGTGACCAACGCCATGCGTATCGCCAAGGAAGAGATCTTCGGCCCAGTGCTGTCGGTGATCACCTTCGACACCGCCGAAGAAGCCATCGCCATCGCCAACGACACCCCGTATGGCCTGGCGGCCGGCATCTGGACCTCGGACATCTCCAAGGCCCACAAGACCGCCCGCGCCGTGCGTGCCGGCAGCGTCTGGGTCAACCAGTACGACGGCGGCGACATGACTGCGCCGTTCGGTGGCTTCAAGCAGTCGGGCAATGGCCGCGACAAGTCGCTGCATGCGCTGGAGAAGTACACCGAGCTGAAGGCGACCTGGATCAAGCTGTAGTCGTCGGGGCCGCTTTGCGGCCCTTTCGCGGCACAAGGCCGCTCCTACAGGGGTTACGCGATCCCTGTAGGAGCGGCCTTGTGCCGCGATAGCAGACCCAAAAACCTGGAGACCAAGATGCGTTGGGGAACCTACTTTGCCGTGCTGGCGGCGGTGCTCAGTGTCGGGCTCGCGCTCGGCGTGAGCATGCCGCTGGTGTCCTTGCGCCTGGAGGCCTGGGGCTACGGCGGGTTCGCCATCGGGGTGATGGCGGCGATGCCGGCCCTGGGTGTGCTGGTCGGCGCCGCCGTGGCCAGCCGCCTGGCCGGCTGGGTTGGCGTTCCGGCAGCGATGCGCCTGTGTTTGTGGGGTGGCGCGCTGTCCATTGGGCTGGTGGCGCTGCTGCCGAGCTATCCGCTGTGGTTGCTGCTGCGCCTGATGATCGGCATGTCGCTGACCGTGGTGTTCATCCTCGGTGAAAGCTGGATCAACCAGTTGGTGGTCGAGCAGTGGCGTGGGCGGCTGGTGGCGTTGTACGGCAGCAGCTATGCCCTGAGCCAGCTGGCTGGGCCAATGGTCCTGGGCTTCCTCGGTTCGGACGACGATTTCGGCTTCTGGGCCGCGACGGGTTTGCTGTTGGTCGCCCCGTTGATCCTGTTCGGACGAGGCGGCGCACCGAGCACCGAAGCATGCAGCGTCACCTTCCGCGATCTGTTCGGCTTCTGCCGGCGTTTGCCGGTGATCGCGTGGGCCATCGCGCTGTTCGCGGCCTTCGAGGCGATGATCCTCACGTTGCTGCCGGTTTATTGCCTGCAGCAGGGCTTTACCACGGAAGTGGCGCTGTTCATGGTCAGCACCGTGGTGGTGGGTGATGCGGTGCTGCAGTTGCCCATTGGCGCGCTGGCCGACCGGATGTCGCGTCGTTCGCTGTTCGGTGGGTGCGCGCTGACCTTGCTGGCCAGCAGCCTGGCGATTCCGCTGCTGCTGTACACACCGCTGATCTGGCCGTTGTGGGTGCTGTTCGGGGCCAGTGCGGGCGGGTTGTTCACCCTTTCGCTGGTGTTGATTGGCGAGCGGTACCGGGATGACGAACTGGTGCGGGCCAATGCCCATGTGGCTCAGCTGTGGGGCATTGGTTGCCTGATCGGGCCATTGCTGGCCGGGGCGGGCAGCCAGTGGATCAGCGGGCATGCGTTGCCGTTGCTGATGGCGGCGGGGGCGGCGGGGCTGGTGGTGTTGATCCGGCGGCGGGGTGCCTTCGAGCCCGCGTCGGCCTGAACCATTCGCCGGCAAGCCGGCTCCTACAGGTGCAGTGCAAACCCTGTAGGAGCCGGCTTTGCCGGCGAATAGGCTGGTGGCTACAACATCTTCTCCAACCCGACCGCCTTGCTGATCCAGGCATTGAACCGCCGCCAGATCCCCCCTGGCTCGGTCACCAGCATATGCCGCTGGCCATTGTCCTCGGTGGCCCAGACCATCTTCCCGCCCACCAGCATCGGCTGGTAGCTCAAGGCCGGCGCCATGCCCTGCACCGCCAGGTCGCGGGTGTACTCAGCCAGCTCCGGGCTGTCCACCAGCACTCCCACCTCGGTGTTCCACAACACCGAACGCGGGTCGAAGTTGAACGAGCCGATGAAGGTCTTGCGCCGGTCGAACACCATCGCCTTGCTGTGCAGGCTCGAGTCGGAACTGCCGTGGAAGCCCAGGCCATGCCGGGTCCGCTTCTCGCCCGGCTGGCGACGCAGCTCGTACAGTTGCACGCCATGTTCGAGCAGGGCGCGGCGGTAGGGCGCATAGCCGCCGTGGACAGCCGGCACGTCGGTGGCTTCCAGCGAATTGGTCAGCAGCTTGACCGAGGTGCCGGCGTCGGCGCGGCCGGTCAGGTACAGCAAGCCTGTCTCACCCGGCACGAAGTAGGCCGAGACCAGGATCAGTTCGCGCTGGACGCTGTTCAGGTCCGGCGCCAACTGTCGGCTCAACAGCAACTGCGGATCGGGTTCATCGTCGGCCAGGACCTTGCTCGGCGCATCCCACAGCGCCTGGCTGTGGGCCCAGACCAGTTCGTTGCGCCACTGCCCCAGGCGCGGCTGGTACTGGTAGTCCATCAGCCGGTCGTACAGGGCCTTGCGCTCGATTCGCGCCTTGGCCAGCCAGGTTTCAAGGCGTTGGCGGCTGGCGTGCAGGTCGTCGGCGTCGGGTTCGCGCCAGAGAAAGTCACCGATGGGGCGGCTCAAGGCGCTGTTCCAGTACTGGTCGAAGCCGTGGCCGAGCTGCTCGGCCACCGGGCCCACCCCCAGCAGGTCGATGTCGGTGAAGTTGAGGTTGGGCTCGGCATCGAAGTACTCGTCGCCCAGGTTGCGCCCGCCGACAATGGCCATGCTGTTGTCCGCCAGGAACAACTTGTTGTGCATGCGCCGGTGTTGGCGCGACAGGTTGAACAGCCGGCCCATGGCACGGGTAGCGCCGGTTTCGCGCCCCAGGTGCAGCGGGTTGAACACGCGGATGTGGATGTTCGGGTGGGCGGCGAGGGTGCCGATCAGGTTGTCGAGGCCGTCGCTGGTGGTGTCGTCAAGCAGGATGCGCACGCGCACGCCGCGGTCGGCGGCGCGCAGCAGCTCGTGAACCAGGGCGCGGGTGCTGAGGCCGTCGTGGACGATGTAGTACTGCAGGTCGATGCTCGCCTGGGCGTTGCGGATCAGCTCGGCACGGGCGCGGAACGCCTCGCTGCTGTTGGGCAGCAGGCGAAAGCCCGAGCGCCCGCCGTAGGGCGCGGCCTGGCGCAGCACCGAGCGGCCGAACGCCGAATCGGCGGCAGGCAGGGCCTGGCTGACTTCACGAGGCGTGTCGCGGCTGGCGCAGCCCGCAAGGCCGAGCAGCAGCGCCAGCAGCAGAGGCAGGGCTCGCTGGAGTCTCAAGGGTCGATCGTCCTGTACGGCGGGTGAACGGTGCGGGGCGGCGCAACGTTACCTGTCGGCGTCTTGCGGATCCAGTAGACGAAGGGCGGTTTCACCCACCTTGCGTACGGCGGCTTCGATCTGCGGCGTTGGCCACGCGGCGAAGTTCATGCGCAGGCAATGGCGATACTTGCCCGAGGCCGAGAAGATACTGCCGACGGCGATCTGCACCCCCTGCTCCAGTAAAGCGCGGTTCAGGCGCAACGTGTCGAAACTTTCCGGCAGTTCCACCCATAGCATGAAGCCGCCCTGGGGCCGGCTGGCGCGGGTGCCGGGCGGAAAGTAGCGGGCCACCCAGTCGCACATCTGGTCGCGACCGCGCTGGTACTGGCTGCGCATGCGCCGCAGGTGCGGCTGGTAATGGCCCTCGGCGATGAAATCGGCAATCGCCAGTTGCGGTTGGCAGGCGGTGCTGCCGGTGCTGATGTACTTCATGTGCAGCACCCGCTCCAGGTAGCGCCCCGGTGCCACCCAGCCGACCCGCAGGCCTGGTGCCAGGGTCTTGGAGAACGAGCTGCAGAGCAGCACGCGGCCATCGTCGTCGAACGACTTGATAGTGTGTGGGCGTGGATAGGTGTAGGCCAGGTCGCCGTAGACGTCATCTTCGAGAATGGCCACGTCGTAGCGCTGGGCGAGGGTCAGCAGGGCCTGCTTGCGCGCCTCGGGCATGATGTAGCCGAGGGGGTTGTTGCAGTTGGGGGTGATCTGGATGAGCTTGATCGGCCACTGCTCGAGGGCCAGTTCCAGAGCCTCCAGGCTGATGCCGGTGACCGGGTCGGTGGGGATCTCCAGGGCTTTCATGCCCAGGCCCTTGAGCGTCTGCATGGCGCCGTGGAAGCTGGGCGAATCGACCGCGACGATGTCGCCGGGCTGGCAGACGGCGTGGATGCTGCACGACAGCGCCTCGTGGCAGCCGGTGGTCACCACCAGGTCGTCCGGCCCCAGGCGGCAGCCGGAGTCGAGCATCAGCCGGGCGATCTGTTCGCGCAGGTGGGCGTTGCCGTGGATGTTGTCGTAGTACAGGCCGGGCATGTCCATGCGTCGGCTGATCTGCGCCAGGCTGCGCAGCAGCGGCTTGAGCGTGGGGCTGGTGACATCAGGCATGCCACGGCCGAGCTGGATCACGTCGGGGCGCGGCGTGGCGCGTACCAGTTCCAGCACCTGCTCCCACTGGGAGATATCCACAGGTCGCTGGGCGGGGCGGCTGATGTCAGGCAGGGCCGGGAGGTTACGGTCCTCGGCGACGAAGTAGCCGGACTTGGGCCGTGGCGACACCAGGCCATTGTCCTCCAACAGGCGGTAGGCCTGCTGCACGGTGCTCAGGCTGACGCCGTGCTCGACGCTCAGGGAGCGCACCGAGGGCAGGCGCTGGCCGGGGCGATACAGGCCCTGTTCGATGCGGGAGCCGAGCAATTCGGCCAGGTTGAGGTAGAGGGTCACGGCATACTCCTGGGGTTCTGTGTGGTTGTGACCAGTACAGATCTCGCAAAAATACGCCATTCAGCCCGCTTTCCGCCAATTCTGTATGGGAATAATAAGCCGCGTTTGAGTCTGTATTGTCGACGGTGTGAACGCGCATGCTTTCTCCACGGTAACCACTGATCGGGAGATCGCAGCGATGAGCGGCTTGAGTGATGTGCGCGTGCAACTGTTGGCCAAGGAACTGGAGGTGGGGGAGCGTACCAAGGTCTACAACCCGTCCACAGGCCTGGGGCGCTGGGGCCTGATGCTGCATCGCTGGCGCACTCGCAAGGCCCTGTTGGAGCTGGATGCCCGCCACTTGCGTGACATCGGGCTGACCTTTGAGCAGGCCCGGGAGGAGGGTTGCAAGCCGTTCTGGCGGGAGTGAGTTTGCTGTTGCTCCGGCCTGCCCAGACGTTTCAAACCGGCACGATCTCTGTAGGAGCGGCTTTAGCCGCGATCACCGGCGTAGCCGGTGACAACCCCTGTGTCGCCTGCTTCGCGGCTAAAGCCGCTCCTACAGACAGCGAAAACTCAGGCCAACTCTTTGAGCCGATACCAGAGCATCCCCAGCGCCAGTAAGGGTGAACGCAGCAGCTTGCCGCCAGGGAAGGTGGTATGCGGCACCTTGGCGAACAGATCGAAGCGCCCGGCCTGCTGGCCACTGATAGCCTCACCGAGCAGACGCCCGGCCAAGTGGGTGGCGTTGACGCCATGGCCGGCGTAAGCCTGGGCGTAATAGATGTTGGGCTGGCCGGTGAGGCGGCCGATCTGCGGCAGGCGATTAGCGCCGATGCCAATCATGCCGCCCCACTGGTAGTCGATGCGCACGTCGGCCAGTTGCGGGAACACCTTGAGCATCTTCGGCCGCATGTAGGCGGCGATGTCCTTCGGGTCGCGTCCGGAATAGTGGCAGGCACCGCCGAACAGCAGGCGGTGGTCGGCGGACAGGCGGTAGTAGTCCAGGGCCACACGCTGGTCGCACACCGCCATGTTCTGCGGCAGCAACTGGCGCGCGCGTTCCTCGCCCAGCGGCTCGGTGGCAATGATGTAGCTGCCGGCGGGCAGCACCTTGCCACCCAGCTCGCGGTTGAGGTCGTTGTGGTAGGCGTTGCAGCACAGCACCAGGGTCTTGGCGCGCACCCGGCCTTGCGCGGTGTGCACCTTCACTTCCGGGCCGTACTCGATGCGGGTGACTTCCGACTGCTCGAACAGGCGCACGCCCAGGCGGCTGGCCACGGCGGCCTCACCCAGCGCCAGGTTGAGTGGGTGCAGGTGGCCCGAGCCCATGTCGACCAGGCCGCCGACATAGCGGTCTGAACCCACTACCGAATGCACGTCGCCGGGCTGTACCAGGCGTAGTTCGTGGCGGTAGCCCAGGCTGCGCAGGGCTTCGGCTTCTTCGGCGAAGCCTGCCAGCTCGCCGGGCTTGTTGGCCAGGTCGCAGTAGCCCCAGGCCAGGTCGCAGTCGATGCCGTGGCGCTCGACACGGTCGCGGACGATTTCCACCGCTTCCAGGCCCATCAGTTTGAGGCTGCGCACGCCGTCCTCACCGATCACCGGGAGGAACTGCTCCAGGCCGTGGCCGACGCCGCGGATCAGTTGTCCGCCATTGCGTCCGCTGGCGCCCCAGCCGAGCTTGCGGGCTTCGAGGAGGATCACCGAAAGGCCGCGCTCGGCCAGCTCGATGGCGGTGTTCAGGCCTGAGTAGCCGCCGCCGACGATGCACACGTCGGCGCTGTGCTCGCCTTGCAGGAAGGCGTGGTCGGGGTGTGGCGCGCTGCTGGCGGCGTAGTAGGAGGCGGCGTGCTGCGCGCTGTGGACCATGGGTCGATTCCTGGGTTGAGGCGAAAGGGGGAGGATAGGCAAATGGCCGGTTCGCCGGCAAGCCGGCTCCTACAAGGGGCTGAGCTGTCGGCGAATGGGCCTATAATCCACCCAATTCTTCCTGATGCGCCGCCATGTCCTGCAACCGCCACAAGATCCACTTCCTGCGTGAACTCATTCCCTCGTTCGAGTGCGAGCCCGGCTGCCACGACTGCTGCGGCCCGGTCACTACGTCCGCTGAAGAAATGGCCCGCCTGCCGCGCAAGACCCAGGCCGAGCAGGAGGCCGCCCTGGAGCGCCTGGACTGCGTGCACCTGGGCCCCAACGGCTGCACGGTCTACGAAGAGCGCCCGATGATCTGCCGCCTGTTCGGTACCACTCCGCGCCTGGCCTGCCCCCGTGGCCGTGGCCCGGCGCAGCCGATCGAGCCCGAGGCCGAGCAGCTGGTCCACCAGTTCATCGCCACGACCCGTCAGGTGCTGGTCTGACGCTTCAGTCCGGAATCGGTAGGCACAGGCTCTCCTTCACCTCTTCCATCACGATGTAGCTCTTCGACTCGCGCACATGCGGCAGCTTGAGCAGGATGTCGCCGAGCAGCTTGCGGTACGACGCCATCTCCGAAATCCGCGCCTTCACCAGGTAGTCGAAGTCGCCCGACACCAGGTGGCACTCCAGCACGTGGGGCAGCTTGAGCACCGCGCGGCGGAACTCCTCGAAAGTGTCGCCGGACTTGTAGTCCAGGCTGATCTCGACGAACACCAGCAGGCTGCCCTTGAGATGCTGCGGGTTGAGGCGGGCGTTGTAGCCCATGATGATCCCCTCGCGCTCCAGGCGGCGCACACGCTCGGTGCAGGGGGTGGTGGACAGCCCGACCTTCTCGCCCAGTTCGGTGAAGGAGATGCGGCCGTCATTCTGCAGGATCCGCAGGATGTTGCGGTCGATCTTGTCCAGCTCACGTTTGCTCTGGTGCTGGGTTCTCATAGGGGATGCCCCTCCGTCAAAGGCGATATTGCCGAGAATTCTCGCCAAATATAGGCGCTTATATAGTGAATAGCACTGGTCGGAGATTCTTATACTGCGCGCATCCATGCCATATCAACAAAAGTCTGCGGCAAGCCGCGTGCGAGGGATACACAATGCGAGTTCTGGTACTTGGTAGCGGTGTGATTGGTACCGCCAGTGCCTACTATCTGGCCCGGCAAGGTTTCGAGGTCACGGTGGTCGATCGTCAACCGGCGGTGGCCATGGAAACCAGCTTCGCCAACGCAGGCCAGATCTCGCCCGGCTATGCCTCGCCCTGGGCCGCCCCGGGCGTGCCGCTGAAAGCCATCAAGTGGCTGCTCGAGCGCCATGCGCCCCTCGCCATCAAGCTGACCGGCGACGTCGACCAGTACCTGTGGATGGCGCAGATGCTGCGCAACTGCACCGCCAGCCGTTATGCGGTGAACAAGGAGCGCATGGTGCGCCTGTCCGAGTACAGCCGCGACTGCCTCGACGAGTTGCGTGCCGAAACCGGCATCGCCTATGAAAGCCGTAGCCTGGGCACCACCCAGCTGTTCCGCACCCAGGCGCAACTGGATGCCGCGGCCAAGGACATCGCCGTGCTGGAGCAGTCCGGCGTGCCTTACGAGTTGCTCGACCGCGATGGCATCGCCCGCGTCGAACCGGCCCTGGACAGCGTGAAAGGTATCCTCGCCGGTGCGCTGCGCCTGCCTAACGACCAGACTGGCGACTGCCAGATGTTCACCACCAAGCTCGCCGACATGGCCATCAAGCTGGGCGTCGAGTTCCGCTTCGGCCAGGATATCCAGCGCCTGGACTTCGCCGGTGACCGCATCAACGGCGTGTGGATCGACGGCAAGCTGGAAACCGCCGACCGCTACGTGCTGGCCCTGGGCAGCTACTCGCCGCAGATGCTCAAGCCGCTGGGCATCAAGGCGCCGGTGTACCCGCTCAAGGGTTATTCGCTGACCGTGCCGATCACCAACGGCGACATGGCGCCGACCTCGACCATCCTGGACGAGACCTACAAGGTCGCCATCACTCGTTTCGACAACCGCATCCGCGTCGGCGGCATGGCTGAGATCGCCGGTTTTGACCTCTCGCTCAACCCGCGTCGGCGCGAAACGCTGGAGATGATCGTCAACGACCTTTATCCTCGCGGCGGCGACCTGAGCCAGGCCAGCTTCTGGACCGGCCTGCGCCCGGCCACCCCGGACGGCACCCCGATCGTTGGTGCCACCGCGTTCCGTAACTTGTTCCTCAATACTGGTCACGGCACCCTGGGTTGGACCATGGCCTGCGGTTCCGGCCGCCTGCTGGCGGACCTGATCGCGCGCAAGAAGCCGCAGATCAGCGCCGAAGGCCTGGATATCTCGCGTTATGGCAACAGCCGCGAGGTTGCCAAGCATGGGCAGAGCGCGCCGGTCCATCAGCAATAAGACGCCTGTACCGGCCTCTTCGCGGCTGAAGCCGCTCCTACGGGGATGAGCACAAAACCCTGTAGGAGCGGCTTCAGCCGCGAAGCAATCAACACTGTTCCCTCACCCCGGCGCGGTGGGTACCTACCCCCATCTGCCGTGCCGGGGCTTTACCGATAACCAGAACTGCCAGAAGGCTGCCGCCATGCGTCCCGCCCGTGCCCTGATCGACCTCCAAGCCCTCCGTCACAACTACCGCCTGGCCCGTGAACTGACCGGCGCCAAGGCCCTCGCCGTGGTCAAGGCCGACGCCTACGGCCATGGCGCGGTGCGTTGCGCCCTGGCCCTGGAGACCGAAGCCGACGGCTTCGCCGTGGCCTGCATCGAGGAGGCGCTGGAGCTGCGCGCGGCGGGTATCAAGGCGCCGGTGCTGTTGCTCGAGGGCTTCTTCGAGGCCAGCGAGCTGGCGCTGATCGCCGAGCACGACCTGTGGTGCGTGGTGCATTCGCTGTGGCAGCTGGAGGCTCTGGAAAAAACGACCGTGCGCAAGCCGCTGACCATCTGGCTGAAGATGGACACCGGCATGCACCGGGTCGGCGTGCATCCGAAGGACTACCAGGACGCCTACCAGCGCCTGCTGGCCAGCGGCAAGGTGTCGCGCATCGTGCTGATGAGCCACTTCGCCCGCGCCGACGAACTCGACGCTGCCGCCACCGAGCAGCAGGTCGCGGTGTTCGAGGCGACCCGCCAGGGCCTGAGCGCCGAGTGCAGCCTGCGCAATTCGCCAGCGGTGCTGGGCTGGCCGAGCATCAAGAGCGACTGGGTGCGCCCGGGCATCATGCTGTATGGCGCCACGCCCTTCGAGGTGGAGCAGGCCGAAGCGGCCCGCCTGCAGCCAGTGATGACCCTGCAATCACGCATCATCAGCGTGCGCGAACTGCCGGCCGGCGAGCCGGTGGGCTATGGCGCCAGGTTCATCAGCCCGCGCCCGACTCGCGTGGGCGTGGTCGCCATGGGGTATGCCGATGGCTACCCCCGCCAGGCACCCACCGGTACACCGGTGGTGGTGGCCGGCAAGCGCACCCAGCTGATCGGCCGGGTGTCGATGGACATGCTCTGCGTCGACCTCACCGAGGTGCCCGAGGCCACCGTCGGCAGCCCGGTCGAGCTGTGGGGCAAGCAGGTGCTGGCCAGCGACGTGGCGATGCAGGCCGGGACCATTCCGTACCAGATCTTCTGCAATCTCAAGCGCGTGCCGCTGGACTATATCGGCGAATAAGGCGCCGAAGCGGACAGGCTGCGGGGCGGTGTGTTGTAAATACTGAACGGCATTGCCATCATATCGTTCACACTTCCCCCACCTCGACCGTTTCTGGAGGCCCACGCTTTGGACGTCGGTGAACGACTGCAAGCCATCCGCAAGCTCAAGGGCTTGTCCCAGCGCGAACTCGCCAAGCGCGCGGGCGTGACCAACAGCACCATCTCGATGATCGAGAAGAACAGCGTGAGCCCTTCGATCAGCTCCCTGCGCAAGGTGCTCAGCGGCATCCCCATGTCCATGGTCGAATTCTTCTCGGTCGAGCTGGCGCCCGAGAGCCCGACCCAGATCGTCTACAAGGCCCATGAGCTGATCGACATCTCCGACGGTGCAGTGACCATGAAACTGGTGGGCAAGTCGCATCCCAATCGGGCCATCGCCTTCCTCAACGAGGTGTATCCGCCCGGGGCCGATACCGGTGAAGAGATGCTCACCCACGACGGCGAGGAAACCGGCATCCTGCTCGAAGGCCGCCTGGAACTGGTGGTCGGTACCGAGACGTTCATACTCGAAGCCGGCGACAGCTACTACTTCGAAAGCACCCGCCCGCATCGTTTCCGCAACCCGTTCGCGGAACCGGCACGGCTGATCAGCGCGGCGACCCCGTCGAACTTTTGATCCAGCGCAGTGCATTGATTCGCCAATACCCTTTCCCCGAGTGTGGTCGTTCCACGCTTCCAGGAGTGCCGCTATACTTTTCAACGCTCGCAATTCCGTGGCCGCGGGCGTGATTAGCCACCATGAGGGTGTTCGCGTGAACCAAATCAAGAAGATGCTGGCCATACCAGCAGCCGTTTTCGCCCTTTGGGCAATCAATGCAAACGCTACGACCAACGATGAAATCGCCAAGCGCCTGGCACCGGTAGGCCAGGTGTGCGTCCAGGGCCAGGAGTGCAAGGGCATGGAAGTGGTCGCCACAGCAGGTGGCGGTGGTGCCAAGACACCGGACGACATCATCGCCAAGCACTGCAATGCATGCCATGGCAGCGGCCTGCTGGGCGCGCCGAAGATCGGCGACACCGCGGCCTGGAAAGAGCGCGCCGACCACCAGGGCGGCCTCGACGGCATCCTGGCCAAGGCCATCACCGGGATCAACGCCATGCCACCCAAGGGCACCTGCGCGGACTGCTCGGATGATGACCTGAAGGGTGCGATCAAGAAAATGTCCGGCCTGTGAGCCAAGCCTGATTCCAGCAAAGCCCGCCTTTCATGGCGGGCTTTGTTTTGTGGGCTGCCACAGGTAGGAGCCGGCTTGCCGGCGAAAGGGCCGGCCCAGGCAACCAATGGTCTAAGGTTCATGTCCAACCCCTGAACCCGCAGATCTCCCCGGAGGCCCCGATGCAGCGCTGTCCCATCGACCAGGCAGTGGACGAGGTCCTGAGTCGCCTGCCTCGCCATATCCACATGGGCCTGCCCCTGGGCCTGGGCAAGCCTAACGCCTTCGTCAACGCCCTCTACGCTCGGGTGCGCGAGCTGCCTGAGCGGCATCTGACGATCTACACCGCTCTGTCCCTCGGCCGTCCACCCCTGGGCGACGGCCTGCAGCGGCGCTTCCTAGAACCCTTCGTCGAGCGCGTATTCGCCGACTACGAAGAGCTCACCTACCTCGCCGACCTGCGCAATGACCAACTGCCGCCGAACATCCGCGTCGAGCAGTTCTTCATGCAGCCCGGCAGCCTGCTGCACAGTGACACCGCGCAGCAGGACTACATCAGCAGCAACTACAGTCATGCCGCCCGCGACATCAATGCCAAGGGCCTGAACCTGATTGCCCAACTTGTGGCGGCCACGCCCGAGCGTCCTGACCACCTGAGCCTGGCCTGCAACCCTGACATCACCCTCGACCTGCTGCCGATGATCGCGCGGCGCCGGGCTGCCGGCGAAACCATCCTGATGCTAGGGCAGGTCCACGATGAACTGCCCTACATGCCCGGTGATTCGGAGCTTGGCCTGGAGCAGTTCGACCTGTTGATCGACCCGCCAGAACAACGCCGCCTGTTCTCCACACCGAACATGCCGGTGAACACCCAGGACCATTGCATCGGCCTGCACGCCAGCACCCTGGCGCGCGACGGCGGCACCCTGCAGATCGGCATCGGCGCCATGGGCGACGCCGTGGCGGCGGCACTGCTGGCGCGCCAGGGCGACAACGCAGGCTATCGTGCGCTGCTCGATGAGCTGGATGTCGGCCCGTGGCAAGCGCTGATCGAGCGGGAAGGGGGGCTGGATACGTTCGCCCAGGGGCTGTATGGCTGCAGCGAGATGTTCGTCAACGGCCTGCTGGCCCTGGCCGAGGCTGGTGTGGTGCGCCGCCCGGCGGACGAGCAGGGCGTGCTGATCCATGGCGGCTTCTTCCTCGGTCCTCGGGCCTTCTACCAGCGCTTGCGCGAGATGCCGCTGGAACAGCGCGCGCGTTTCGCCATGACAGCCATCAGCTTCATCAACGAGCTCTACGGCCAGGAAGGCCTCAAGCGCCGCCAGCGCCGTGACGCCCGCTTCATCAACACGGTGTTCGGCATGACCCTGCTGGGTGCCGGGGTGGCTGACCAGCTGGAGGACGGGCGTGTGCTGAGCGGTGTCGGCGGGCAGTACAACTTCGTCGCCCAGGGCCATGCGTTGGAGGGCGGACGCTCGATCCTGCTGCTGCGCAGCTGGCGCGAGGCGGGCGGTGAGGTTACCTCGAACCTGTTCTGGACCTACGGCCACTGCACCATCCCTCGTCACCTGCGCGACATCGTGGTGACCGAGTACGGCATCGCCGACCTGCGTGGTCAGACCGACAGCGAGGTGATCGCGCGGTTGCTGGCGATCAGCGATTCACGGTTCCAGGGCGAGTTGATGGAGCAGGCCAAGGCAGCGGGCAAGCTGGCCAAGGACTTCAAGCTGGATGTGCGTTACACCGACAACACGCCCGAGCGCCTGGAGGCTATTCGCGCACGGCATCCACGGTTGTTCCCGGAGTATCCACTGGGCAGCGATTTCACGGCTGAAGAGCGCGACCTGCTGCGGGCGCTGAACTGGCTCAAGCGCAAGTTCAAGTTGAGTGAGGTGCTGGAGCTGGGCAAGGCGGCGCTGGATGCACCGGCACCCGAAGCCTATGCGGCGCAATTGGCGCGCATGGGGCTGGCGGAGCCGCAGGGGCTGAAGGAGGAGCTGTACCAGCGGTTGTTGCTGGCAGGGTTGGCGGCGACCCGATGAACGGGGCTGTCCTGGCCCCCTGTAGGAGCGGCCTTGTGCCGCGAAAGGGCCGCAAAGCGGCCCCGGCGATCGTTGCTCATGGGGCTGCTACGCAGCCCTTTCGCGGCACAAGGCCGCTCCTACAGGGTACGCGCAAGGCTTTTAATCGATGAAGGTGACTACACCGCCTTCCAGCGACTTGACCCGGGCCAGCGACTCGACGCGGTAACCCTGGCTGTCCAGCTCGGCGCGGCCGCCCTGGAACGATTTCTCGATGACGATGCCCAGGCCCGCCACGGTGGCGCCGGCCTGCTTGATGATCGAGATCAGCGCCTGCGAAGCCTTGCCGTTGGCCAGGAAGTCGTCGATCACCAGCACGCGGTCGCTGCTGTTGAGGTGGCGCGGCGAGATGGCCACGGTGTTCTCGGTCTGCTTGGTGAAGGAGTACACCGAGGCGGTCAGCAGGTTCTCGGTCAGGGTCAGCGACTGGTGCTTGCGGGCGAAGATCACCGGCACGCCGAGCTTCAGGCCGGTCATCACCGCCGGGGCGATGCCCGAGGCTTCGATGGTGACGATCTTGGTCACACCGGAGTCGGCGAACAGGCGGGCGAACTCGTCACCGATCAGTTGCATCAGCGCCGGGTCGATCTGGTGGTTGAGAAACGCATCGACTTTCAGGACCTGATCGGAAAGCACGATGCCTTCTTCGCGAATCTTCTGCTGCAGTGCTTCCACTGTGTATCTCCGATGTAACAAAGGTGGCCGCAAACAGCGGCAAAGTTAAAGAGTAATGGTTGGTCAGCGTTTGAGCATTGCCCGGATATCGGCCAGGGCGTTGTTGCCGCGCGCGGCTTTCACTTCCACGGGCGCATCGTCCAGGCCTTCCCAGGCCAGGTCGTCCGGCGGCAGTTCGTCGAGGAACCGGCTGGGCGTGCAGTCGATGATCTCGCCGTACTGCTTGCGCTTGGCGGCGAAGGTGAAGGCCAGGGTCTGGCGCGCGCGGGTGATGCCCACGTAGGCCAGGCGGCGTTCCTCTTCGATGGTGTCGGCCTCGATGCTCGAGCGGTGGGGGAGGATTTCCTCCTCCATGCCCATGATGAACACGTAGGGGAATTCCAGGCCCTTGGAGGCGTGCAGGGTCATCATCTGCACGCCCTCGGCGTTCTCTTCCTCTTCCTGCTGGCGCTCGAGCATGTCGCGCAGCACCAGCTTGCCGATGGCGTCCTCGATGGTCATGTCACCCTCTTCGTCCTTCTCGAGGGTGTTCTTCAGCGCTTCGACGAGGAACCAGACGTTGCTGATGCGGAACTCCGCAGCCTTGTCGCTGGCAGTCTGCTGGCGGATCCAGTTCTCGTAGTCGATGTCGCGGATCATCTCGTGCAGCGCGGCGATCGGGTCGTCCAGGGCAACCTTGTGGCGTACCCCGTCGAGCCAGTGCTTGAAGCGTTGCAGGCGCTCGGTGTAGCGGGCGTCCAGGTGCTCGCCCAGGCCCATCTCCTCGCTGGCGGCGTACATCGAGATGCCGCGCTCGGTGGAATAGTTGCCGAGCTTTTCCAGGGTGGTCGAGCCGATTTCGCGGCGCGGCACGTTGATCACCCGCAGGTAGGCGTTGTCGTCGTCCGGGTTCACCAGCAGGCGCAGGTAGGCCATCAGGTCCTTGACCTCCTGGCGGCCGAAGAAGCTGTTGCCGCCCGAGAGGCGATACGGCACCTGGTGGTGCTGCAGCTTAAGTTCGATCAGCTTGGCCTGGTAGTTGCCCCGGTAGAGGATGGCGAAGTCGCTGTACGGGCGGTTGGTGCGCAGGTGCAGGGTGAGGATTTCCATGGCCACGCGCTCGGCCTCGGCTTCCTCGTTCTTGCAGCGGATCACGCGGATCTCGTCGCCCACGCCCATCTCGCTCCACAGCTGCTTTTCGAAGGCATGCGGGTTGTTGGCGATGAGCACGTTGGCGCAGCGCAGGATGCGGCTGGTGGAGCGGTAGTTCTGCTCGAGCATGACGATCTTCAGGGAGGGGTAGTCCTCCTTGAGCAGCATCAGGTTTTCCGGGCGGGCGCCGCGCCAGGCGTAGATCGACTGGTCGTCGTCGCCCACCACGGTGAACTGGTTGCGCATGCCGATCAGCATCTTCACCAGCAGGTACTGGCTGGCGTTGGTGTCCTGGTATTCGTCCACCAGCAGGTAGCGCACGCGGTTCTGCCAGCGTTCAAGCACCTCAGGGTGCTCCTGGAACAGCTTGACCGGTTGCAGGATCAGGTCATCGAAGTCCACCGCGTTGAACGCCTTGAGCGTGCGCTGGTAGTGGGTGTAGACGATGGCGGCGGTCTGCTCGCGCGGGTTGCGCGCCTTTTCCAGGGCTTCAGGTGGCAGGATCAGGTCGTTCTTCCAGGCACCGATCATGTTCTTGATCTCGTCGATGCCGTCGTCGCCGGAGTATTCCTTCTGCATGATGTCCGACAGCAGCGCCTTGATGTCGGACTCGTCGAAGATCGAGAAGCCGGGCTTGTAGCCCAGGCGCTCGTGCTCCTTGCGGATGATGTTCAGCCCCAGGTTGTGGAAGGTGCATACCGTCAGGCCCCGGCCTTCCCCCGGACGCAGCAGGGTGCCGACCCGTTCCTTCATCTCGCGCGCGGCCTTGTTGGTGAAGGTCATCGCCACGATGTACTGGGCGCGGATGCCGCAGTTCTGGATGAGGTGGGCAATCTTGCGCGTGATCACGCTGGTCTTGCCCGAGCCTGCACCGGCAAGCACCAAAAGAGGGCCGCCGACGTAGTCACGGGCTTCCTGTTGCCGGGGATTGAGTCGGGACATGCTAGAAACCGGGGGTCGCCAGAAAATAGCCGCGCATTCTAACAGGCCTCGCGTGGTTGTGGCGTGACCGTCTGACGTGTGAGTCAATGTTTTCTCGCGGCCTGTTCGCCGCCGGTGGTTGCCGATCCTTTCGCAAATCCCCGAAATCCTGTTTGCTGGTTGCGCGGGTTTCGCGCAGGATGCACGTCAAAATACGTCGGGTTTGCGGCCAGGGAATGGTCATGACTAAAAGTGAAAATCATTTTCACTTGGATGCTGTAGGATACGCCGCGCCCGTCGATTCACCGCCACGTCTAAGGAGCCCGCTTGTCCACGCCTGCCGAACCTCTGCGTTTGCTGCTGTTGGCCGATGAGCCGGAATGGGCCGCGCGTCTGCGCGAGTGCCTGCAGCCGCTGGACGGTACAGTGGTGCTGCTGACCGCGCCCAACTGGGCGGCGGTCGACAGCCTGTTCGCCAACGATCGCCAAGCCGTGGTGCTGGCCACCCCCGCACTGCAGCCGGCGCCGGGGCGCTGCGATCTGCCGACCATACTGCTGCTCGAGCAGGAACCGGCCACTACGCCGGTGGGGGTCAGCGACTGGCTGGTGCTGGCACAACTGAGCAGCGATGCCCTGCGCCGCTCCTTGCGCCATGTGCGTGAGCGCGGTGTGCTGGTCGCCACCCTGCAGCGCCTGGCCGAGCAGGACCCGCTGACCGGCATCGCCAATCGGCAAGGCTTCCAGGCCTTGCTCACGGCGCGGCTGGCGGAGAACGACGGACGTGGCCTTGCCCTTGGCCACCTCGACCTGGACAACTTCCGCCACGTCAACGATGCCCTGGGTCATCAAGGTGGCGATCGCCTGATCCTGCAGGTGGTGGCGCGGTTGAAGGCGCAGCTGGCCGCCGGTGACCAGCTGGCACGGCTGGGCAGCGACGAGTTCGCCCTGTTGATCGATACCCGTCGCGACCCCAACCGCGCCGAGTGGATGGCCGAGCGCATTGTAGAAGCCCTGACCGAACCCTACTGGATCGATGGCGAGAGCCTGTTGCTCGGCTGCAGCCTGGGCATCGCCCATGCCCGCGCCCAGGCGGGCGCCGACCCGTTGATGTGGCACGCGCACATCGCCATGCGCCAGGCCAAGGGCAGCCAGGGCTGCACCTTCCACGTGTTCAACGAGCGCATCAACCGCAACGCCCGCAGCCTAGCCGACCTGGAAAGCGAACTGCGCCGCGCGCTGCGCCGCGACGAACTGGAGCTGCACTACCAGCCGCGCCTGAACCTCACTGACGGGCACATTGTCGGCCTCGAGGCGCTGGTGCGCTGGAACCACCCCGAGCGTGGCCTGCTGGCCCCCAGCGAGTTCGTCCCGCTGGCCGAGCAGAGCGGCCTGATCGTGCCGCTGGGCTACTGGGTGATCTCCCGCGCCCTGAGCGACATGCAGGCCCTGCGCGAACGCGGCCTGGCGCCGCTGCACATGGCGGTCAACCTGAGCTTCCGCCAGTTCCAGGACAGCCAGCTGCTGGCCACCCTGAGCCGGCTGATCGTCGAGCATGGCGTCGATGCGCGCTGGCTGGAATTCGAACTGACCGAAACCGCGGTGATGCGCCGCAACGAACTGGTGCGCCAGACCATGGACGCGCTGGGGCGCCTGGGCGTGCGCTTCTCGCTGGACGACTTCGGCACCGGTTTCTCCTCGTTCGTGCACCTGAACAGCCTGCCGATCACCCTGCTCAAGGTGGATCGCAGCTTCGTCGGTGGCATGGAGCAGCGCGAAGAGAACCGCAAGCTGGTGCACGCGATGATCAACCTGGCGCACAACCTCAACCTGGAGGTGGTGGCCGAGGGCGTGGAGAGCGAGGAGCAGATGGCATTGTTGCGGGCGTTCGGCTGCGACCAGGTGCAGGGTTTCCTGGTCAGCCGGCCATTGCCGGTGGCGGCATTGATCGAGTACCTGTCGCAGTCACAGCAACCCCGCCTGCTGGACATCCTGTAGGAGCGGCGTTAGCCGCGATCCAGGCACCGCGATGCCCCTATCGCGGCTGAAGCCGCTCCTACAGGTGTGCGGCGACGGCTGTTTTCGCGGTAGCCCCCGTCTTGCCGATCATTCGCTTCATCCGCCACTCGAAGCCGAACGTCAGCGCCACCGATGCGCAGGCCAACCCCAACGCCAGCCCCCACCAGATGCCTGGCGCGCCGCCGCCCAAGGTGAAGGCGAACAGCCACGCGCACGGCGCCCCCACCAGCCAGTAGCACACCGCGCCGATCAGGAAGGTGGTGCGGGCGTCCTTCAAGCCCCGGATCGAGCCCATGGCGATGGTCTGCACGCCATCGAACAGCTCGAACCACGCCGCTACCATCACCAGTTGCACCGCCAACTGGAAGATCGGCGCGAAGGCCGGGTCGTGGCGATTCACCAGCAAGGCCACCAGTTCGTTCGGCAGCACCAGGAACAACACGGCGAAGCCGAGCATCAGCGACGCCCCGAAACCGATCCCAACCCGTCCGGCGCTGCGTGCCGCAAGCAGGTTGCCGGCGCCGTAGTACAGGCCGACGCGCATGGTCACGGCGTACGAAAGCCCCGTCGGGACCATGAACGCGGTCGAGACGATCTGCAGGGCGATCTGGTGCGCCGCCAACTGCGTGCTGCCGAGCACACCCATGCACAAGGCGGCGAAGGCGAACAGCCCGACCTCGACCATGTAGGTGCCGCCGATCGGCAGGCCCAGGCGCCACAGCTCGCGCAGCGCTGGCAGCGAAGGCCGCGACAGCCCCTTGCACAGCGGGTATTGGTCATAGGCCTTGTGCCAGCGGATATACAGCGCCAGGGACACGGCCATGCCCAGCGACACCAGCGCGGTGACCAGGCCGATGCCCATCAGGCCCAGCTTGGGCAGGCCGAACATGCCTTCGATGAGCGCGTGGTTGAGCAGGTAGTTGAGCACCGTGCCGGCCAGGCTGATGACCATCACCGGCGTCGAGCGGCCCAGGGCGCTGGTGAAGCCGCGTAGCGCCATGAAGGTCATGTAGCTGGGCAGGGCCAGCGGCAGCAGGGTGAGGAACTGCATGGCCGAGTCGACGTTCTCCGGCTTCTGGCCGAACAGCAGCAGCGCGGGCTTGAGGTTCCACAGCACCAGCGCCGAGACGATCGCCAGGCCCCAGGCCAGCCACAGGCCGCTCTGCGCCAGGCGCGTGGCGCCCTCGATGTCGTTGGCGCCCTTGCGGATCGCCACCAGGGTGCCGACTGCGGCGATCACCCCCAGGCAGAAGATCGACACGAACGAGTAGCTCGCCGCGCCCAGGCCGCCACCGGCCAGGGCCTGCGGGCTGATGCGGGCCATCATCAGGGTGTCGGTCAGCACCATCAGCATGTGCGCCAGCTGCGAGGCGATCAGGGGCCCGGCCAGGCGCAGCAGAGCCTTGAGTTCGGTGGTGGGCGCGACATGCATGGGGCGATCCTTCTTGATGATCCTGTTGAGCGAAGGGTCGATTCTGAGGCTTCGGTCAGCTTTGCACAAAAGGATAAAAGCGATCATTGCCATGAGTCTGACTCATGCCTGTATGATCTGGCATTGCCTTCTCGGCCCCGCATGACAGGTGCGCCATGTCTCGCCAGCTCCCTCCGCTTTATGCGTTGCGCGCATTCGAAGCCGCGGCCCGGCTGAGTTCCTTCACCCGCGCCGGTGAAGAGCTGTCGATCACCCAGAGCGCTGTCAGCCGGCATATCCGTACCCTTGAGGAGCACTTTGCCTGCCGCCTGTTTGTGCGCAGCGGCCGCAGCTTGCAGCTGACCGAGGCGGCGCGGATGCTGCTGCCCGGCGTGCGCGATGGCTTCGCCGCCCTGGAGCGAGCCTGCGACGCCTTGCGCGGGGAGGACGACATCCTGCGCATGAAGGCGCCGTCCACCCTTACCATGCGCTGGTTGCTGGCGCGCCTGAGCCGCTTCCGGCACCTGCAGCCGGGCAACGAGGTGCAACTGACCAGCGCCTGGATGGACGTCGATCATGTGGACTTCAATCAGGAACCGTTCGACTGTGCGGTGCTACTCAGTGACGGCAACTTCCCGGCGGATTGGGAAGTGCGTCGGCTGTTCTCCGAACTGCTGATTCCGGTGGGCGCGCCGGACCTGCTCGATGAGGCGCCCTGGGACGAGCGGCGCCTGGCCGGCATGGAACTGCTGCACCCGACCCCCGATAAACGTGACTGGCGCGCCTGGCTGGCGCGCATGGGCCTGACCGACAAGGTGTCGCTCAAGGGTGGGCAGGTGTTCGACACCCTGGAACTGGGCATGATTGCCGCCGCACGGGGCTATGGCATCTCGATGGGTGACCTGCTGATGGTGGCCGAGGATGTCGCCCAGCGGCGCCTGAGCCTGCCGTGGCCGACAGCCGTGGCCAGTGGCATGGATTACTACCTGGTGTGGCCCAGGACCCGGCCGGGCGGCGAGCGGTTGCGGCGGCTGAGTGCTTTTTTGCAGGAAGAGGCGGTGGCGATGGACCTGCCAGCAGTGCACATTCTGCCGGCACAGCGTTGAGCTGTTCGCCAGCAAGGCTGGCCCCACAGATTTTGTGAACGCCGCTCGCTCTGTAGGAGCCGGCTTTGCCGGCGAACAGGGTCGCAAAGGTTTGCGAATACCCAGGCCCAACACTCAAGTATTCCTCCGCGACGCCGATCCAATGGCACCAGCGTCCCGGAAGAGGGCGCGATTTCCCGTCGATCAGAAAGCGGGTGGTCAGCGTGATCAGGATGATCCCGGCCTCTTGCCAGGAGCTTCCCATGTCCCAACCGCGTGCCCGGATTGCCTCGCAACTCGGTGTCGCCCTCGCCGTCGTGCTGGCGTTGGTGATCACCGGCAGTACCCTGTTCGCCCTGCGTTCGCTGGACGACGCCAACCTCACCACCCGCCAGGCGCACCTGGCCAGCGAGGCGCGGCTGCTGGCCGACCAGCTCGACACCTTCCACGGGTCGCTCAAGGACAACACCCAACGCCTGAGTGGCCTGTTCGAGCGACGTTTCGCCTCGGGCCTGGCGGTGCACGCGGGCGAGACGGTCAACGTAGCGGGCGCGCAGACACCGGCCCTGTACCTCGGCGACCACCTGCTGAACAACGATTTCCAGCAGGTCGACGAGTTCCAGCAGATGACTGCCGGGGTCGCCACCCTGTTCGTGCGCAGCGGCGACGACTTCGTGCGCATCAGCACCAGCCTGACCAAGCAGGACGGCAGCCGTGCCATCGGCACCCAGCTCGATCGCCAGCACCCGGCCTATTCGAAGCTGATGGCTGGGCAGACCTACGTCGGCCGCGCCGTGCTGTTCGAGCGCAACTACATGACCCGCTACGTGCCGGTGCGCGACGGCGCCGGCCGGGTGATCGCCGTGCTGTTCGTCGGCTTCGACTACACCGACGCACAAAACGCCCAGTTCGCCAACCTCAAGCGCTTCCGCATCGGCCAGACCGGCTCGCTGGCGCTGCTCGACGAGCAGGGCAAGTGGTTGGTGCCGCCGGCGGCGGCAGGCAACGCTGACGGCCAGGTGTTCAAGGGCTTCGAGCCAGGCCAGGGACGCTTCTGGGCCAGTGCCGGCGAGCAGCTGTTCAGCGTCGCCGTGCCGTTCGCCGAAGGCCCTTGGACGGTGGTGGCGAGCATGCCTGAAGGAGAGATCCGCGAGGTGACCTGGAGCGTCGGCCTGCGCCTGGCCATCGGCAGCCTGCTGGCGATGCTTCTGGCTGTTGCCGCCACGCTCTGGCTGCTGCGCCGCAAGCTGCGCCCGCTGGGCGACCTGGTGCGCCAGGCCGAAGCCCTGGGGGCGGGCGACCTCAATGCCCGCCTGAGCGTGACCAGCCATGACGAGATCGGCCAGCTGGCACGCAGTTTCAACCAGATGGGCGAGGCCCTGGCGACCATGGTCGAGCACATCCGCAGTGCCTCCGATCAGGTCAGCGGCCGCGCCCGTTCGCTGTCGGGGCTGTCGTCCGGTGCCTGCGAAGGCATGGACCAGCAGTCCGGCGAGATCACCAGCATGGCCGGCGCGGTGGAGGAGTTCAGCGCCACCTCGATGAACATCGCCGACAACATGGCCGGCACCGAGCGCATGGCCCGCGACAATGCCCAGCAGACCCGCATCGGCCGCACGGCCATGGACGAAGCCTCGGCTTCGCTCAAGCAGATCGCCGAGGCCTTGGGTGGCACGGCGGCGGTGATGGATACGCTCGGTGCGCGCTCGCAGGAAATCGGCGGCATCGTCGGGGTGATCACCGCGATTGCCGAGCAGACCAACCTGCTGGCGCTGAACGCCGCCATCGAAGCGGCCCGGGCCGGTGAGCAGGGGCGTGGTTTCGCGGTGGTGGCCGATGAAGTCCGTGGTTTGGCCGCGCGCACCCGCCAGGCCACCGATGAGATTTCCGGCATGATCGCCAGCATCCAGCAGCAGACCGGCCATGCCATCAGCACCCTGGAGCAGGGCAACCAACTGATGCAGGAAGGCTTGGCGCGCAACGACAAGGTGGCCGAGGCGCTGGCGCGCATCGACGAGCAGAGCCGGGTTGCCGGTGAGCAGTTCACCGTCATCAGCACCGCGACCCAGGAGCAGAGCAGCACCGCCACGGTGCTCAGCCGCAACCTGCAGAGCATCGCCCAGGCCAACAGCGAGCAGCGTGACGTGGCCAATGAGCTGGCGATGACGGCGCGGGAGCTGGAAGGGCTGGCGGGGCAGTTGCGCCAGGAAGTGGATCGGTTCCGGGTCCAGCGATGATAAATCGGGGCTGCGTTGCAGCCCATTCGCCGGCAAGCCGGCTCCTACGATGGGCCCTGTAGGAGCCGGCTTGCCGGCGAACCTGGCCTCACATCGCCCCCAGGTCCAACGCCTGCGCACACGCCTGCAACGACCTGCGCTCACTTTGCGCATACAGCGCCAACTCATCCTGCACGGTCAGCCCCAGCGCCTGCTCGAACGCCTCCCGATTGGCATTGCTGCCGTATTCCGCCTGCCCATCGTCGCCCAGGTTGGACTGGAAGATCCCTGCCGCGCTCACCGGCAGGAAGTCCTCGTACACCAATGCCTCGTAATGCACGTGCCCGGCATCGATCAACCCTTGCAGGGTGGTCGGGCGATCCGCCTGGCCGCGCGCCGCCAACCCTTTTTCGGTAGCGAAATAGCGGAAGTACGCCAGCCCTTGCTCGCGCATCTGCGCCAGGTCATCCGGGAATTCCAAGAAGTGCTGAGCGAGCAGCGTCATGTAGCGTTCGGCATTGGCCTCGGCCGGCGCGCCGCCCAGGGCCGCGCGGGTTGCATCGAGCAGGCGGTCGTACAGGTGCCGCCCCTTGGGCGTCAGCGCCGCGCCACGCTGCTCGATCTCGCCGAAGCGCGCGGTATGGCTGCCTTGGGCATCGCTGAAGGCGACCTTCTCCTGCAACGCCTTGAAGCTGGTCTGGCGCAGCAGGATCGGGTGGCGGCGGGTGGGCGGGCCTTCGACCACCGCCTTGGGCGGGATGCCCTTGGCCGGCATGCCGAGCTGGATCGCATCGATGTCCAGGGTACGTGGCGTCAGGTGATTTATGTGCGGGCCCTTGAACGCCACCACGTCGGCGATCAGCCGGTGCTGGTCGTGCAGTTGCTGGTACTGCTCGGCGGTGACGGTGGCGTCCTGGTGCCAGCGGAAGGTGTGCAGGGCTTCCTGGACGAAGGTGTCGGCGTCGGACGCGCCCAGGCCGCCGTCGCGCTCGCACTGGTCGATCAGTTCCAGCACACGGGGGGTGAAGATCTGCCGCTTGGCCAGGATTTCCTGCGCCAGCTCGCGCAGTTTCGGGTTGTCGATCAGTTCCAGGCGCAGCAATGAAGTGAACACGCGGAACGGGCTGATATGCAGCGACTGCTCATGCACCGCGCGGAACGCGGTGGAGTGCACTGGCACGCCGGCCGAACTCAGGTCGTAGTAGCCGACTGGCTCCATGCCCATCACCGCGAACAGGCGGGCGATGGTGGCCAGTTCTTCGGCGGTGCCCACGCGGATGGCGCCGTGGCGCTCCTGGTCGAGGCGCTCGATCTCGCCGGTCCAGCGCAGGGCTTCGGCGACCTTGGGTTGCTCGGCCATGACCTGGCGGTTGATCTCGCTCACCAGCTCGAGCAGCGTGCCGTACAGGGGCACTTCCTGCTTGTACATGAGCGACATGGCGGCGGAGAACCGCGCGCGGATGCTGTCGGGGCTGACGAAATCGTGGGCGGGCATCGCGAGCTTCCTGGGTGAGTGAGGACCCTTACATGAAAGCTGGGAATGGAGTGGCCGTACAAGCGAAAAAAAGTGCGGGTTTCATTCCTTTTTTGATCGATCTTCAGGGCCATGGGGCTGCTGCGCAGCCCTTTCGCGGCACAAGGCCGCTCCTACGTCGGAACGCGCTCGCCTGTAGGAGCGGCCTTGTGCCGCGAAAGGGCCGCAAAGCGGCCCCAACCCTCTCAAGCCTGAAGCTGCTCATGAACCCAATCCACCAATGCCCGCACCTTCGGTACTTCCGCGGCATGCTCGGCAAACGCCAGGTAATGCGCGCCGTTGCTTTTCATTGAATGATCCCAGGCCACCACCAGGCTACCCTCGGCCAGCTCCTTCGCCACCAGGTAACGTGGCACCAATGCCACGCCACAGCCGGCCTGCGCCGCGCTCAAGGCCATATAGAAGGTATCGAAGCGTGGCCCGTGATAGCTGTTGTCGGTGTGCAGCCCCTGCTCCAGGAACCACTCGTGCCAGGCCTCTGGCCGCGAGGTGCTCTGCAGCAGCACCAGCTCCGCCACCGCGCTCGCGTCAGGCAGTGTGCGGCCTTGCAGCAGTTCCGGCGCGCACACCGGCAGCACCTCTTCATCGAACAACTCCACGCAGGTCGCCCCCGGCCAGGTGCCCTGGCCAAAGAAGAACACCACGTCGGCCGAGCCCTGCAGCAGGGCGAACGGTTCCATCTCGTTGCGGATGTCCAGGTGGATGTTCGGGTGGCGCTTGCCAAAGCCCTTGAGGTGCGGAATCAGCCAGCGCACGCCGAAACTCGGTTGAGTGGCTACCTTCAATACTTCGGTCTGCGTGCCGTAGCTGAGCACGTAGCGGCTGGACATGTCGACCTGGGTGAGGATCTTGTTGACCTCGGCCAG
This sequence comes from Pseudomonas sp. MWU13-3659, assembly GCF_023757525.1. NCBI lineage: Bacteria > Pseudomonadati > Pseudomonadota > Gammaproteobacteria > Pseudomonadales > Pseudomonadaceae > Pseudomonas > Pseudomonas sp. MWU13-3659. The sequence continues at coordinate 118,232 of NZ_JAMSHW010000005.1, read as the reverse complement.
GTACAGGGCGCCCGCGGGCGTAAGCTGCAGGCGCCGGCGAATGCGCAGGAACAGGTGGTGGCGCAGCATCTCCTCGAGCTGCGCTACCTGCTTGCTCACCGCGCTCTGCGTCAGGTGCAGCTCCTCGGCGGCGCGGGTGAAGCTCAGGTGGCGGGCTGCAGCCTCGAAGCACTGCAGGGCGGTCATGGAAGGCACCAGGCGTTTGGACATAGCGGTCTCTGCGGCTCGAATCATTACCTGGCGGAATGATATGCGGAATAAAGGTCGTTTGTTGCACCTGTGTAATCGGATTAATACTGACCCACGTCATTTTCCAACCCTTCACCCGATGTAGGAGAAGCACATGGTTGCTGGATTGCTCGAACGCCTCGGCGTTGCTGCCACGGCTCACACCCAGGGCGACCACCCTGTCCACACCCCGATCGACGGCAGCCAGATCGCCTCGGTGAAACTGCTCGGCAAGGCCGACACCACCGCCTGCATCGACCAGGCGCAGCAGGCCTTCGAAGCCTGGCGCAAGGTGCCGGCACCACGCCGTGGCGAGTTGGTGCGTCTGTTTGGCGAAGTGCTGCGCGAGCACAAGGCCGACTTGGGTGAGCTAGTGTCGATCGAAGCCGGCAAGATCACCCAGGAAGGCTTGGGTGAAGTGCAGGAAATGATCGATATCTGCGACTTCGCCGTGGGCTTGTCGCGCCAGCTGTACGGCCTGACCATCGCCTCCGAGCGCCCGGGCCACCACATGCGTGAAAGCTGGCACCCGCTGGGTGTGGTCGGTGTTATCAGCGCCTTCAACTTCCCGGTGGCGGTGTGGGCGTGGAACGCCGCGCTGGCGCTGGTGGCCGGCAACGCCGTGGTGTGGAAACCGTCCGAGAAAACCCCGCTTACCGCCCTGGCTTGCCAGGCGCTGTTCGAAAAAGCCCTGAAAGCCTTCGGCGACGCCCCGGCTGGCCTGAGCCAGCTGGTGATCGGTGGCCGCGAAGCCGGCGAAGCCTTGGTCGACGACCCGCGCGTGCCGCTGGTCAGCGCCACCGGCAGCACCCGCATGGGCCGTGAAGTCGGCCCGCGTGTAGCGGCGCGCTTCGGCCGCAGCATCCTTGAGCTGGGCGGCAACAACGCCATGATCCTCGGCCCGAGCGCCGACCTGGACCTGGCCGTGCGCGGCATCCTGTTCTCGGCGGTGGGCACCGCCGGCCAGCGCTGCACGACCCTGCGTCGGCTGATCGTCCACCGCTCGATCAAGGACGAAGTGGTGGCTCGAGTCAAAGCGGCCTACGGCAAGGTGCGCATCGGCGACCCACGCAAGGACAACCTGGTCGGCCCGCTGATCGACAAGCTGTCGTTCGATGCCATGCAGGGCGCGCTGGCCAAGGCTCGCGACGAAGGTGGCCAGGTGTTCGGCGGCGAGCGTCAGCTGGCCGACCAGTACCCCAACGCCTACTACGTCTCGCCGGCCATTGCCGAGATGCCGGCCCAGAGCGACGTGGTGCGCCACGAGACTTTCGCGCCGATCCTCTACGTGCTGGCCTACGACGACTTCGAAGAGGCGCTGCGGCTGAACAACGAGGTGCCGCAGGGACTGTCCTCGTGCATCTTCACCACTGACATTCGCGAGGCCGAGCGCTTCCAGAGCGCCTCGGGCAGTGATTGCGGCATCGCCAACGTCAACATCGGCACCAGCGGCGCGGAGATCGGTGGCGCGTTCGGTGGCGAGAAGGAGACTGGGGGTGGGCGTGAGTCCGGGTCGGATGCCTGGAAAGGCTACATGCGTCGCCAGACCAACACCGTGAACTATTCGCGCGAGCTGCCGCTGGCGCAGGGGATCGTATTCGATTGATGTTGCATGGCCGGGGGCTTTGCCCCCGGTTCGCCGGCAAGCCGGCTCCTACAGGGGGTAGTTGTAGGAGCCGGCTTGCCGGCGATGGGCCGCATCGCGGCCCCAACAAGAACAACACCGCTGGAGCCGGGCCATGTCCGAACTGCGTCAAGAATGTCTGTGGGAATTCGTCACCCAGCCAACCGTGGCCGCCCAGGCCCTGGCCGGCGAGCACAAGGCCGATGTCTGCGTGATCGGCGGCGGCATCACCGGCCTGTCCGCGGCGATCCACCTGCTCGAACAGGGCAAATCGGTGATCCTGCTGGAGGCCTGGAAGATCGGCCATGGCGGCTCCGGGCGCAACGTCGGCCTGGTCAATGCTGGCACCTGGATCCGCCCCGACGACGTCGAGGCTACCCTCGGCCACAAGCAGGGCAGTCGCCTGAACAAGGTGCTCGGTGAGGCGCCGGGCGAAGTGTTCGCCATGATCGAGCGCCTGGGGATCAACTGCCAGGCCCAGCACAAAGGCACCTTGCACATGGCGCACAACGCCACCGGCATCGCCGACCTCGAAGCCCGCCACCAGCAATGGACTCGGCGCGGTGCCGACGTCGAGCTGCTGACCGGTGCGCAGTGCCAGGAATACTGCGGTACCGACAAGATTTCCGCCGCGCTGCTCGACCGCCGCGCCGGCACCATCAACCCCATGGGTTATACACAAGGCCTGGCCGCCGCCGTGGGCCGGCTGGGCGGCAAGCTGTTCCAGCAGTCCTCGGTCGAGGGCCTGGAGCGCGACGGCGATGGCTGGCGGGTGAAGACCGCGCGCGGCTCGGTGCGCGCCAACAAGGTGGTGATCTCCACCGGTGCCTACACCGAGGGCGACTGGAGCAACCTGCAGAAGCATTTCTTCCGTGGCTATTACTACCAGGTTGCCTCCAAACCCTTGCAGGGCGCGGCCGCCGACAAGGTCCTGCCCCATGGCCAGGGCTCCTGGGACACCCGCACCGTGCTCAGCAGCATCCGCCGCGACGACCAGGGCCGCCTGCTGCTCGGCAGCCTCGGCCGGGTCGACAACAAGCCGGCGTGGTTCGTGCGCAGTTGGGCCGACCGTATCCAGAGCCATTACTACCCGGAGCTGGGCAAGGTCGAGTGGGAGATGCACTGGACCGGATGCATCGATTTCACCCCCGACCACCTGATGCGCTTGTTCGAGCCGGCGCCGGGGCTGGTGGCGGTGACTGGCTACAACGGGCGGGGCAACACCACCGGCACGGTGATCGGCCGGGCCTTTGCCGAGTTTCTGCTCAAGGATGATCCGGACAGTTTGCCGATCCCGTTCTCGCCGATGAAACCGGTGAGCGCGCCGTCGTTGCGCACGGCGTTCTATGAGTCGGGGTTCTCGCTGTATCACGCGGGGCAATGCTTGCGGGTGGTGTTGTAGGCGGTTCGCCAGCAAGCTGGCTCCTACAGGGTCGGCGCATACCTGTAGGAGCCAGCTTGCTGGCGAATCACTTGTGCAGCCAACTCAGAAACCCGCCTTTCTTCACAACGGTCGGTTTCTGCAGCAACAGCGATTCACGTTTCTGCCGACGGAAGCGCTGCAACTTGGTCAATGCTGACTTCACGTCCCCGCTCTGGGTCAGGCAACCGCGAATCTGCTCCTTGTCGATGCGATAGAGCACGCAGCCTGTCAGGGCGCGGAATTCGACGGGCGAGGCCTCGTCATCCACCAGCCCTTCCAGCCCCAGCACTTCCCCTGGCCCCATGCGGCCACCCTCGACTACCCGCTCGCCATCGCGCACCGAGGCCGACACCACGCCACGGCTGATCAGCAGCACATGCTCCGAACGCTCACCGATCCCAAGAATCACCTGGTCGGCTGGGTACTCCACCGTGGTCATGCGCTGGCTCAGGCTGTCGCGCTCGTCGCTGGTCAGCGAACGGAACACCCGCACTTCCTCCAGCAGCTCGCGCTGGCGACTGCGCGGGGGTACGCCGGTTTCGACGTTCCAGATCACACCGCTGGCCTCCAGGTGACGGTGGGCCAGGTCGAACAGCTGGTTGCGCACTTCGGTCTTGCGCGTCATGTCGGCGATGAAGCCGCTGGCCTCGTACTCCACCGACTCCAGCGTCGAGGTCTTCACCGTGACCTTGGGCGCCGGCTTGTCCAGCAGGATGCTGGTGCCCTGCAGGGTTTTTTCCAGCGCGTCGAACACCCGTTGCGGGCGCACCTTGGCCGGCACCACCACGCTGATCGACACCCCGTGTACCTCGGCCGGGCGGCTGAAGTTGAGAATCTTGGCCTTGGCCGCCACCGAGTTGGGGATCACCGCCAGGCTGCTGTTGCCGGTGATCAGCCGGGTGGCGCGCCAGTCGATATCGACGACCTTGCCCTCGGTGCCGTCGATGGTGATCGAGTCGCCGATCTGGTAGGGCCGCGTAGTGTTCAGCACGATCCCCGAGAACACGTCGGCCAGGGTGCTCTGCAAGGCCAGGCCGATGACGATGGCCATCACCCCGGAGGTGGCCAGCAGGCCCTTGACCGGCAGCTGCATCACATAGGCCGCCGCCGCCACCGCCGCCACCAGGAAGATCAGTGCCCCGACCACATCCTGCAGCAGGCGCCCGCCGTGGCTGCCGCGCGCCACCAGCAACAGGCCGAACACCACCGTCACCGTGCGCGCGCCGAACAGCCACCAGCCGATCGCCAACACCGTGGCCATCAGGTTGCGCGAAACATCGTCGGCCCAGGGCGGGGGTTGCAGCGGGCTCATGCCCGCAGCCAGCAGGACCCAGCTGAACAGCAGGAAAATCGTCAGCCGCGAAGCGATGCGCCAGGCGCGGCGTTCCAGGGGGATCAGGTGCCAGAGCAGCAGGTCGAGGAAGATCAGGGCGGTGCCGAGCAACAACGGGGAAGACTGGATGAAAGCCAGCATGATGGTCTCGGTGCGAGGGAGGGCTGTGGCTAGTAATAGAGCAGGTTGAAGTGGCAGGCAATCTTGTTGTCGCTGTTCGCCGGCAAGCCGGCTCCTACAAGGGCACGATGTTCTTGCTGCAGGCCGATGAGTTGGAAACAATGGCGCGGGGCCGAAACCGCGCGTGCTTCGAGTGCGCCAGGTCGGCATTGGGATTGCCTGGGCAAGCGGCAATCGTCAGGTGCTTTTCGATTTTTCCAGGAGGTTGCAGTGGCTACAGGGACGTTATCGGCAGAAGCGATTTTCGAGAAGTACCACCGGTTCGACGATGGTTATCTGCTGGCTTTCGAGTACCAGGAAGCTGTTGATGGAACCCTCAGTTTCGCGATGACCTTCAACGGCCGTGACAACTGGGCCGACGGCAATGTCTGGCGACATGTCAGGGTTGTTGTCGATGATGTTCGGGAGTTATCCCTGAGTGTCTTGAGCAGTCGAATCCGACGGATCTACCTCAGCGTCAAGCTGCTGAAGTTCGATGGCCTTTGGTGCGTCGATGTGAACGGTATGTATGGCGGTGCCGAAGACCCTCGCTCACTCGACGAGGTCCGTCGTGACGGTGAGTTTTATGTATTGGGTGGTCATGTCCGGGCAGAGGAGCTTCCTGAGCATGAACAACGCCCAAGTGGGTCGATTTCGTGACCCTGTGTGAATCCCTCAGGTTCATCAATCTCCTGATGTTCGTGTGTGTAATGGTGTCCGCATTCGCCCTGGCTATCTATGCCTGGTTTTTCGCCAGGCAGCGCGGTCTGGACATCAATACCTTCGAGGGGGCAGGCGAGGTCCACAGGCTGGCCATGACCTTCGAGCACAAACTGCTCTCGGTGCTGCTCATTCTCGGGCTTTATGTGTTCCCCGTGTTGCTTGTCCTGTCGTTCGGTCCCTTGATCTGGGGGCTGTTCCAGGGGTGCGAGTACAGGCTCAGTGGTCGCAACGCTCACATTGTCTGGAAACTGGTCCGTTAAGCAGCGCTGCGCGATGCAAAATCTATCGTTCTTAGAATAGAACGCTACGGCCATTTTTCACCGTCTACCGACTCAAAGGTGATGATTCTAATCTTTGCCCATCAACGCGAAACACCGATGGCAACGAAAATCACACACCTTTGGGAGCAACGACCATGAGCAAATTCACCTACAACCGCCTGAACAAAGACGACGCCGCCGTACTGCTGGTGGACCACCAGGCGGGCCTGCTGTCGCTGGTGCGCGACATCGAGCCGGACCGCTTCAAGAACAACGTGCTGGCCCTGGCGGACCTGGCCAAGTACTTCAACCTGCCGACCATCCTCACCACCAGCTTCGAGCAAGGCCCCAACGGCCCGCTGGTGCCGGAGCTGAAAGCACTGTTCCCGGATGCCCCGTACATCGCCCGCCCCGGCCAGATCAATGCCTGGGACAACGAAGACTTCGTCAAGGCGGTGAAGGCCACCGGCAAGAAGCAGCTGATCATCGCCGGCGTGGTGACCGAGGTGTGCGTGGCCTTCCCGGCGCTGGCGGCCCTGGAAGAGGAGTTCGAGGTGTTCGTGGTCACCGACGCTTCCGGCACCTTCAACGAAATGACCCGTGACGCGGCCCACAACCGCATGAGCCAGGCTGGCGCGCAACTGATGACCTGGTTCGGCGTGGCCTGTGAACTGCACCGCGACTGGCGCAACGATGTCGAAGGGCTGGCGGCACTGTTCTCCAACCACATCCCCGACTACCGCAACCTGATCACCAGCTACAACGCCCTGACCGCCGGCAAGTAAGCCGCCGCCAGCCTGGCACCTGCGCGGTGCCAGGCAAGGCAGCACACCCATCCAATCCAGCGCCCGTGTGCCGTTGCACAGTGGATGCAGGCCAGCTCATCCCCAGGAAATGTCAGCGATGAACACCGCAACCGAAGGCAACCGCAACGTCGTCACACTGGTGATCCAGCACAAGGTCCGCGCCCAGGCGCTGGCGCACTACGAAACCTGGCTCAAGCGCGCCGTGACAACCGCCCGCCAACAGCCTGGCCATCTGGACGTCAACGTCATCCGCCCGGACGACGGCGGCCGTCACTTCACCACCGTGGTGCGCTTCGCCGACGCTGGCCTGCTGCAGGCCTGGGTCAACTCCGCCGAGCGCCAGGCGTTGATCAGCGAAGTGCTGCCACTGCTGGAAGACGGCGACCAGACCCAGGTGCACGACGACCCGGAGTTCTGGTTCACCCCGCCCAGCGTGGGCGCCGCGCAACCACCGCGTTGGAAACAGGCCCTGCTGACCTACCTGGTGATCTGCCCGATGACCCTGGTCATTCCGCAGTTGCTGGCGCCGCTGTTTGCCCGTTATCCGCTGCTGGGTGGCCCGATCACCGGCAACTTGGTCACCAACCTGTTCGTCATCCTGCCCGTGGTGTTCTACATCATGCCCTGGGTGACGCGCCGCTGCGCCGGCTGGCTGCGGCGCTGAGCGCCTGCCGCGATCCATTGCTAGCCTTCAACCGCCTACCGATCACCCATTCGGACGGAGAGCACCATGAGCCAGGACCCCACCGACCCGAGCCGCCGCCAGTTCCTCGCCACCAGCACCGTGCTCGGTGCCGCCGGCGCGCTGTGGAGCGCATTGCCGTTCACCTCTTCCGCCCATGCCGCTATTTCAGGAGATCCCATGTCCGCCGACCTCATCCTGTTCAATGGCCGACTGCATACCGTCGACCGCGAGAAACCCCAGGCCAGTGCCGTCGCCATCAAGGACGGCAAGTTCATCGCCGTGGGCAACGACGCCGAAGCCATGGCCCACAAAGGCAGCAGCACGCAGATCATCGACCTCAAGCAGCGCACGGTGATCCCGGGCCTGAACGACTCGCACCTGCACCTGATCCGCGGCGGGCTGAACTACAACCTGGAGCTGCGTTGGGAGGGTGTGCCGTCGCTGGCCGACGCCCTGCGCATGCTCAAGGACCAGGCCGAGCGCACGCCGACCCCGCAGTGGGTGCGGGTGGTCGGGGGCTGGAACGAATTCCAGTTCGCCGAAAAGCGCCTGCCGACCCTGGAAGAGATCAACCAGGCCGCGCCCGACACCCCGGTGTTCATCCTCCACCTGTACGACCGCGCGTTGCTCAACCGCGCCGCGCTCCGGGCAGTCGGCTACACCAAGGACACGCCCAACCCGCCCGGTGGCGAAATCCAACGCGACAAGTTCGGCAACCCCACCGGCATGCTCATCGCCCGGCCCAACGCCGCGATTCTCTACGCCACCCTGGCCAAGGGGCCGAAGCTGCCACTGGAGTATCAGGTCAATTCCACCCGCCAGTTCATGCGTGAGCTCAACCGCCTGGGGCTGACCAGCGCCATCGATGCCGGCGGCGGCTACCAGAACTACCCGGATGACTACCAGGTGATCCAGGAGCTGGCCGACAACGGCCAGCTGACCGTGCGCATCGCCTACAACCTGTTCACCCAGAAACCCAAGGAAGAACTGGCCGACTTCAAGAACTGGACGCAGAAGGTCAAGCCCGGCGACGGCAACGACTTCCTGCGCCACAACGGCGCCGGCGAGATGCTGGTGTTCTCGGCGGCCGATTTCGAGGACTTCCTCGAACCGCGCCCGGACTTGCCGCAGACCATGGAGCAGGAACTGGAACCCGTGGTGCGCCACCTGGTCGAGCAGCGCTGGCCGTTCCGCCTGCACGCCACCTACGACGAGTCCATCTCGCGCATGCTCGACGTGTTCGAGAAGGTCAACCGCGATATCCCGTTCAATGGCCTGCCGTGGTTCTTCGACCACTGCGAGACCATCACGCCGAAGAACATCGAGCGGGTGAGGGCGCTGGGCGGTGGTATCGCCATCCAGGACCGCATGGCGTTCCAGGGCGAATACTTCGTCGAGCGCTATGGCGCCAAGGCCGCCGAGGCGACCCCGCCGATCAAGCGCATGCTGGCCGAGGGCGTGCCGGTGGGCGCGGGTACCGATGCCACTCGGGTGTCCAGCTACAACCCCTGGACCTCGCTGTACTGGATGGTCAGCGGCAAGACCGTTGGTGGGTTGGAACTGTACCCGGACGGTGGCCTGAGCCGTGACGTTGCCCTGCAGCTGTTCACCCACGGCAGCGCCTGGTTCTCCAGCGAGCAGGGCAAGAAAGGGCAGATCAAGGTGGGCCAGCTGGCCGACCTGGCGGCGCTGTCGGCGGACTTCTTCAGCGTCGAGGAAGAGGCGATCAAGTGGATCGAGTCGGTGCTGACCGTGGTCGACGGCAAGGTGGTGTATGGCGCCGGTGACTTCGAGAAGCTGGGGCCGGCGCAGATCCCGGTGGTGCCGGAGTGGTCGCCGGTGGTGAAGGTGCCGGGGCACTGGCGGGCCGGCGCGCCGCTGGCTGCGGCCGTGCACCAGTGCGTCGGGCCTTGCGGGGTGCATGCGCACAGCCATGAGAAGGCGCGGCATTCCAGTGTGCCGGTCAGCGACTTCCAGGGGTTCTGGGGGGCGCTAGGTTGTTCCTGCTTTGCGTTCTGAGTGAAACGGGGGCCGCTTTGCGGCCCTTTCGCGGGTAAACCCGCTCCTACAGGGATTTGTGGGCGCGGGCTACGCCATATCGCTGACCGCGAACTCCTCCGCCAGGTGATCGATCAACGCCCGCACCGACGGCAGCAATCCCCGCCGCGATGGGAAGATTGCATGCACGATCCCGCAGCGCGGCTGCCAATCCGGCAGCATCTCCACCAGGCGCCCGGCCGCCAGGTCCTCACGCACCGCCACCCGTGGCAGGTGCGCGATGCCCACGCCCGCCACCACGAAGTGCCGCAGCGCGAACAAGTCATCGGTGACCATCCGTGGTTTGTGCGGGATCACCAGGCTGCGCGCCCGGTCCTCACCCTGGAACAGCTCCCACTGGTATTCGCGCTGGGCGCCGCCCCAATGCAGGCTGGGCAGCGTGCTCAGTTGTTGCGGGTCGAAACCTGCTGGCAGCTGTTCTAGGAACGATGGATGGCCGACCAGGCACTGGGTGCTGTTGCTCAGCACCTTCATCACCATGTCGGTGTTCTCCAGCGGCGGGAAGCGTACCCGCAACGCGATGTCGAAACCCTCGTGCAGCAGGTCGACGCGGCGGTTGGTGCTCTCGATGAACAACTCCACCTGCGGGTACTTGAGCATGTAGCGGGTCAGCATCGGCCCGACCCAGGAGTTGAGCAGGGTGGTCGGGCAGCTGACGCGCACCAGGCCGCGCGGTTCGCTGCGGTTGCGCTCGATGATCTCGGCGGCGCCCTCGGCCTCCACGCGCATGGCCAGGCAGCGGTTGTAGTAGGCCTGGCCGATCTCGGTCAGCGAGCAATGGCGGCTGGTGCGGTGCAGCAGGCGCACGCCCAGGCGCTCCTCCAGGTCGGCGATGCGCCGGCTGAGCTTGGACTTGGGCATGTCCAGCGCCCGGCCGGCCGGGGCGAAGCCACCGTGCTCGACCACCTGGGTGAAGTAGTAGAGGGAGTTGAGGTCTTCCATGGGGCGGTCTCCGGGGTTCTGGGTTGCCTGTACCGGCCTCTTCGCCGGCAAAGCCGGCTCCTACAAGGGTTGCGCCGTACCTGTAGGAGCCGGCTTTGCCGGCGAAGAGGCCCGTAAGCCTACCCACTATCTGTCGTTCATAAAACAGAACGCTAAAGCCAATTTTCGCAGTCTACCGGCTCAAAGGTAACGAATCTAATCTTTGCTCATCAACGCGAAATACCCCACCCACTGAAGATCGAAACCCAGGAGCATCGGTAATGAACAACTTCAAATACAACCGCCTGAACAAAGACGACGCCGCCGTACTGCTGGTGGACCACCAGGCTGGCCTGCTGTCGCTGGTGCGCGACATCGAGCCGGACCGCTTCAAGAACAACGTGCTGGCCCTGGCGGACCTGGCCAAGTACTTCAACCTGCCGACCATCCTCACCACCAGCTTCGAGCAAGGCCCCAACGGCCCATTGGTACCGGAGCTGAAAGAACTGTTCCCGGATGCCCCGTACATCGCCCGTCCCGGCCAGATCAACGCCTGGGACAACGAGGACTTCGTCAAGGCCGTGAAAGCCACCGGCAAGAAGCAACTGATCATCGCCGGCGTGGTGACCGAGGTGTGCGTGGCCTTCCCGGCGCTGGCGGCCCTGGAAGAGGAGTTCGAGGTGTTCGTGGTCACCGACGCTTCCGGCACCTTCAATGAAATGACCCGCGACGCGGCCCACAACCGCATGAGCCAGGCTGGCGCGCAACTGATGACCTGGTTCGGCGTGGCCTGTGAGCTGCACCGCGACTGGCGCAACGACGTGGAAGGGCTGGCGGCACTGTTCTCCAACCACATCCCCGACTACCGCAACCTGATTACCAGCTTCAACGCCCTGACTGCTGGCAAGTAACCCGCGCTGAAAACGCTAAAGGCCGGCCCCCGTCGAAGGGGCCGGCCTTTGTGTGCTTGGCCCGTAGGAGCCGGCTTGCCGGCGAACCTGCTCAAGCCCTCATTTCACGCCATTGGACTCGATCCCCTCCAGCATCGCCTCCGTCAGCCCTTCGGCCATCTCGACTGCATGCAGGTTGGCCCACAACAGGCTCTTGCCCGTGTCGTCCATGTGGTCGAGGGCTTTGTAGCCAACGTTGTAGGCGCTGCGCAGGTACTCGGCGACATGCACCAGGGCGTCGTGGGCGTTGATGTTGGGATTGACCGCGAACAGCGGTGGGTGGCCGGCGTCGCATTTGCCGAAGGGGTGGTGGCGGGTGTCGGGGAGGGGTGGGTCGGGGACGATCTTTTTCATGGTCAAACTCCGATAGAAATTGACCGGCACCGTCCGTTTCCACGCGAAGGGTGGCGGCTGTACACGGGGTGGAAAACCAGGTCATCGGAGAACCCCGGTAGGCCTTGAGGCCTCCCGTGTACAGCTGCCGTCACGACAACAATCCGATAACCAACCAGCCGGGTTTCCACGCCCGATCGCTGAACCGACAGCGACCGGGAGATCCTAGAGGGCATGATTTCCCTGGACAATCAGACGGGAATCGACAGATCTCGTAGGGTATTTCCTGGGGTGTAGGCTGGTCAGTGAGAAAGGTTTTCAGATCACGTAGGACATTGCTGAGTTCGGCAGATTCGGGCCTTTTTCGAACATCCTCTGTCGAGGTTGTCAGAAGTTTCTCGGTTGATCTGCTCTGCCGCTGTTGTATGGTTTCGGACGAGCGCGAAACCAGTTGCTATCCAGTGGCGATAACTGGTGTAGGGACCCCGTTGGTGGCTGGATCATCAGCGTAGGGTGAGACCTCGATCTGCCGTTTAAAGCGGGGCCGCTCTGCGGCCCTTTCGCGGCACAAGGCCGCTCCTACAGAGGTACGCGATCGCCTGTAGGAGCGGCCTTGTGCCGCGAAAGGGCTGCACAGCAGCCCCAGTAATTTCAAGACGGAGTGACAGCCATGCACAACCCTCCCCACCCCGGCGAGGCCCTGCGCGAAGACGTCCTGCCCGCCATCGGCATGAACGTCTCTTCCCTGGCCCGCCACCTCGGCTACTCACGTGGCCAGTTATCCACAGTGCTCAACGGCCACGCAGCCATTTCAGCCGACCTGGCCTATCGCCTTGAACTGGCCGGCCTTGGCAGTGCCCGTCAGTACCTGGCCGAGCAGGCGGCCTATGACCTGTGGCAGGCCGCGCACCGCGAGCATCCACCCATCGAGCGGTTGGCGTTCGCCTGAGTCTCAATCCGCATCCGACTCGAACAACCGCTCCAGCTCCACCCGTGCTTCCTTGGCCGTCTGCATCACCTTGGCCCGGTCGTCACGTACCAGGCCCTGGGCTTCCAGCACCTGCTCGTCATGCTCGGCAAACCGCTCGATCCGGAACGCCGCCTGTTCTTCCGACAACCCCAGCCCGATCAACGTGCGCCGGCTCATCTCCAGGCTGGAATGGAACGTCTCGCGAACCGGCTCGGCGCCCACGTCCATCAATTTGTGCACATGCTGGCGGTTGCGCGCCCGGGCGATCACCTTCAGGTGCGGGTACAGCCGCTTGACGTGCTCAGCGGTGCGGGTGGCGGCCTCCGGGTCGTCGATGGTGATGATCACGTACTCGGCCTCGCCGACCTTCGCCGCATGCAGCACCTCGGCGCGCGACGGATCGCCGTAGAACACCGGCACCTGCTCGAACATGCGGGTCATCTCGATGGTGTCCACCGAGGTTTCCAGAGCAATGAACGGCACCTTCTGCGCCCGCAAAATACGCGCAACGATCTGCCCCATGCGGCCCATGCCGACGATCACCACCCGCGGGGTGCCGGCGTCGATGCTCTTGTACTGCTCGGGCACTTCGCGAGGCGGTTGTGGGCGCTTGAGGGCGCGGGCGCAACCGAGCATCAGCAACGGGGTGATGGCCATCGACAGGGTGATGGTCATCAGCAGCAGGTCGTAGGTCTGGGTATCGAACAGGCCCTGGTCCTTGCCCAGCTTGAACACCACGAAGGCGAATTCGCCGCCGGCCGCCAGCACCATGCCCAGGCGCAGGGCGTTGGCACGGTTGAGCCCACCCGCCAGGCGGCCGACGCCGATCAGCAGCACCAGTTTCACGGCGATCAGCAGCAGGGTCAGGCCCAGCAGCACCAGCGGCATTTCCAGCAGCAGGCGCAGGTTGGCGCCCATGCCGACACTGATGAAGAACAGCCCCAGCAGCAAACCCTTGAACGGCTCGATCTGCGCTTCCAGCTCATGGCGGTATTCCGAGTCGGCCAGCAACAGGCCGGCGAGGAACGCGCCCAGGGCCATGGAAACCCCGGCTTCCTCCATCAACCAGGCGGTGCCGATCACCACCAGCAGCGCGGTGGCGGTGGACACCTCCGGCAGACCGGTGCGGGCCACGGTGCGAAACAGTGGGCGCAACAGGTAGCGACCGCCGATGACGACCACGGCGATGCTGGCGAACACCTTCAACCCGTGTTCGAGGCTGTCGCCTTGGCTGGTGTCCGGGCCGCTGGCGGCCAGCAGCGGTACCAGGGCGATCAGCGGGATCGCGGCGATGTCCTGGAACAGCAGGATGGCGAACGCCAGGCGGCCATGGGGTGCGTTGAGCTGCTTGGTCTCGGCCAGGCTCTGCAAGCCCAGCGCGGTAGACGACAGCGCCAGGCCCAGGCCCAGGACCAGGGCGGCCGGTAGCGTCTGGCTGAAGCCGAACAAGGCGATGGCGCCAATCACCGCGCCCGTCAGCAGCACCTGCGCGGTGCCGACGCCGAACACTGACTTGCGCATCAGCCAGAGGCGCCGTGGGGACAGCTCAAGGCCAATGATGAACAGCAACAACACCACACCCAGTTCGGAGATGTGCGCGACGCTTTCGGTATCGCGGATCAGGCCCAGGGCCTGCGGGCCAATGGCCACGCCGGCCAGCAGGTAGCCGATCACGGCACCCAGTTGCAGGCGTTTGGCGAGGGGGACGGCGACGACGGCGGCGAGCAGGAAGATCACCGCGGTCTGGAGAAGGCTGCCTTCGTGTGGCATCGGTTCGGGCTCCATGAACTGCGTGGGCAGCGGTTGTGTCTGGAGCGCTATTTTGCGGATTGGCTGTGGCAACGACAATCCGCCAGGGCGTGACGCATCGTTCGTTCAGAGGAACGGTACGCCCGGCAACCCCCGTACCGTAGGAGCCAGCTTGCTGGCGAACCAAGCGCCGCGGTGACTGGCACCGGCGTCGCCGGTGTTCGCCGGCAAGCCGGCTCCTACGAGGGCACGCTGTTACTGGAGGTGTTGCTTCAATGCCTGGGCCGCCTGGTCCATGGCACTGCGCACACTGGGTACTGTGCTCAGCACGTTGAGCAGGCCGTAGTCATGGATCATGCCGTTGTAGCGCACGGCGGTCACCGGCACCCCGGCCGCATTGAGCTTGCGGGCATAGGCTTCGCCTTCGTCGCGCAGCACATCCATTTCGGCAGTCTGCACCAGAGTCGGTGGCAGGCCCTTCAACTGCTCAAGGCTGGCGCGCAACGGCGAGGCGTGGATGTCGTCGCGCTGGCGTGGGTCGGTGGTGTAGTTGTTCCAGAACCACTGCATCATGTTGCGCGTCAGGAAGTGGCCCTCGGCGAACTGGTTGTACGACGCGTTGTTGAAGTTGGCGTCGGTCACCGGCCACAGCAGCGCCTGGAAGCGCAGCTTCGGCGTGCCGGCCTCCTTGGCCTTGATCGCCACCACCGCGGCCATGTTGCCGCCGACACTGTTGCCGGCTACCGCCAGGCGGCTGCTGTCCACGCCGATTTCCTTGCCGTGCTCGGCCACCCAGCGGGTGGCGGCGTAAGCCTGGTTGATCGCCGTCGGGAACTTCGCTTCTGGCGATGGCGTGTAATCGACGTACACCGCTGCCGCGCCGGAACCGACCACCAAGTCGCGGATCAGGCGTTCGTGGGTGGGGTAGTCACCCAGCACCCAACCGCCACCGTGGAAGAACATGAACACCGGGAGCTCACCCTTGGCACCTTCGGGGCGTACCACGCGGATCTCCAGCGGCTGGCCGTCGGCCTGGATGGTCCGGCGTTCGACGCGGATACCCGACAGGTCGACCTTCACCCCGGCCTGGGCGCCGCTCAGTACGGCGCGGGCATCCTTGGGTGCCAGGGTTTCCAATGGCTTTCCACCACCGGCGGCGAGGGCATCGAGGAAACCTTGAGTGGTGGATTCGACACCGGGGCTGCCGGCGGCGAAGGCGCCGGCACTGGTACCGAGGGTCAGGGCGGTGGCGGTCAGGGCGAAGGCTTTGCGAAGGGTCATGGTCGTTCTCCGGGTTCTGCTGAGTGGGGTTGGCGACTGCTTGCTGCGTGCGATTAATATTGCGCAATAATATTTAGTGCGCAAAATATATTTCCACTATGACCCCGATTGAGCGTGTCTGTAGGAGCGGCTTTAGCCGCGATGTGGGTTGTGTGGTGTATGGCACCGGCGTTGCCGGTGATCGCGGCTAAAGCCGCTCCTACAGGTCTGGTGCCAAAGGCTGCGTCAGGCGCTGGGCCGGTACTGCAACGCTTCTGCTAGGTGCGACCTGGCGATGGAGGGCGCCTTCTCCAGGTCCGCCAACGTGCGTGCCACCTTCAGCAGCCGGTGCGCTGCGCGCAACGATAGGGTCAACCGTTCACAGGCCGTTTCCAGCCAAGCCTGGTCGGCCGGCTCCAGCGGACAGTGCTTGCGCAGGCCCTTGAGGTCGAGAAAGGCATTGGCGCAGCCCTGACGGTGCTGCTGCAACTCGCGGGCCTCTGCGACCACGCGGGCGACGCTGGCGCTGGTCTCGCCGCTGGGCTGGCTGTTCAGCACGGTGCTTTCCCGCGCCACGGTCAGGTGCAGGTCGATACGATCGAGCAGGGGGCCAGAGAGCTTGTTGCGATAGCGCTGGATCTGTTCGGGGCTGCAACGGCAGCGACCGGTAGGGTCGCCGAAATAGCCGCAGGGACAGGGGTTCATCGCCGCCACCAGCTGGAATCGCGCCGGGAAGCGTACCCGGTCCTTGGCCCGTGCGATTACGATCTCGCCTGATTCCAGTGGCTCACGCAGCACTTCCAGCACGCGTCGCTCGAACTCCGGCAGTTCATCGAGAAACAACACACCGTGGTGCGCCAGGGTGATCTCGCCGGGCTGCGGCCGGCTGCCACCACCGACCAGCGCCGGGCCGGACGCGGAATGGTGCGGATGGCGAAATGGCCGTTGTGGCCAACTGTCGAGCGGGGCATGGCCGCTGACCGAGCGGATGGCCGCCACCTCCAGCGCCTCGCGCTCGTCCAGCGGCGGCAACAGGCCGGGCAGGCGGCTGGCGAGCAAGGTCTTGCCGGTGCCGGGCGGGCCGGTGAACAGCAGGTTGTGCCCCCCGGCAGCGGCTACCAGCAGGGCACGCTTGGCGGCGACCTGGCCCTGGACTTCGCTCAGGTCCGGGTAGGGCCGTTGTTCCAGCAGCAAGCCGTTGGCCGCATAGGGCGGCAGGGGCAGTTGCCCGCTCAGGTGGGCGACCAGTTCCTGCAAGGTGCCTACGGCAAACACAACCAGCCCACTGGCCAGGCTGGCCTCTTCAGCGTTTTCCTTGGGAACCACCAGCGCGCGGCCGGCATCGCGCGCGGCGAGGGCCGCGGGCAACACCCCTTGCACCGGGCGCAACGCCCCGGACAGGGCCAGCTCGCCCAGGCATTCGATGTCTTCGAGGGTGGCCACCGGCACCTGGCCGTTGGCGGCGAGGATGCCCAGGGCGATGGCCAGGTCGTAGCGCCCGCCGTCCTTGGGCAAGTCGGCGGGGGCGAGGCTCTGGGTGATGCGCCGGGCCGGGTAGTCCAGCCCCGAGTTGACGATGGCGCTGCGCACGCGGTCCTTGCTCTCCTTGACCGTGGCCTCCGGCAGGCCGACCAGGGTGAGGGTGGGCAGGCCGTTGGCCAGGTGGGTCTCGACGCTGACTGGTGGTGCCAGCACGCCGACCTGGGCGCGGCTGTGGACGAGGGCGAGGGACATGGGCGCTCCGTGCTTGCTTGAGAAAGGCCGCGTCCTGCGGCCCGGCAAAGCTTAGTGAGGTCCCTGGTGTCGACGCTGAGAAGAGTGCATCGGGGTTTTTCCGGCCATTGTCCCGGTCCATGCCTATCCGCCCTCCACCGGGCCGAACATTTTTTAACCACTTGGTGTGGACAGACTCAAGCTAAGGGACAAAAATGTGGCCACGTTGTGGCTACAAATTGCTTGGAGGATTCATGGCCCATACAGAAGTCGTACGTACGCGAATCGACAGTGACCTGAAAGTGAACGCGACAAAAATCCTGGAAGAAATGGGTATCACCGTCTCGCAGGCGATTCGGATGATGCTGGTCCAGGTAGTGCAGACCAAGGCTCTACCGTTCGAGGTCAAGGCGATGACGCTCAATGAGCGTGCTCGGCAAGTGATGGAGGCCCAGGATCGTGAGCAGGTGGTGCAAGCGCATGAAAGCGCCGAAACGCTGTTCAAAGATTTGGGCGTTTGAGTCGCAGGCTACTCAAACAGGTAGTGGTGCGGGCCGGTCTGTTCCAGGGTGATGCTCCCTGCTTGTGTGTCGCATTTGTAGACCAACCACCAGTCGAAGCTGATCAGGCAGCACCAGCGGCCTGGAGCACCGACCAACTGTCCATCGCAATGCCTGGGATGCAGTGGAGGCTGTCTTTCCAAAGACCGGACAACCACCTTGAAGGCGGTGATGTCCGGTTTTTTTGCAAGCTGCAGCTGGAAGTCGATAACGAATTGCGGCGTGGTCAGGATCTTGAACATGGAGGGCTCCCTGCCGGTTGAGCGCCGGGAGCTTGCGATGATGCGGACACTCCAGGTTCGCTTGAGGGCCGCGTCCTGCGGCCCGGCAAAGCTTAGTGATGTCAGTCGCGCCGCAGCGGCAAAGAGTGCATCGAAGTTTGTCCAGCCAGCGGCCGCCCAGCGCAGACCACGGCAATTCCAGCCCCCCGGGCCCGGGCCAGCAGCTCCTCGGTGTCATCCCCGCCGGGCAGCGCCAGCACCGCATCCGGCCGGCTGTCACGCAACATGAAGACATTGCGCAATCGCTCGGCCAGCTTGCCATGCAGCTGCCAGTTGGGCGGGTAGCGAACGATATCGGCGCCATGCTCGCGGGCCCAGGCTTCGATATCGCCTCCCAGGTGCTGGCTGCCGCCATGGATCAGCACGCGGATCGGTTGCCGGCGCTGGAGGTCGTCCAGCGCCTGGCGGCAGCGGCGGCTGTCGGCGTAGTTGCGCCCCGCGCAGATCAGTACTCGCATGGCCACCCCTCAGAACCACTGGCCGAAGCGGCGGATGTACAGGGTCTTCATGGTCTGCGCGACCAGGCAGTAGCCCAGCAGGGTCGCGACCAGCCAAGGGAAGTATTCCCACGGCAGCGGCACCAGCCCGACCATCGCCCCCAGCGGCGAGAACGGGATGTAGATGCCCAGGCACATCACCAGCCCCGTCGCCAGGATCACCGGCAGCGCCGCGGTGCTCTGGAAGAACGGCACCTTGCGGGTGCGCAGCATGTGCACCACCAGCGTCTGCGACAGCAGCCCCTCGACGAACCAGCCGGACTGGAACAGCGCCTGCATTTCCACGCTGTTGGCGGCGAACACGTACCACATCAGGGCAAAGGTGGTGATGTCGAAGATCGACGAAGTCGGCCCGATCCACAGCATGAAGCGGCCGATGTTGCGGGCATCCCACTTGCGTGGCTCGCGCAGGAACTGCTTGTCCATGCGGTCCCACGGCAGTGACAGCTGGGAGAAGTCGTACATCAGGTTCTGCAGCAGCAGGTGGATCGCCAGCATCGGCATGAACGGGATGAAGGCGCTGGCCACCAGCACCGAAAACACGTTGCCGAAGTTGGAACTGGCGGTCATGCACAGGTACTTCATGATGTTGCCGAAGGTTTCCCGGCCCTTCAGTACACCTTCCTCCAGCACCATCAGGCTTTTTTCCAGGAGGATGATGTCGGCCGATTCCTTGGCGATATCGGTGCCGCTGTCCACCGAAATGCCGACGTCGGCATCCCGCAGGGCCGGGGCGTCGTTGATGCCGTCGCCGAGGAAACCGACGGTGTGGCCGTTGGCTTGCAGCGCCTTGAGCACCCGCGACTTCTGCAGCGGGGTGAGCTTGGCGAACACTGTGCGTTCTTCGACCAGCACCTTGAGCTGGGTGTCGTCGAGGCGCTCGATGTCCTGGCCGAGCAGCGGCTGCCCGGGCTCCAGGCCCACTTCGCGGCAAACCTTGCAGGTGACCACCGGGTTGTCGCCGGTGAGTACCTTCACTTTCACGCCCATCTCACGCAGGGCGGCGATAGCCGGGCCGGCAGTTTCCTTGGGTGGGTCCAGGAAGGTCAGGAAGCCGCGGATCACCAGCTCGCGCTCGTCGTCGGTGTGGTACTGGGCCTTGCCTTCGGCGGCGGGAATCTCGCGGGTACCGACCAGCAGCACGCGGAAGCCTTCCTGGTTGAAGGTGGCGGCGGTGGCGAGCAGCTGCTGGCGCAGGGCGTCATCGAGCACGACCCGCTGGCCGTCCTGCTCCATGTGGGTGGCGATGGCCAGCACCTCTTCGACCGCGCCTTTGCTCACCAGCAGGTGATCGCCCAGGGCGTCCTTGACGATCACCGACAGGCGACGGCGGATGAAGTCGAAGGGCAGCTCGTCGACCTTGGCATAGGCGTAGGGCGGCTGGAAGCTGCCGTTCTCACCGGCGAAGCGCAGCACGGCCTGGTCCATCAGGTTCTTCACGCCGCTCTGGTGATGGCTGTTGAGCCAGGCCAGTTCGAGCAGGCGCGGGTCGGCACGGCCGCTGGGGTCGACGTGATGCTCGAGGATGATCCGGTCCTGCGTGAGGGTGCCGGTCTTGTCGGTGCACAGCACATCCATCGAACCGAAGTTCTGGATGGCGTTCAGGCGCTTGACCACCACTTTGCGCCGGGCCATGGCCACGGCACCCTTGGCCAGGTTGGCGCTGACGATCATCGGCAGCATTTCCGGAGTGAGACCCACGGCCACGGCCAGGGCGAACAGGAAGGCGTCGCTCCAGTCGCCCTTGACCACGCCATTGAGCATGAACACCACCGGCACCATCACCAGCATGAAGCGGATCAGCAGGCGGCTGACGCTGTTCACCCCGCGGTCGAAGGCGGTCTGGCTGCGCGAGCCGGCGATGGCCTTGGCCAGCGAGCCGAAATAGGTGCGCTTGCCGGTGGCCACCACCACGGCGCGGGCCCGGCCGCTGACCACGTTGGTGCCCATGAAGCCGATGTTGGGCAGGTCAAGCAGGTTGCCTTCAGCGCTGGCGCCGTCGTCAGCGGACTTCTGCGCGACATGGCCCAGGGTGTCGTACTTCTCCACTGGCAAGGCTTCGCCGGTGAGCACGGCCTGGCTGATGAACAGGTCGCGGGATTCGATCAGGCGGATGTCGGCGGGGATCATGTCGCCGGCGCTGAGCTGCACGATGTCGCCGGCCACGAGTTCGTTCATCGGCACTTCGCGAAGGCGCGGGGCCTGGTCGTGGCGTTCACGGCGCAGCACGGTGGCGGTGGTGCGGACCATGGCCTTGAGGGCTTCGGCGGCCTTGGTCGAACGGTATTCCTGCCAGAAGCGCAGCAGGCCGCTGACGCTGACCATGGTCATGATGATGATGACCTTGGTCAGGTCGGCATCTTCCACTTCGCCTGCGCGCAGGGGCAGCCAGTAGTCGGTGACGAAGCTGATCCCGGCCAGGGTCAGCAATACATAGATAAAGGGGTTGTGCAGGGCCTTGAGCAGCTGCACCAGGGCTGGTTCCGGTTTGTCGTGGGCGACTTCGTTGGCCCCGTCGCGCTGCAGGCGCTTGCTGGCTTCGTGCTCGGTCAGGCCCAGTTCGCTGGCGTCGAGATTGGCGAGGGTGACGGCCAGGCCGTTGCGCGCCTCGCGGGCGGCGCGCATGGAGAGGCGGGCGTCTGCGCCGGCTTTGCTCGTGGTGTTGCGGTCTTTTACGGTCATTTGGCTGTGCTCCTGCCGCAGGAGGCGGCACGACACACAGTCGACTCACCGTTGGGCGGGTGAGTGAACGTGTCTCGGGCCGCGATCATTCGATCGATGAAAAACGTGGTTTTTCCGACGTTTACGTGTTCGCTGGCGAATGCCGGAAATAAGATCGGCAGCGAACTTTCTACTGGCGGATTCCATGGTCTTTTGAAACCTCGAATAAAGTGATTGGCAATAAGAAACCCGCAAACTTTAAATATTTAAAGTTTGTGAAGTCCTGACGTTTAACAGGTCGTCAGCTTAGTGTCGGGAATGCATCGCGCCGGTCAGCAGAAGCACAGATGGGCGCGCCATCGACCGGGCGGTTCCTGGGTGTCTTCGGTGTGCCAGTGCAGGCGCAGGGCAGGGCTACCCGGCTGGGGCAGCCAGGTGGCGCGCAGCCGTGAAACGGTCGCGCGGGGTGGTGATAGGCATGGCAAGGCCTTGCGCGCCGGAGCGTGCAGGCGATCGCGAATAAAGGTGATGAAGTTCATAAGCTTGCCTCCGACCGGGCGGGCACCCGGGGCGGCAAGCGACGGCGGAGCAATCAGGCTCTGGCGCGGCTTGCCCGACCTTGGGGGCGGGCCCGGAGTTCCGGTTCAAGTGCCTGGCAGGCATAAGCGGCCAGGCAGCGACTAGATACTGTGTCCATTGAATTCTTCGTGAGTTGAAATAAAGGCCCGCTTTTTGGGGTGGGTGAACTTTATGCAAAGCATAGCGGGCAAGTCAACCAGGGAGGTGAAACTTAAATAAGTTTCATCTGGTTGGTTCAGGGAGTATTTGGTTTTCAGCAGGGGAGGGTAATGTGTTGCGTGGCACCGGCTTTGCCGGTGTTCGCCGGCAAGGCCGGCTCCTACAGGGGTAGGGGCCGGCCTGTAGGGTCAGGCCTTGGCGCCGAGGATGATGTGCGAGGCCTTGATCAGCGCGGTGGCTTTTACGCCTGGCTTGAGGCCGAGTTCCTGCACCGCTTCACGGGTGACGATGGCATAGACCTCGGTGCCACCGGCCAGCTTCAGGACCACTTCGGCGTTCACCGCGCCGTCGCCGACTCGCACCACTTCGCCTTCCAGGCTGTTGCGCGCCGAAAGCTTGTAGCCAGCGGCATCGGTCATCAGCACCACCCAGGGTGCCTTCACCAGGGCCACGGCCTGCTTGCCGACATTGATGTTGAGGTTGTGCAGGCTGGCCATGGTGACCACCGCGACCAGTTTCTCGCCGCCGGCCAGGGTCACTTCCACCTCGGCATTCACCGCGCCGGGTTGAACGCTGCTGACGGTACCTTCGAAGACATTGCGGGCACTGACTTTCATGGGAAACGCTCCGTGTATCGATTGTTATTCCGCGGTGGGCGGCGCCATCCGTGCTTCCAGCTCGGCGACCTGTTTCTCCAGGGCTTCCAGCCGGGCGCGGGTGCGGGCCAGCACCACCATTTGACTGTCGAACTCTTCGCGGCTGACCAGGTCGAGCTTGCTGAAGGCGCCCTGCATCAGCACCTTGAACTGGCTTTCCAGTTCGGCGCGAGGCGCAGCGGTGTCGCCGCTGAACAGGCGCGAGGCTTGGTCGCTCAGGGCATCGAGAAAGGCTTTGGGCGCGAGCATGTTGGCTATCCGCTGATCACTGAAAGGCCAGCAGTGTAGCACGCGCCTTTTGCCCACTTGCGCTGCACGCTTTTCGCGCAGGGCGGCCAAAGGTCGCGCACCGATTTTGTGCGCTTTTTCGCTGCTGGCGAATGGCCAATCCCCACCTGTTTACGCAACTGCCTGTTTTTTCGTCACTTGCGCCAACTGGCAAGGTTTCTGCAATGACCTGATCGAGCCATGCACTGATGCAGTCCCTTGTGACCAGGCAGTGCGCAGGTGGAGCCGGAGGGTTCTTCGTCACAGCCGGATCGTGCGTCGGCGGGGAGGATGGAGCCGACGACGCGTTACAAAGCCAGGCGCTGCGCTTAGACTTGAGTCGGGTTTGTTTTCCTGGGGCAAGTCCACCAAATCGGGAGAGAGTTTCATGAAGCTAGTCACTGCCATCATCAAGCCGTTCAAGCTGGACGACGTGCGCGAGTCGCTGTCGGAAATCGGCGTGCAGGGCATCACCGTCACCGAAGTCAAAGGCTTCGGTCGTCAAAAGGGTCATACCGAGCTGTACCGCGGCGCTGAATACGTGGTCGATTTCCTGCCCAAGGTGAAGATCGATGTGGCCATCGACGACAAGGACCTTGATCGGGTGATCGAGGCCATCACCAAGGCCGCCAACACCGGCAAGATCGGCGACGGCAAGATCTTCGTGGTCAACCTGGAGCAAGCGATCCGCATCCGTACCGGCGAAACCGATACCGACGCGATCTAAGCGCCAGAACAACGCCTCACCAAACCCAACGCCCCAGGAGAAAACAACATGACTCTGCGCAAGATCGCAGGGCTAGGAGCCCTATTGTCCCTCGTAATGCCAGGGCTGGCCCTGGCCGAGGAAACGGCCGCCCCGGTGCTGAACTCCGGCGACACCGCCTGGATGCTCACCTCGACGGCGCTGGTCCTGTTCATGACCATCCCGGGCCTGGCCCTGTTCTACGGCGGCATGGTGCGCTCGAAGAACGTGCTGTCGGTGATGATGCAATGCTTTGCCATCACCGGGCTGATCAGCATCCTGTGGGTCATCTACGGCTACAGCCTCGCCTTCGATACCGCCGGTATGGAAAAGGGCGTGCTCAACTTCAATTCCTTCATCGGTGGCTTCTCCAAGGCCTTCCTCAGCGGTGTCACGCCGTCGGGCCTGACTTCGGCCACCGCGCTGTTCCCTGAAGCGGTGTTCATCACCTTCCAGATGACCTTCGCCATCATCACTCCGGCATTGATCGTCGGCGCCTTCGCCGAACGCATGAAGTTCTCGGCGATGCTGATCTTCATGGGTGTGTGGTTCACCCTGGTCTATGCGCCGATCGCGCACATGGTCTGGAGCGGTGACGGCGCGCTGATGTGGGACTGGGGCGTGCTCGACTTCGCCGGTGGCACCGTGGTGCACATCAATGCCGGTATCGCCGGCCTGGTCTGCTGCCTGGTGCTGGGCAAGCGCAAGGGCTACCCAACCACGCCAATGGCGCCGCACAACCTGGGCTATACGCTGATGGGCGCAGCCATGCTGTGGATCGGCTGGTTCGGCTTCAATGCCGGTTCTGCCGCCGCGGCCAACGGCACCGCCGGCATGGCCATGCTGGTGACCCAGATCGCCACCGCCGCCGCCGCGCTGGGCTGGATGTTCGCCGAGTGGATCTTCCACGGCAAACCCAGCGCGCTGGGCATCGCCTCGGGCGTGGTCGCCGGCCTGGTCGCCATCACTCCAGCCGCTGGCACCGTCGGCCCGATGGGCGCCCTGGTGATCGGCCTGGTGTCCGGCATCGTCTGCTACTTCTGCGCCACCAGCCTCAAGCGCAAGCTGGGCTATGACGACTCCCTCGACGCCTTCGGCGTGCACGGTATCGGCGGCATCATCGGCGCGCTGCTCACCGGTGTGTTCGCGGCACCGGCCCTGGGTGGCTTCGGTGCAGTCACCGACATCGCCGCGCAGTTCTGGATCCAGGCCAAGGGCGTGATCTTCACCGTGGTCTACACCGCCATCGCCACCTACGTGATCCTCAAGGTGCTGGACCTGGTGATGGGCCTGCGGGTCAGCGAAGAAGAAGAGTCGGTCGGCCTCGACCTGGCTCAACACAACGAGCGCGGCTACAACCTGTAACCGCCACGCTGGAAAACTTGCCCGGTTCGCCGGGCATTTTTTTGCCTGTAGTTTGCTGTTTTATGCGATGCAAACGGTTTACCCCACCTGTTCGCGACCTGGGCGGAAAACTTACAAGCCATCGGGTGTTTCTGGTGCTTTGCTTTTTCTGCGAGCGCGCTAGAATGCGCGCCGAAGGAAGCGGGACGAGTAGTCCACACACTTCGCCACCCTTTGCTAGGCTTGCCAATAGCCTGTGGCCAGCAAGGGTACAACGTATTTTGTCAGGCCTTGCCAGGAGCAGGGCCTGCAGGGTGCCAGGCTCCCCATGAGGGGCGGACACCCAGGGCAGTGGCCAACCCACGGCCAGTTGAATTTTCACTGGTGGCTGCCGGTCTACGGCTGCACCGGTCTATAACTAACCTGCTTTTCGCAAGTCATGAGGTAGAACATGAGCGACGACGATCTGGAAAATGACGACCTCGAAGTAGGCGACGAAGACGAGGCTGATGAAGGCCTCGAAGCGGCCGCTGACGATGGCGCGGAAGACGCTGGCGATGACGACAGCAGCCCCGCACCTGCTGCAAAAGGCAAGTCCAAGGCGGCTGTCTCGGTAGACGAGATGCCGAGCATGGAAGCCAAGCAGAAAGAGCGCGATGCGCTGGCCAAGGCGATGGAAGAATTCCTGTCGCGCGGTGGCAAGGTGCAGGAAGTGGAGGCCAACGTGGTCGCCGATCCGCCCAAGAAGCCGGACAACAAGTACGGCAGCCGCCCTATCTGAGTGGTTGAATGCAAAGAAGCCCGCCGTCGCTGCGGGCTTTTTTGTGCCTGTAGGTTGACGCGGTCTTTGTAGGAGCGGCCTTGTGCCGCGAATGGGGCGCGCAGCGGCCCCAGGAATTCAGTGTCGGCAACGAACTCGGGGCCGCTTTGCGGCCCATTCGCGGCACAAGGCCGCTCCTACAGGAATTGCACATGGTCGAAAGGAGGAGTGCGATGCCCTGTCAGCGCCAGCGGGACAGGACGTCGGGTAGCTGCGACAGCCGCTGGATCTCCGCATCCGGCGCCTGCTCACCGGCCCAGGCCTTGTGCTGCGGGTTGAACCACACTGCGCGCAGCCCTGCGCGCTGGGCCCCGGCGATGTCATCACCCGGGTGATCGCCAACGTGCACCGCGGCCCCTGCGTCCACAGCGCCTAGTTTCAGGGCTTCCATGAACGGTGCCGGGTCGGGCTTGCCGATACCCAGGTCCTCGGCGCACAGCGCGAACTTGAAGTAGTCCGCCAGCCCCAGCCGGCGCACGTCGGCATTACCGTTGGTGACCACGCCGAGGATGTAGTGATGGTGCAGGATCTCCAGCACCGGCTGCACCTCTGGGAACACCTCGATCTGGTGCCGGGCATGCAGGAACACCTCGAAACCCTCGTTGGCCAGCTCCTGGGCGTGCTTCTCGCTGTAGCCGACTTCTTCCAGGGCGTGGAACAGCACGCGACGGCGCAGGGCGCTGATGCGGTGCTTGAGGCCCGGTTCGGCCTGCACCAGCCGCTCGCGAATGGCGAACAGGTGCTCGATCGGTACCCCGCCGAGGATCGGTGCATTGGCCGCCAGCCAGTCGCGCAGGACGGTCTCGGCGCTGGCGATCACCGGCGCGGTGTCCCACAGGGTGTCGTCCAGGTCGAAGGTGATCAGCTTGATGCTCATGATTCGTTGCCTTTGCTGCGTTTGGCCCGGGGGTGGGCGCTGTCGTACACGGCGGCCAGGTGCTGGAAGTCCAGGTGGGTGTAGATCTGCGTGGTGCTGATGTCGGCGTGGCCAAGCATTTCCTGCACCGCGCGCAAGTCCTGGGACGACTCCAGCAGGTGGCTGGCGAAGGAGTGGCGGAGCATGTGCGGGTGCAGGTGCTGGCCCAGCTCGCGTTCGCCGAAGGTCTTGACCCGCATCTGAATGGCCCGTGTGCTCAAGCGGTTGCCCTGGCGGGTGATGAACACCGCGCCGTCCCGAGGGGCGGCGATGCCACGCAGCCTGAACCATTCCTGCAGCGCTTCGCGGGCCTTGCGCCCGACCGGCAGCACGCGGCTCTTGCCGCCCTTGCCGAGTACCTGGACCAGCCCGCCGGTCAGGTCCAGGTGTTCCTGGTCAAGGCCGGCCAGTTCCGACAGGCGCAGGCCCGAGGAGTAGAACAGTTCGAGGATGGCCTGGTCGCGCCGGGCGATGAAGTCGTCGTCGACGCCGCCGTCGAGCAACTGCAGGGCGCGGTCGGTGTCCAGGGTCTTGGGCAGGCGGCGCTCGCCCTTCGGTGGCGCCAGGCCGTTGGCCGGGTCGTGCTGGCACAGGCCTTCGCGGTTGAGGTAGCGGTACAGGCCGCGCACCGCCGAGAGCAGCCGTGCCAGGCTGCGCGAGGACTGGCCATGGTGGTGCTGGCGCGCCACCAGTTGGCGCAACTGCTGGACCTGCAGCGCGTCCCAGCCGGCGATGCCTTGGTTGTTGCAGTACTCGATGACTTTCTCGAGGTCGCGGCGGTAAGCCAGCAGGGTGTGCCCGGACACCTGGCGCTCGTTGCGCAGGTGCGCGCAATAAGCTTCCAGCTGGCGTTCCATCAGCGCACCGAGCGCAGCGTCTGGGTGAAGCGCGGCAGCACGCGGCCAAGCACCTCGGCGATGTAGCTGAGGAACAGGGTGCCGACACTGCTCTTGTAGTGCTGCGGGTCGCGGCTGCCGATTGCCAGCACGCCATGCAGGCCCTGGTGTTCGAGGGTGGCCACGGCGCTGGAGCCGACTTCCTTGTGTGCAGTGTCGCCGAACAGGAACGCCAGCTCGTGCTCGCGCAGGCTACCGCTGATGGTCTTGCCGCCGCCGATCAGGCCGCCAATGGCTTGTTGCGCCTCGGCGCCAGGTACCCAGCGGCCGACCGGCGCGGCGTTTTCGCCGAACAGGATCAGGCTGACGAAGGGCACCTGGAACTCCTGGCGCAGGCTGTCTTCGACGGCCATCACCACTTCTTCCAGGCTGCTGGCATCGAGCAGGTCGAGGATCAGCCGGCGGGTCTTGTCGAACAGCCGGTCGTTGTCGCGGGCCACGTCCATCAATTGCGACAGGCGATGGCGCATCTCGATGTTGCGGTCGCGCAGCAGCTTGAGCTGGCGCTCCACCAGCGACACGCTGTCGCCGCGTTGGTGGGGGATGCGCTGTTCGAGCAGCAGTTCGTCGTGCTCGGCGAAGAAGCTGGGGTGGGCGCGCAGGTAGGCGACCACGGCGTCTTCGTCGAGCGCGTTGGCCTGGGGTGCAACGTTAGGCTGATCGGTCATGGCGGATACTCGCTTAGAGACGAACCTGTCCTTCGAAAACGCGTACAGCCGGGCCGGTCATCAGCACAGGCTTGCCGGGGCCGGCCCATTCGATGTTCAGGCGTCCGCCCGGCAGGTCGATGGTTACCGGGGAATCCATCCAGCCCTGGGCGATGGCCGCAACGGCCGCGGCGCAGGCGCCGGTGCCGCAGGCTTGGGTTTCGCCCGCGCCGCGCTCCCACACCCGCAGGTTGGCGCGGTGGCGGTCGACGACCTGGATGAAGCCGGCATTGACCCGCTGCGGGAAGCGCGGGTGGTGCTCGATCTTCGGCCCCAGTTCATGGACCGGCGCGGTGCGTACGTCATCGACGCGCAGCACCGAATGCGGGTTGCCCATGGACACGGCGGCAATCTGGTGCACCTGGCCGTCGACTTCGAGCGGGTAGCTCAACGCCTGTTCATCGGCGATGAACGGGATATCGGCGGGTACGAAACGCGGTGGGCCCATGTCGACACAGACCTGGCCATCGTTGCGCACATCCAGCTCGATGATGCCGCCCTTGGTTTCGACGCGGATACGCTTCTTGGCGGTCAGGCGCTTGTCCAGCACGAAGCGGGCGAAGCAGCGCGCGCCGTTGCCGCACTGCTCGACTTCGGAGCCGTCGGCGTTGAAGATCCGGTAGCGGAAGTCCACGTCCGGGTTGCTGGGGGCCTCGACGATCAGCAACTGGTCGAAGCCGATGCCGGTGTTGCGGTCGCCCCATTGCTTGGCGTGCTTGGGTTGGATATGGGCGTGCTGGCTGACCAGGTCGAGGACCATGAAGTCGTTGCCCAGCCCGTGCATCTTGGTGAAACGCAGCAGCATGGGCTTACTCCGGCAGCAGGCTTTCGCCGGCGAACAATTCGGCGACGGTCTCGCGGCGACGCACTTCGAAGGCCTGGTCGCCGTCGACCAGCACTTCGGCGCAACGGCCACGGGTGTTGTAGTTCGAGCTCATGACGAAACCATAGGCGCCCGCGGAGCGGACGGCCAGCAGGTCGCCTTCGGCCAGGTCCAGTACACGGTCCTTGCCCAGGAAGTCGCCGGTCTCGCAGATCGGCCCGACCAGGTCGTATGCACGGCCTTCGCCCTCGCGGGGCTTGACCGCACTGACGTCCATCCAGGCCTGGTACAGGGCCGGGCGGAT
This sequence comes from Pseudomonas sp. MWU13-3659, assembly GCF_023757525.1. Classification (NCBI taxonomy): domain Bacteria; kingdom Pseudomonadati; phylum Pseudomonadota; class Gammaproteobacteria; order Pseudomonadales; family Pseudomonadaceae; genus Pseudomonas; species Pseudomonas sp. MWU13-3659. The sequence continues at coordinate 88,822 of NZ_JAMSHW010000005.1, read as the reverse complement.
CAGGTCGTTCATCGCCGCGTCGATGATGGCGAAGTCCTTGTGCTCGGTGTGCTTGAGGTATTCCACGCGGGTCAGCAGCACGCCGCCGTTGGCGACGATGTAGCGGCCCGGTTCGAACACCAGTGTCAGCTCACGTTCGCCGACGCGCTCGCGGATGGCCTGGATGTAGTCGGCCAGCACGGGGGGCTGTTCGTCGCGGTAGCGCACGCCGACACCGCCGCCGAGGTCGAGGTGGCGCAGGTGGATGCCGCACTCGGCCAGGCGGTCGACCAGCACCAGCAGGCGGTCGAGGGCATCGAGGAAGGGCTCGACGGTAGTCAGCTGCGAACCGATGTGGCAGTCGACGCCGACCACGTCCAGGTTGGGCAGCTGCGCGGCGCGCACGTAGATGGCTTCGGCGTCGGCGATGGCGATGCCGAACTTGTTTTCTTTGAGGCCGGTGGAGATGTACGGGTGGGTGCCGGCATCGACGTCCGGGTTCACACGCAGCGAAACCGGGGCCGTCTTGCCCATCTCGGCGGCGACCACCTGCAGGCGCTCGAGCTCGTCGGTGGACTCGACGTTGAAGCAGTGCACGCCCACTTCCAGGGCGCGACGCATGTCTTCACGGGTCTTGCCGACACCGGAGAACACCACGCGATCGGCACGGCCGCCGGCGGCCAGGACACGCTCCAGCTCACCACCGGAGACGATGTCGAAGCCCGCGCCCAGGCGCGCCAGCAGGTTCAGCACGCCCAGGTTGGAGTTGGCCTTGACCGCGAAGCAGACGAGATGCTCGACACCTTGCAGGGCGTCGGTGTAGCTACGGTACTGGGCCTCGATGTGGGCGCGGGAGTACACGTAGGTCGGCGTGCCGAAGCGTTCGGCGACGGCCGACAGGGCCACCCCTTCCGCGAACAGCTCGCCGCCGCGGTAGTTGAATGCATCCATGGGATTTCCTTACGGCGCGGGAGACGGCTCGGCCTGCTCTTGCTGCTCCGGTGCCTGCTGCTGGGCCGGTTGGGCGTGCTGGTGCTGCTGGTGCGACTTGCGCGGGCCTTTGCCGTCCTTGCCGTCTTCGGGCAGGTACAGGGGGCCTTTCTGACCGCAGGCCGAAACGAGGCAGGCAACCGCGACCAGTGCCGCGAGGGAGGAAATCAGGCGTTTCATGGGTGAAATCCTTGGAAATATGCAGTATTGCGGCCGAGTATACCCAGCGACCACCCGATTGCCTATGCAAGCGCCGGCCCGCCTGGCGGGCGTGCCCCTTTCGCCGGCTTGCCGGCGAAAGGGCCGCGGATCAGCGCTAAACTTTGCAATCACGACCAACCGGCCTTATCGTGCCCGGCTTGCGTGTGTGCAGCCATTTTTCGAGGTTCCTGCAATGAGTTTGAGCGAAGCGCGTTTCCACGATCTGGTCGACGCGACCCAACAGGCACTGGAAGACCTGTTCGACGAGAGCGACCTGGACCTGGACATGGAGAACTCTGCCGGTGTGCTGACCATCAAGTTCGACAATGGCAGCCAGCTGATCTTCAGCCGCCAGGAACCGCTGCGTCAGCTGTGGCTTGCCGACCGCTCCGGCGGTTTCCACTTCGACTACGACGAGGAAAGCGGCAAGTGGGTGTGCGAGAAGACCGAGGAACTGCTCGGTGAAATGCTCGAGCGCATCGTCTGGGAGCGGGCCGGCGAGAAGCTGGATTTCGACGAGATCTGAGATGAGTGACCTGCCTCGGCCGCCCAAGCCGCTCTACAGCAATGTCAGCCCGGCGGTGCCGTCACCTTGTATCAGCGTGTGTCGGCTAGACGAGCACAAGGTTTGCACCGGCTGTCACCGTCATGTCGAGCATATCCGCGAGTGGCGCGCGGCCGACGATGAACGACGCCGGCAGATCTGCCGCGAGGCTGATGTGCTCAAGGCCCGGTCCGGACGATAGCCACAGGTTTCCTGCGGGCTTGTGTATTTGCCCCGCTGTGGTAGTGTCAGGTTCTGCGTCATTGACGCCAGAAGCATTTCGCAAACCCCGCCCTTGGGCGGGGTTTTGCTTTATCTGTCTGTGGAAAATCGCCTGTTCAAAGGAGTCTGACTGGATCATGAGCACCAAGCCCTCCCTCATCCTCACCCGCTTGGACGTGCAGCGTCTCGAGCGCCTGCTCGACAGCCTCGATGAAAGCACCCCGGGTGTGCTCGCCCTGCAGGACGAGCTGGACCGCGCCGAGCAGGTGGTCGGTCATGAGGAAGTGCCGGCTGGCGTGGTCACCATGAATTCCCGCGTGCATTGCCGTGAGATCGCCAGTGGCAAGGATTACCACCTGACCCTGGTCTACCCGAAGGATGCAGGTCCGGAAGGCAATGTCTCGATCCTCGCGCCGATCGGTTGCGCGCTGCTGGGCCTGTCGGTGGGCGACCAGATCGACTGGCCCGCGCCCGGCGGCAAGACCCTCAAGCTCGAGCTGCTTGCCGTCGAGTACCAGCCGGAAGCTGCGGGCGACTTCGACCTCTGACGGTGGTTGGGGCGGGTAGCTGCGTCAGCCCATGGCCGATGCGCGGAGGCGGTTGGCATGGATGCAGTTGTCCACGAGCCTGCCCCGTAGCGACCAGTCGGTATTGATGATCCGGAAGTGCTGGATATAGCTGTTCAGGTCGCGGGATTCGAACCATTCGTCGATCTTGTCGTGAAAGTCGTCCGGCACGAAGAAGGGCCAGACGTACTTGGCGCATTGGATCGAAGTCAAGGGCAAGCCCGTTTCGCCGTACCCTGCCACTTGGTCCATGTACGCCTTCAATTCGCTGGCGCTGGGCGTATTTTCGCCGATCCAGCGATGGCTGACGCTCGGCCAGTACTCGGATGGGGTATGGCCTTGGTCATAACCAATCACCACCGTCTTGCCCGGATGCTCGCGCCATAGCTCATCCAATGTGAGCCCATGCAGTGAATAGGGGATCATGCGCGGGCCCAGCTCGGCGAGTAGCGCCTGTAGCAGGCGATGTTCTTCAGGGTCGAAGTGACTGAACTCGTGAAAGTCGAGAATGACGATTTCCTTCGCATTGTCCGGGTTGGCATAGAAACCATTCAATGCGTCGACGATATCTTTCCGGATCGTGCGTCCGGATGAATTCAGGTGGAACAGCTGAAAGCGCAGGTCGGAGCTCCGCGAGTGTTGCGAGTGGGCCCTTACGCGCAGGTCCAGTACGCGAATGCCGCCGCGGATCTGCTCGATGCAGGGCACATCTTGTGTGGTCTCGTTCGGTAGAAAAATACCATCGGCTTGCTTGTCCATGCCGGAATCGTGGGTACCTGGCAAGATCAGTTGATCGATGCGCAAGCGTCCCAGCTCAGGGTGGGCGCCCATCCAGTGTTCTTTGTTCATGACAGCACTCTCGTTTGGTTTGTTGGAGAGTGCGTAGGATGCTTCCCACAAAACATTGCTTGGCAGCGAGAAATCCTTCCTGGAAATGAGATGCTTCTCAGGGTTCCAGTGTCGCCTGCAAGCGTTCCAACCCTTCATTGAGCGCCTGTTCCAATTCACCCTTGTAGCGCAGGTACAAGCTGGTCGAGCCTTGGTCATCACCTAGCAGCTCGGAGAGATCAAGGTCGGTGATGTAGCAGCGGTAGCTGCCGGCGCTGCGGCGTTGGCGCAGGATCTGCCGGGCGACCACGCTGTACAGTTGGTCGCCGTGCTCCAGTTCGGAGTATTCCTGCTGGTCGCAGTAGAGGGTGACGTGCACGTCGTCGCCGGTGCCGGCCTGGAGGATCGCCTGGACCTCGTAGTACGGCCGGTCGCGCCCGTCGATCGGCGCTGACCGCATTTCCAGCCCGCGTGCCTTGCCAATCCCGGAAGGCAGCAGCTGGTAATACAGGATGTCCAGCGAGGCCTGTTGCAAGCTGTCCAGCGGCAGTTGCGCATCACGGCGCATCACCACCGATTGCAGGAAGCGCTGCAGCGGCAGCAGTAGGTGCTGTTCGTCCTGCAGGGGCAGGCGTTGCTGCCAGAGCGCGTTGTATTCGTCCAGCACATAAAGGTCGGCCCAACCATCGAGCAGGCGGTAGAACACCTGGATGCACTGGGGTTGGCCCTGGCCGAGCACCAGCGGCAGGTCGTAGTCCTGCAGCGCATTGGCGTCGAGGTGCAGCGGGCTGTAGCTGTCGCGTTCCTCGCCGAGCGTTTCGAGCAGTGCGTCATGCTTGTCGAGGGTGGCCAGCGTCACCTGCCCGGGTTGCAGTTCAAGCACGTGAGTATGCCGGGCGACCTGGAGCAGGTAGCGGTGATTGAGGTTCTGGTCGAGCAGCAACTGCACGGTATCGAAGATTTCCTCGACCCGCTGGCTGATGGCCTGGGCCCGGTTGTGGCAGTAGCAGCGTACCCGCACCCGCGGGCGGTGGCTGCGCTGGCCGAGGCTGTTGAGGAAGTCGCGCAGGCAGCGCACCAGCGCGTGCTCGCCGTCGTAGCGCTGCACCAGCACTTCGTTCCAGCTGTTCAAGGTGATCTGGTCGAGGGTCAGGACCAGATTTTCGCGCACCCCGGCATAGCTCAGCGAGTCAGTGCGCTCGGTGGTCATCAGGATGTTCAGGTCGCGGTGATGGCGCAGCGGGTCGACCCCCACATTGACCAGCAGCAGGATCTCGTCGGCCACGCTGGGTTGCAGCAGGCGCACTTCGCTGACCGTTTCCAGGGGCAGGGGGATGCCCTGTTGCAGGCTGCCGATCAGGTTGAACAGTTCGAACTCGCTGAGATCGCTTGCACCCGGGTGCAGGGCGAGGCGCGTGCTGCTGTCGATGACGCCATTGCGGTGGGCCCAGGTCAGGAGTTCAAGCAGCTCCCGGCAACGCTTGATGGGGCTGAAATGCTCCCATTCGTGCACGCCCAGGTTGCCGTTGTACAGGCCCCAGTGATGGGTGCCCGGCTCCTTGCGGTTGGGCGATTGCACGAGCGTCAGGGTGTCTTCGGCCAGGTCGGGCGCGATCCCCGGGTTGATCACCTCGATCTTGCCGGCGCGGCGCTCGAAAGCCGCGTAGAGGCGCCGGCCCAGCACATTGAGGTCGCGTTGGTCGGCGCGGCTGTTGGCATTTTGCTCACGGGCGAACTGGGTGAGGAAGCGGTAGCTATGGTTCAGCTCGGCCACCAGCTCGCGGCGCTCGACAGCAACCTGACGTACCTTCCACTGGCTGCGGCTGTCGAGCAGTGCCAGCTGCCGTTCGTCCCAGCCCCATTCCTCGGCGAGGCGAGCCAGCAACTTGCGTTGCCAGCCAGCGTTGCGCGAACGGCCCAGGTCACCGAGCTTCTTGTTCACTTTCAGGTAGAGGCTACGCCGTACCAGTTCCAGGCGCGCGGTTTCGCCACGGCGCAGCAGGTACTGCTCGATGCGCCGGTAGACCATGACATAGGGGTCGAGCTCGTCCAGGTCCAGGCGGTTGGCGAACACGGCCTGCTTGAAGTCCAGGCTCAGGCAGCGCACGTGGGGGTGCTCGCTGGCGTAGGTTTCGGTGAGCAGCAGTTTGAGCAGCGACTTGTAGGGTGAGTCGATGCCCTTGTACAGCTGCCACAGCCCGGCACCGACGTACTCACCAGGTGGAATGTGCGCAAGGTGGCCGAGGTCCAGGGCATCGGTCACGCGGATGAAGCGCTTGGACAGCAGGGTCTGGGTGTAGTCCCGGTAGTTGTGCTCCTGGTACACCGGCACCAGCCACCACAGGGGCGTGCGCCCGGCGAGCCAGAGCGCCGTGCGGTAGAACTCGTCGAGCAACAGGTAGTGCTGGGTGGTGCCGCAATCGTCCGAGCTGAGCCGGCTGTCGCGCTCGCCCTGGACGAAACCCTGGGGCTCGATCAGGAACAGGTGCGCCTCGGCGCCCTGGGTGGCCGCCCAGTCCTCGAGCAACTGGCACTTGCGTCGCAGTTCGGCCAGTGCCTGTTCGTCCAGCCCTGGGGCATGGCACACCCACACATCCATGTCGCTTTGCTCGGCCTGGGCCAGGGTACCGAGGCTGCCCATCAGGAACAGGCCATGGATGGGCTGGGGTGGGTTGCCGTGACGCGCCTTGTAGGTGAATGAGCGGGTCAGGCGCTGGGCTTCGGCCAGCAGTTCGTTATCCGGCTCGAAGCCAGAAACACCGGCGGGGGTGTTGCCCGAGACATAGCCCGGCAACAGCGGGTGGTTGACGTGGAAGAACAGCGGCAACAGCGTGAGCACCTGCTGCTGGCGCGTGGACAACCCTTCCAGTGCCCGCGCCAGCCGTCCCTGGTTGATCTTCAGAAACCGCGCACGCAGCCTGGACAGCTCCTTGCGGTCGATGCCTTGGTCGATATCGGGGCGGATTTCATGGGGGTGGTTCATTGCGCGCTCAGGCAGGCTGGGGAAGCACTGCGAGTTTAGCCTGAGCGCGGCGCTCGGATAAGCGAAAAGTGGCTTTTTGACGCCATTTTTCCAGCGCCGTTCGTCGTAGTGGGAGCCAGCTTGCTGGCGAACCGCATTGCATAGCCGTTCGCCAGCAAGCTGGCTCCTACAGGGGAACGATCAGGCGGGCTGGGTAGCTTTCAGAATGGTCAGCAACTGTTGGACGCTCTGCGCGGCATCCAGGCCCAGGCTGGTGAGGTAGCCGCCATCGGGCTGGTCGGTCAGTTGTTTGTCGTGCAGGCGTTTCGCGGCGGCGATCAGGGCGGGGGAGGCATTGCTGTGAACCTTGATGCCTTCCTGGTGGCTGTCCAGGTTGAACAGGGCGAGGACTTCCAGTTCGGCGATCAGTTCGGGGGTGAAGGACATGGGCGACTCCTGACTTCCAGACAAGGATGGAAGTCAGGAGTGTAGTCAGGCTTATTCGATATCGCCTTGATCCGCCTCAGGTGGCAGCTCCGGCAGGGCGCGCAGGGCAGTTTCGTACCACTCGGTGTCGAAGGGGCGGTCCTCGTCGAGCATGGCGTCGATCTCCACGGCCAGCACATGGGCCATGAGGTTGAGGATGTCTTCGCGCTCGTAGCCGACCAGGGTCAGCTTGTTGAAGGTGGCCTTGGCCGCTGGGGGCTCGCCGCTTTCGATCTGGTTTTCGATGGCTTGGGTGAGGGTGGCCTCGGTGAAGGCTTCTTCGTCGTTGCCGTCGATATCGTCGTGCTCGCTCATGGCGGTGCTCCTGTGGTGAAGCGCACAGTGTGCCATGCCTGCGCCGGCAATGCCCGGCCATCAGCGCCGGCCATGGCGCTGGCCAAGGTGACGCGGGAGGGCTATAAAAGCCGGGCCAACCCCATACGGCCTCGGAGGCTGTCTCACATGCTCAAGCTTCATGGATTCGCGGTCAGCAACTACTACAACATGGTCAAGCTGGCCCTGCTGGAAAAAGGCCTGCCCTTCGAGGAAGTACCGTTCTTCGGTGGCCAGGCGCCCGAGGCACTGGCCAAGAGCCCACGTGGCAAGGTGCCGACGCTGGAGACCGAGCACGGTTTCATCAGCGAGACCGGCGTGATCCTCGACTACATCGAGCAGACCCAGCCCGGCAAACCACTGCTGCCTGCCGATGCCTTCGGCCAGGCGAAGGTACGAGAGCTGCTCAGGGAGATCGAACTGTACATCGAGCTGCCGGCGCGGACCTGCTATGGCGAGGCGTTCTTCGGCGCGGCGGTGGAACCGCTGATCAAGGAGCGTGCACGGGCCGACCTGCTGGCGGGGTTTGCCACGCTCAAGCGCAATGGGCGTTTCGATCCTTATGTGGCAGGTAAACAGATGACCATCGCCGACCTGATATTCTGCTTCTCGGTCGACCTGGCTTACGCCGTGGGCAAGAAAGTGTTGAACGTCGATTTCCTGGCGGACTTCCCGCAGGCGGCGGCGTTGCTGGAGAAACTGCGCGGGAACCCGCACATGGCGCGGATCGTGGCAGACAAGGACGCGGCGATGCCGGCGTTCCAGGAGATGATCAAAAGCGGCAAGCGATAGGCTTGCAGCGGTTCGCCGGCAAGCCGGCTCCTACGGGTGTAGGAGCCGGCTTGCCGGCGAATGCCGTCAACGCGAAGCCAGCAAGGCCTTGCCGCGCGCCACGGCTGCGCGCACCTGCGCCGGCGCGGTACCGCCGATGTGGTTACGTGCATTCACCGAACCTTCCAGGGTCAGCACCGCGAACACATCCTGTTCGATCTGGTCGCTGAACTGGCGCAGCTCGTCCAGGCTCATCTCGGCCAGGTCCTTGCCGGTGTCGACACCGTACTTCACGGCATGGCCGACGATCTCGTGGCAGTCACGGAACGGCAGGCCACGGCGCACCAGGTAGTCGGCAAGGTCCGTGGCGGTGGAGAAACCGCGCAGGGCCGCTTCACGCATGATCGCGTGCTTGGGCTTGATCGCCGGGATCATGTCGGCGAAAGCACGCAGCGAGTCGCGCAGGGTATCGGCGGCGTCGAACAGCGGCTCCTTGTCTTCCTGGTTGTCCTTGTTGTAGGCCAGTGGCTGGCCTTTCATCAGGGTCAACAGGCCGGTCAGGGCACCGAACACGCGGCCGGTCTTGCCACGCACCAGCTCCGGCACGTCCGGGTTCTTCTTCTGCGGCATGATCGAGCTGCCGGTACAGAAGCGGTCGGGCAGGTCGATGAACTGGAACTGGGCGCTGGTCCACAGCACCAGCTCTTCGGAGAAGCGCGACAGGTGCATCATCGCGACGCTCGCGGCAGCGCAGAATTCGATGGCGAAGTCACGGTCCGAGACGCCATCGAGCGAGTTGCCGGCCACGGCTTCGAAGCCCAGCAGCTTGCAGGTCAGTTCGCGGTCGATCGGGTAGGTGGTGCCGGCCAGCGCGGCGCTGCCCAGCGGCATGCGGTTGGCGCGCTTGCGGCAGTCGACCAGGCGCTCGTAGTCGCGGCTGAGCATTTCGAACCAGGCCAGCAGGTGGTGGCCGAAGGTGACCGGTTGGGCGGTCTGCAGGTGGGTGAAGCCGGGCATGATGGTCTCGGCTTCGCGCTCGGCCTGCTCCAGCAGGCCCTGCTGCAGGCGGGTGATCTCGCCCAGGATCAGGTCGATCTCGTCGCGCAGCCACAGGCGGATGTCGGTGGCCACCTGGTCGTTGCGGCTGCGGCCGGTGTGCAGCTTCTTGCCGGTGATGCCGATGCGGTCGGTCAGGCGTGCCTCGATGTTCATGTGCACGTCTTCCAGGTCGACGCGCCAGTCGAAGTTGCCGGCCTCGATCTCACCCTGGATGGTCCTCAGGCCATCGATGATGGTGTCGCGTTCTGCGTCGTTGAGCACGCCGACCTGCGCCAGCATGGTGGCGTGGGCGATCGAACCCATGATGTCGTGGCGGTACAGGCGCTTGTCGAAGTCGACCGAGGCGGTGAAACGGGCGACGAAGGCGTCGACGGGCTCACTGAAGCGGCCGCCCCAGGACTGATTGGTCTTGTCGGTGCTCATGGATTCACTCTTTGAAGGCGTGAACGGAAAAAGTGGCGCCGATCATAGCAGGGTTGCGCCCACCGCCGCAGGGCGCTGGTCGAGAGAAGCGCGCAGGCAAGGGGGTGCGGCATATTCAACGATTGAACGGCAGTGTTCCACGGACCGTCTACAGTTGGACAGAGGACTGGCGGTGAATCTGCCAGGCCAGTGAATCTTTGGCCTTCGCACCGGTCTGTAGCGTGACCGTTTCCGGTCTCCCCACACTTGTCTACGCTATACCCGTGCGAGACTCACTCAGGAATCCAGCGCAATTATGAATGTCCTGATCGTTGATGACGAACCCCAAGCCCGCGAACGCCTGAGCCGGCTGCTCGGCGAGCTGGAGGGCTACACCGTGATGGAGCCCAGCGCCACCAACGGCGAGGAGGCCCTGGCACTGATCGAGAGCCTCAAGCCCGATGTGGTGCTGCTGGACATCGGTATGCCCGGCCTCGATGGCCTGCAGGTGGCCGCCAAACTGTGCGAGCGCGAGGCGCCGCCGGCGGTGGTGTTCTGCACCGGTGACGACGAATACGGCAGCCAGGCCTTCAAGGAGAGCACCTTGAGCCATGTCGACAAACCCATCCAGCCCCAGACGCTGCGCGACGCCTTGCGCCGCGCGGAAAAACCCAACCGCGCCCAGCTGGCGGCGCTGACCCGGCCCACCAGCGATGAGGGGGGCGGCCCGCGTAGCCATATCAGTGCCCGCACTCGCAAGGGCATCGAGCTGATCCCGTTGCCGCAAGTCATCTATTTCATCGCCGACCATAAATACGTCACCCTGCGCCACGAAGCGGGTGAGGTGCTGCTCGACGAGCCGTTGAAGGCGCTGGAAGACGAGTTCGGCGAGCGCTTTGTGCGCATACACCGTAACGCCCTGGTTGCCCGCGAGCGCATCGAAAAGCTGCAGCGCACGCCGCTGGGGCACTTCCAGCTTTATCTGAAGGGCCTGGAAGGGGATGCACTGACCGTCAGCCGCCGGCATGTGGCGGGGGTGCGCAAGATGATGCAGACGCTGCACTGAAACCAAGTTTGCGGGTAACCCGGCTCTGATCGCGCCAACTTCGTGCATTGCGCGAACCTTGTAGGAGCGGCCTTGTGCCGCGAAAGGGCCGCACAGCGGCCCCAGGGATTTCAGCGTTGACGAGGGTATCGCTGGGGCCGCTGCGCGGCCCTTTCGCGGCACGAGGCCGCTCCTACAGGGGGGGTAAATCCCACTGGATTGCTGATCTGAATCTGCGGGAACAGCCGGAGGAGCTGTTATCATCGACCGCATTTCTCTGGATCGGGGCGTTTCATGTCCACTCGCGAAATCCGCATTGCCACCCGTAAAAGTGCCTTGGCCCTGTGGCAGGCCGAATACGTCAAAGCCCGTCTCGAGCAGGCCCATCCCGGCCTGCAGGTCAGCCTGGTGCCCATGGTCAGCCGTGGCGACAAGCTGCTCGACGCACCGCTGGCCAAGATCGGCGGCAAGGGCCTGTTCGTAAAAGAGCTGGAAACCGCCCTGCTGGACAACGAAGCCGACATCGCCGTGCATTCGATGAAGGACGTGCCCATGGACTTCCCCGAAGGCCTGGGCCTGTACTGCATCTGCGAGCGCGAAGACCCGCGCGACGCCTTTGTCTCCAACACCTTCAAGAGCCTCGAGGCACTGCCGGCTGGCAGCATCGTCGGCACCTCCAGCCTGCGTCGTCAGGCCCAACTGCTGGCGCGTCGCCCCGACCTGGAAATCCGTTTCCTGCGCGGCAACGTCAACACTCGCCTGGCCAAGCTCGACGCTGGTGAGTACGACGCCATCATTCTCGCAGCGGCGGGCCTGATCCGCCTGGGCTTCGAGGACCGCATCACCTCCACCATCAGTGTCGATGACAGCCTGCCGGCTGGCGGCCAAGGTGCCGTGGGCATCGAGTGCCGCAGCGCCGACAGCGAAATCCACGCGCTGCTGGCGCCGTTGCACCATGCCGACACCGCCGACCGCGTGGTGGCCGAGCGGGCCCTGAACAAGCGCCTGAACGGTGGCTGCCAGGTGCCGATCGCCTGCTACGCAGTGCTCGAAGGCGAACAGTTGTGGCTGCGCGGCCTGGTTGGCCAGCCTTCCGGCGGCACCCTGCTGGTGGCCGATGCCCGGGCGCCACGCGCTAATGCAGAAGCATTGGGCGTGCAGGTAGCCGAGGACCTGCTCAGCCAGGGCGCCGAGGCGATCCTCAAGGAAGTCTATGGCGAGGCCGGCCACCCGTGAGCCCCTGGCGCCTGCTGCTGACCCGCCCTGAAGAGGACTGTGCGGCACTGGCGCGGTCGCTGGCCGATGCAGGCATTGCCAGTGCCAGCCTGCCCTTGCTGGCCATCGAGCCGGTCGAACTGGAGCCCCGGCAACAGGAGCGCCTGGCAGCGATTGGCCAGGCGCAAGCGATCATCGTGGTGAGCAAGCCGGCTGCGCGTCTGCTGCTCGAGCAGCTTGACCAGGCAGGCGTCGAACCGCCGCGTGCGGGCTGGTTCACGGTTGGGGAGGCCACGGCTAGCGTGCTTCAGGCGCGCGGGCTTTTGGTGACTTTCCCTACAGAAGGTGATGACAGCGAGGCCTTGCTGGCTCATCCATTCCTACGTCAGGCTATCGCACTTCCTACATCCAGCGTCCTTATTGTCCGTGGTGTCGGAGGTCGCGAACTGCTGGCCGAGCGTCTTGCAGAGCAAGGTGCTAGTGTCGATTATCTGGAACTGTATCGCCGTTGCCTGCCGCATTACCCGGCCGGGACACTGGCGCAGTGCATCGATGGGGAACGCCTCAATGGCCTGGTGGTCAGCAGTGGGCAGGGTCTTGAACACTTGCATCAGATAGCGGGGACGGACTGGCCGCGGCTTTCGCGCCTGCCGTTGTTCGTGCCCAGCCCGCGGGTCGCCGACCAGGCCCGCGCGCTGGGCGCCCGCGAGGTTGTGGATTGCCGTGGCGCCAGTGCCGCGGCCTTGCTGGCAGCCGTGCAGCGAACCGCTGCGCCTGCCTTTTAAGGCGCTAAGCTAGAGAACGATGCGCCACCATGCAAAGGATGGATACGTGAGCGAAACTGTCTTGTCCAACACGGAACAACCCTTGGCGCCAGACGCGCCGCAAACTACCACTGCCACGCCCGCCCGACGCTCCGGCAACGGCTTGGCACTGCTGGCCCTGTTGCTGGGCGCCGCCGGAGTCGCCGTAGGCGGCTGGGGTGTCTTGCAGGTGCGCCAGTTGCAGGGCAGCGAGCAAGGGCAGGGCGAGCACCTGCAGGCGCTCACCCAACGGGCCGACGCGTTGCAGCAACGCGAGCAGCAGCTGACCGCGCAACTGGCCAGCCTGCCGGCTGCCGGCGAACTGGAAGACCGCCGCCGCCTGGTGGCGCAGTTGCAGGGCGACCAGCAGCGCCTGAGCCAGCGGTTGGAAACCGTGCTTGGCGAGAGCCGCAAGGAATGGCGCCTGGCCGAGGCCGAGCACCTGCTGCGCCTGGCCACGCTGCGCCTGTCGGCGTTGCAGGACGTTACCAGCGCCAAGGCCCTGGTCGAAGGTGCCGACGAGATCCTGCGCGAGCAGAGCGACCCGGGCGCCTTCGCGGCACGCGAGCAGCTGGCGCGCAGCCTGGCCACGCTCAACAGCACCCAGCAGCCCGACCGTACCGGCCTCTTCCTCAAGCTCGCCGCCCAGCGTGAGCTGGTGCAGCAGCTCAGCGCACAGTCACCGGAATTCGCCGCCAACGCCGATGCCATGGGCGCCCTGACCGCCGACGGCGACGGCGCCAGCCGCTGGTCACAGTGGTGGGCCGAGATTTCCAAGTACTTCCAGATCGAGTTCAACGCTGACGACAATGTGCGCCCGCTGCTCTCCGGGCAGTCGCTGAATCAACTGCGCCTGGCCCTCAGCCTGACCATCGAGCAGGCCCAGTGGGCGGCGCTCAATGGCCAGGAAAAGGTCTACAACCAGGCGCTGGATGACGCCCGCAGCGTGCTGCTGGCCAACTTCAACCCGGACAACCCGCAAAGCAAGGCCATGCTCGACAGCTTCAACCAGCTCGCCGAGCAGCCGGTCTCGGTCGTGACCCCTGACCTGAGCGAGAGCCTGGCGGCGGTACAGGCGTATATCCAGCGCCGCCACCTGCCGGCCCCCACCGAAGGGGCCAAGCCATGAAGCGTGCCTACCTGCTGGCGGTGCTGGCGATCGTGATCGCCGCGGCGCTGGGCATCGCCATTGCCAAGCACAGCGGCTACGTGCTGATCTCATACGGTAGTTTCCGTTATCAGTCGGGCCTGTGGGCGGCGCTGGGCGCGCTGGTCGGCATCGTCTTGCTGTTGCTGGTGCTGCGCTATTTGATTGGGTTGGTGCTGACCTCCACTGGCGTGGTCAACCCCTGGTCGCGCCGCAACCGTGTCCGCCGCGACCGAATCGCCATCGAGCAAGGCCAGCTGGACCTGGCCGAAGGCCGCTGGAGCAGCGCCCAGCGCCATCTGCAGCGGGCCGCCGAGTCCGCCCGCCAGCCGTTGCTCTATTACCTCGGCGCCGCGCGTGCAGCCAACGAGCTGGGGCGCGTCGAAGACCGCGACAACCTGTTGGAGCGTGCCCTGGAGCGCCAGCCCCAGGCCGAGCTTGCCATTGCCCTGGCTCATGCCCAGTTGCAGATGGACCGTGGCGAAAGCGAAGGCGCCCTGGAGGCCCTGCTGGCCATGCAAGAGCGCTACCCGAACAACGCCCAGGTGCTGCGCCTGCTGCAGCGCCTGCACCTGGAGCGCGGTGACTGGTCGGCGGTGATCCGCCTGCTGCCTGACCTGCGCAAGCACAAGGTGCTGCCGGCCAATGAACTGGCTGACCTCGAGCAGCGAGCATGGGGCCAGAACCTGGGCCTGGCGGCGACCCGCGGTGAAGATCCGCAGGCGGCGCGCCAGGCGCTGGAGCGTGCCTGGCAGCAGCTGACCGCTGCCCAGCGCCAGGAGCCCCAACTGGTGTTGGCCTATGCCGAGCAGTTGCGCCAGGTGGGCGCGCAGGGTGAGGCCGAGCAGGTACTGCGTGGGGCGCTCAAGCGTGCTTATGAAAGCCACCTGGCCCGTTTGTATGGATTGGTGCGAGGTGATGATCCGGCGCGTCAGTTGCAGACAGCCGAAGGCTGGTTGAAAGAGCATCCGCAGGACCCGAGCCTGCTGCTTACCCTGGGTCGTTTGAGCTTGCAGAACCGCTTGTGGGGCAAGGCCCGGGATTACCTGGAAAGCAGCCTGCGCATGGAACGCAACCCGGAGGCGTGTGCCGAGCTGGCGCGCCTGCTGGCGGGGCTGGGTGAGACCGAGCGCAGCAACCAGCTGTTCCAGGAAGGGTTGGGGCTGCTGGACGAGCGTTTGCTGGCGTTGCCGTTGCCTGAGGGCGTGCGCGCCTGAGTTTGAGAATGCCGGGGCCGCTTTGCGGCCCTTTCGCGGCACAAGGCCGCTCCTACAGGAGACCGCATACCCCTGTAGGAGCGGCCTTGTGCCGCGAAAGGGCTGCAAAGCAGCCCCAGGATCTCGAAGGCAGCAGATTAATGTCGCCCAAGAACAATCCACAGGGATGTTTGTGCTGCCTTGTGCCGTACGACTTTTCCGAATCTGAAACCAAATCCTTCAGCCATTCTTGGCTTCGGAAGTATCCTACGCGCCTTGCGGAAGCTTCGATGTTGTCGGGGAAATGCCCTAGGCATAACGTCTTCGGGTCGCTTTCGGGCGACCGGGATTGAGACCCCTGGATCAATAGATGCCACTCCATGGCAGCCGCACGCGGGCAGGCTTCGGCCTGGTCGGGTTTCCTATTGGCCCGGGTCTCACCCCCGCGTGTTGCTGCCACCATTTCCGTGAAATGAATAGGCCCCTACAGGAGACCGCATTCCCCTGTAGGAGCGGCCTTGTGCCGCGAAAGGGCTGCAAAGCAGCCCCAGGGTCGCGAAGACAGCAGACAAATGTCGGCCAAGAACAAACCACAGGGATGGTGGTGGTGCCTTGTGCCGTGCGACTTTTCCGAATCTGAAACCAAATCCTTCAGCCATTCTTAGCTTCGGAAGTATCCTACGCGCCTTGCGGAAGCTTCGATGTTGTCGGGGAAATGCCCCAGGCATAACGTCCTCAGGTCGCTTTTGGGCGACCGGGCGTGAGACACCCGGAAATGTAGTTGCACCGCTTATGGCGGTCATGCGCGGACAGGCTTCGGCCTGGCCGGGTTGCCTACGTTCCCGGGTCTCACACCGCGTATGACTGCCACCCTAATCCGTGAGACGAAAAGGAAGGCAGTTCCTGACACCATCGTAGGAGCTCCATCATGAACAAACTCGTCCCCGATCCACCTTCCACCCCATTGATTCCCTTCGAACCCCCACCCCTCGCGCTGCAATCCCCGCTCGGCATCAACGAATGCCACAGCATGCTCCACACCCTGAGCCTGATCATGCACGAAACCGTGAACGTCTTCCTCGACAGCCAGCCCGGCCGTGCGCGCGATGCGATGGGCATGAACATCCGCCTGCTGTGCCGCTTCATGACGGTATTGCACGACCAGACGATGACAGAGGGAGCAAGGCCATGACCGACGTGCAGATTGCTA
The DNA here is from genome assembly GCF_023757525.1 of Pseudomonas sp. MWU13-3659. Lineage (NCBI taxonomy): Bacteria > Pseudomonadati > Pseudomonadota > Gammaproteobacteria > Pseudomonadales > Pseudomonadaceae > Pseudomonas > Pseudomonas sp. MWU13-3659. Next base: position 72,863 of record NZ_JAMSHW010000005.1, on the reverse strand, counting down.
CCCAGACGGCCGGCAAGGCGACCTTCGACCTGTTCCAGATGCGCCCCGGCGTGCCCTTCGATCACGCCTTTTCCCAGCTGTCGGTCCTGCTCGGTTGCATCCGCCACCTGACCACCGAAGCGGAAATGGAAAACGACCGCATGGCCGGGAGCGCGGCGCGGATCCTCAGCGAGCTGGCCAAGGCGCTGATCGATGACATGGAGTTGGGAATGAATCGGGCGCCATGAGCATTTGAGCCCGCTTGAATGAAAACGCCCGGTGGATCACCGGGCGTTTTCAAGTATTACCGCAAGATTTGCGCCGGCTCATCCGGCGGCAGGTTGTCCTGCCCCCGCGGCTGCCGGGCTTGCCCCGGCACCGAGCCACCCAGCTGTTCAGCCAGCTGCTGCGCCACATCTTCCCCCAGCGCCTTCGACACGTCGCGCACCACCCGCGGGCGGTTCAGCGTCACGCTGCGGTCGCGGCTCTTCACCAGCTTGGTGTCCTGCCCTTCACCCATGGCGGTGAACGCCGAGGTGATCTCGTAGGTGCGGGTGTTGATCAGGCTGAAGTCGGCGACCACCGTCAGGCCCAGCACCGCCGAGTAGCTGTCGGTGTGGTCCAGGGCGTTGATGTCTTCCTGGAAGTCGATGTCCGACAGGGTGCCGAACAGCACGTAGTCGGCACCCTGGAACGCACCGTTCTTGATGCGGCGGATCACGTCGTACACGTCTTCCTCGGAACCGGCGGTGTAAGGCTTGCCCTGGACCAGCTGGAACATACCGGTCTTGAGGATCTCACCCTTGATGTCGCCACCGAACTTGCGCACTTCGGTCTGCTCGATGTAGCTGTTGAGGCTCTCGTACTCGCTGTAGCTGGACTGGCCGCTGGCGCTGTACAGGCTCGACTGGTGGCTGTTCTGCGCCTCGACGGTGTGGATGTACTCCTCCACCCGCTCCTGGTAGGCCAGGTCGGTCACCGCCACCTTGGGGGCCGCCTGGGCGCCGAACGCCCAGGCCAGGCCGATGATGGTCATCCATGCACGCATCGATCAGCGCTCCGTGGTCTTGCGGATTTCTTTCTCGTCCATCCACTCGGCCAGGCCGCTTTCCACGTCGATCAGCTGCAGGCTGAACTTGTAGAACACGTCCTTGTAATCGCTGCTGCGCTTGACGATCGAGCTGATCGAACCTTCCAGGCGGTACTTGGCGGCGATCATGTTGCCGGTCTTGGCCACGCTGTTCTTCTTGTACAGGCCGCTCTGGTTCTGCAGCTTGAGCTGGTCGACCTGGCTCTGCATCTCGGTGTTGTCGCTGGCGAAGCGGGCTGCGCCAGACTTCATCAGCTGGGTCTTGATCGAGGTGGTGATCTCGCGGGTATCGATGTACTCGCTGGTCTTGTTCTTCACGTCGTACACCTGCACCACCGGGCGGCCGTGCAGCACGCCGGACTGGGCCAGGGAGCGGGTCATGCTCTCGGCGATCATCTGCAGGTCGGTGGAGCCGAACTCGTTGGTGATCAGCTCGACGGCCTTGCTGTCGCCGTAGTTGATGTTCTTGCTGCCCAGAACCGGGGAAGGGCTGCTGCAGCCGCTGACCAGGGCGATGGCGACGGCGGCGAGGGAAAGGCGTGCAAACATGGGAAAAGCTCCTGAAAGGGGTTACCGGGTGTGGACTTCGAGGCGGAAGTCGGTGGCCTTGGGCGTCGGGGCGATGGCGGGCAGGAACTTGGCCTGCTTGCCGTACAGCGGCAGGGTCTTCCAGGACTCTTCGTCAGCCACCGGGAAGCCGTCGTTGCCCAGCCAGGCAAAGCGGTAGTACAGGGTCTGGTTGCTGCGGCCGGTGTTGTTCAGCGCCACATTGACGGTGAGGAAACCCTTCTCGCGGGCGACCCGCATCTGGCCGACCTCGATGTTGTCCAGCTGGCCCATGGTCACCACCTTGCTGGCGGCGCTGCCCGGGGCAGGGGGCGGGGTGGCACAGCCGGCCAGGAGGGCGACGGCGGCCAGGGCGAGGCATGTTCTGCGCATGATCGATCCTTGACTTACTTGAGGCTGGCCACGGCTTGCGCCGAGGCCTGTGGGGCGACTTCGACGGCCGGGCCGCCGGCGAACACGCGGTTGCCGACCACACGCAGGCTGACCACCTGGTACGGGCGATCGACCTTCACGGTGACCTGGGTGCCACCGAGGCTCGACGGCAGGCTCAGGTGATGCTCGCCTTGCTTGAGGCGTACCCGGGCGACCTGGGTCTCGTTCGGCAGGGTGCGCCAGGTGCGGGTGTCGGCGCCTTCGAGCACGGTGCCGGCGATACCCACCACCAGGCCAGCCATGGGGTTGGCCTTGTTCAGGTTTTTCTGCGCCACGCCACGGCTGATGGCGCGCACGCTGGTGCGCAGGATGATGCCGGGCATGTCATCGCGCAGGGCGCGGCGCGACATGGCGCTGGTGCTGTTCAACGCGGTCAGGGCCAGGGCCTTGTCATTGAGCTGGATCTCGCTCAGGTGCGCGGTCGAGGTGTCGTCCTTGATGATCGGGAACGACAGCGGTGTGATCACCAGGGCGTTGTCGATCGGCAGCGGCAGGGGGATGCGGATCGAGTCGCGGCTCGGCGCAAGGCCAGTCTGCACCACGATCAGCACGTCGCTCTCGCCAGGTTTGGCGTTGTTCTTGTCGAGGTCGAGCAGGGCCTGCTCCAGCAGCGGGGTCTTCGGCCGCAGCTCGGCGGCCTTGCGGTAGCCTGGCGCGGCCAGGCCTTTCTCGCCCAGGGCTTCATAGACGAAACCGGACAGGTAGTGGCTGAAGGCGCTCTGGTAGCTGTTCTTCAAGCCGACCACGTCAGGGGCGTCGAGGCTGGCGACCGGGTAACCCTGCAGGTCCTTGTACTCGGTCTTGATGCCCTCTTTCTCGGCTTCTTCCTCGCGCTTGAGGTATTCCTTGTCGCGCAGCTCGGCGATGACCGCCTCGCGCTCGTGGGTCTTCTTGATTTCGGTACGGGCACCGTCGAAGTCGTTCTGGGCCAGCAGGTTCAGGGCCATCTGCGTGGTCAGCATGACTTTTTCGTAGTCGTAGCCTTCGTAGCGGCGGACCTTGTCGTTGACCAGGTAGCTGCCGAACTGGCTCAGGTACTTGTCGGTGTCGAGCTTGACCGACTCTTCCCACTGGAACACCACGCTGTCAGCCGCGCGCCAGGCGTCCTGGCTGCCCTTGAGGTCACCCTTGGAGCGCAGCAATTCGCCTTTCTCGAAGTAGTAGAGCAGGTCTTTCTGCTCGCCTTTGTTGTGGCTTTCCAGCAAGGCCAGGGCGGCGTCGACGTTGCCGGCGGCCAGTTGCTGGTTGGTTTCCTGCAGTTCGCTGTCGTAACTGCGCAAGACCGAGCAACCAGTGAGCTGCACGGCGGCGACCAGGGTCGCCAGGGTTAGAGCGCGGGATACCATCGGACTTCTTCTTTCCCTGAAACAGTTGAGCCGCGCAGGCGGGGGCGGCAGATCCCTCTGTTCATCGCCAGAGCCTCTGAATAGAGGCACCTTGATTGCAAATGGCTATTAAGGCGGCGCGGGATTATACCTAAAGCAATAGTAAAATGATGGCCAAATGATTCTTATTTTTCGAGTCATGCCGTCATACGGATGGCAGGCTGTCAGATACGGATGTTGCAAGATTTTTCATGAAATCCGCCGGTGAGCCTTGAGGGAAGGGGAGTGGAAGTGAACAATGTTCTCTTTCGTATTTCCGTCGAGATTGGCCATGATTTCCCGTTCCCGTCTTCTCGCCTTGTTGGTGTGGCCGCTACTGGCCCTGGGCAGCACCCTGGCACTGGCCGAGGCCCCGGCCGATGCGGCCAAGGCCCTGCATTTGCTGGACTACATTGGCGCCGACTATCCGCCGACGGTACGTGACGGCAAGGTGGTGGACACGGGGGAATACCGCGAGCAGCAGGAGTTCAGCGCGCTGCTGGGCGAGCTGGTCAAAGGTTTGCCGGCCAATGCCGAGCGCGCCGGGCTGGAACAGGGCGTGCAGGCGTTGCGCCAGGCCATCGAGCAACGTCAGGACGGCAGCGCCGTTGCCCATCAGGCTCGCCAGTTGGGCGCACGCCTGGCGGTCGCCTACGAAGTCAGCCAGGCCCCGGTGATCACCCCGGACGCGGCCCGTGGCGCGGCGCTGTATGCGCAGAACTGCTCGATCTGCCACGGTGACACCGGGCTGGGCGACGGCCCGGCAGGTGTGGGCCTGGAGCCTGCGCCGGCCAATCTGCGCAACGCCGAACGCCTGGACCAGCTCAGCCTGTTCGACCTCTACAACACCCTCGGCCTGGGCATCGACGGTACCGAAATGCCTTCGTTCGCCGACCAGCTCGACGAACGCCAGCGCTGGGACGTGGCCGCCTATATCGCCAGCTTCACCGCCGATCCGCAGGCGGCCAAGGGCGGCAAGACCTGGAACATCGCCGACCTGGCCCGCCAGACCCCAGCCGAAATCGCGGTCAATGAAGGCGCTGACGCCGTGCCGGCGTTCCGCGCCCAGCGCGCCCAGCCGCCGCAGGTCAAGCGGGGCCCGGCGCAACTGCTCGACTACACCTCCGGCACCCTGGACAAGAGCCTGGCGGCCTACCGCGCCGGTGATCATGACCAAGCCTACGACCTGTCGGTGGCGGCGTACCTGGAAGGCTTCGAGCTGGTGGAAAGCTCGCTCGACAACATCGACACCCAGGTGCGCAAGGACACTGAAAAGTCCCTGATGGCCTACCGTCAGTCGCTGCAGGACGGTCTGCCGTTGGCCCAGGCGGAACAGCGGCTGGCCGAGGCCAAGGTCAAGCTCGCCCAGGCTGCCAAGCTGCTGGGCAGCGATGGCCTGAGCTGGTCGCTGAGCTACATCTCCGGCCTGCTGATCCTGCTGCGCGAGGGCCTGGAAGCAATCCTGGTGCTGGCGGCGATCCTTGCCTTCCTGCGCAACACCGGCCAGCAGTCGGCGGTGCGCAGCGTCAACATCGGCTGGGGCCTGGCGTTGCTCGCCGGTTTCGGTACCTGGGCCCTGGCGGCCTACGTGATCGACGTGGGCGGCGCGCAGCGTGAGCTGCTCGAAGGCTGCACGGCGTTGTTTGCCTCGGTGATGGTGCTGTGGCTGGGGGTGTGGATGCACGACCGCCGCCACGCCGCCGCCTGGCAGAACTACATCAAGAGCAGCCTGGTCAGCGGCGGCGGGCGCTTCGGCTTCGCCTTGCTGGCGTTCTTCTCGGTGTACCGCGAGTTGTTCGAGGTGATCCTGTTCTACGAGACCCTGTGGCTGCAGGCGGGCCCGGCCGGGCACCAGGCGGTGCTGGCCGGTGGCGCCACCGCGCTGGTAGTGCTGGTGGGCCTGGCCTGGGTGATCCTGCGCGGGGCGGCCAAACTGCCGCTGGCGCTGTTCTTCAGCATCAACGCCGGGCTGCTGTGCGCGTTGTCGGTGGTGTTCGCCGGGCATGGCGTCAAGGCGCTGCAGGAGGCCGGCGTGCTGGGCACGCGGCCGGTGGCGTTCTTCGAGTTCGACTGGCTGGGGATTCATGCCGATGCGTATTCGCTAGGGGCCCAGGCGGTGGCGTTGCTGGCGGTGATGTTCCTGTATGGGCGCAGCTGGCTGGCCGAGAAGCGCAGGGCGGCGGCCAACTGAATCGGTGGTGGCCGATTCGCTGGCAAGTCCGGCTCCTACAGGTGCGGCGTTGATCTTGAGGTTGGCGCGGTCGCTGTGGGAGCGGCTTGTGGCTGAACCTGCGACAATGGCCCTTCGCGAAACACAGGAACAACTTAAATGCGTGTATGGATCGATGCCGATGCCTGCCCCAAGGCAGCCAAGGACCTGATCGTCAAGTTCGCCCTTAAGCGCAAGCTGGAGGTGGTGATGGTCGCGGGCCAACCGCAGATCAAGCCGGCCTTCGCCTGCGTGCGGCTGATCGTGGTGCCCAGCGGCATGGACGCGGCCGACGACTACCTGGTGGAAAACGCCGTGCCCGGCGAACTGGTGATCTGCAGCGACGTGCCGCTGGCCGACCGGCTGATCAAGAAGGGCGTGGCGGCACTGGACCCGCGCGGGCGTGAGTTCGACGAGCGCAACATGGGCGAGCGCCTGGCCGTGCGCAACCTGTTCACCGAGTTGCGCGAACAGGGGCAGGTGGGGGGCGGGCAGGCGCCCTATGGCGAGCGGGAGAAGCAGGCGTTCGCCAATGCCCTGGATCGGATCTTGACCCGGCTTTCCAAGGCCTGATTCGGTGGTGGTGCGGTTCGCCGGCAAGCCGGCTCCTACGGGGGCCTCTGTAGGAGCCGGCTTGCCGGCGAAGAGGCCTTACTGGTCACCCTCGTGGGTCAGCTCCAGCACCCGGTCCACCAACTTGTAGATGCCGCTGGCGGCTTCGCTGATCGACTTCGCCTCCATGTACGCCGGGGTCGTCACCAGCTTGCGCTGTACATCCTCGACGATGTCATGCACATCGCACTCTTCATGGGTGCCGCCCATCTTCACCACCGCCGCGCTGGTGCCGGTATCCTTGCCAATGGTGCAGACCACGCCCGGCCCGTAGATCTTCGCCGCCAGCGCGGGCGAGATGCAGATCAGGCCGACCGGCTTGCAGGCATCGGCAAAGGCTTCGGCCAGGGCCAGCACATCGGGGTGCACGGTGCAGTTGGCGCCTTCCACGGCGAAGTTGGAGAGGTTCTTCGCAGCGCCAAAACCACCGGGCACGATCAAGGCATCGAAGTCCTTCGCGTCGGCCTCGCGAATATCCTTCACCTGGCCACGGGCAATGCGCGCCGACTCCACCAGCACATTGCGCGATTCGGGCATCTGTTCACCGGTGAGGTGGTCGATCACATGCATCTGCGCGATGTTCGGGGCAAAGCACTGCACCTTGGCGCCACGCTGGTCCAGGCGCAGCAGGGTGATCACGCTTTCGTGGATTTCGGCGCCGTCGTACACGCCACAGCCGGAAAGAATCACCGCAACTTTTTTCGTCATGCTCAATACTCCAGTGTCGAGGCGCTAAATGTCCTCTAGTTTGGCAGATGTATCCATGGGATTTGCCCCGGAGGCGGCCTAGGCTTTGTGCGAAAAGTGCCTGCGCAACGATCATGCTGCGTTGAAAACAGGCTCGGAATGCTCATTTGCAACCAGCAAACTCCGCATCCTCGCCTGTTTTCGCCTTGCCTGATCGTCGCTCGGCGACTTTTCGTACAAACCCTAATCTTTGTGGATAACCTTGGAGGTGGCCGTTCATGGACCTGATTCTGCTGGCCGTGCCGTTCTTCTTCGTGCTGATCGCGGTGGAACTGGTCGCCGACCGTGCGCGCGGGCAGCACAACTATCGTCTGGCCGACTCGATCAACAGCCTGAGCACCGGGGCGCTGTCGACCAGCACCGGGCTGCTGACCAAGGGCGTGGGGTTGGTCACCTACGCCCTGGCCCTGGAGCACCTGGCGCTGCTGCATTTGAGCGCCGATGCCTGGTGGGTATGGGTATTCGCCTTCGTGCTCTACGATTTCTGTTATTACTGGCTGCACCGCCTCGGCCACGAACGCAACATCCTCTGGGCCGCCCACTCGGTGCATCACCAGAGCGAGGAGTACAACCTCACCACCGCCCTGCGCCAGACCAGCAGCGGCTTCCTGTTCTCGTGGATCTTCTACCTGCCCCTGGCGCTGCTGGGCGTGCCGGTGGTGGTGTTCATCACCGTGGCCTCGCTGAACCTGCTGTACCAGTTTTGGGTGCACACCCGCCATGTGCCCAAGCTGGGCTGGCTGGAGTGGATCTTCATCACGCCGTCCAACCATCGCGTCCACCATGCGCAGAATCCTTTGTACTTGGATCGCAACTACGGTGGTGTGTTCATCCTCTGGGATCGCCTGTTCGGCACCTTCCAGGAAGAAGACGAGCGGGAACCGGTGATCTTCGGCGTGACCACGCCATTGGCCAGCTGGAATCCGCTGTGGGCCAACGTGCAGTTCTACGCGCAGTTGTGGAGCGATGCCCGGCTGACGTCCAGCGGGTGGGACCGGCTGCGTATCTGGTTCATGCCCACCGGCTGGCGCCCGGCCGATGTGGCGGCGGCCCATCCCCAGCCCAAGCAGGACCTGGCGCGCTTTCGCAAGTTCGCCATCCCGCTGGGTGGCAGGCAACAGCTGTATGTCACGCTGCAGTTCGCGGTCTATGTGGCGTTGGGCAGTTACCTGATGGATAACGCCGGGCACATGTCGCCCTCGGCCCTGGTGCTGGGCTGGACGTTGATGGCGTTCGGGCTGTTCGTGCTGGGCGCGGCCCTGGAGGACCGGCCCTGGGCAGGGCGCCTGGACCTGGCGCGCCTGCTGTCGAATGCGCCGGCCCTGTACCTGGCCGGCGCGCTGGGCTTAGTGGTGGTCACGCCCTTGGCTTGGTGGCTGCTCCTGGGTTACAGCCTGCTCAGCCTCGCTGGCCTCGCCTTCTGCCGCCGCGCGGCGTTCGGCGCGGATGTTGCGAAAACGCCGGCGCAGCCACAGCAGCAGGCCCAGCACCAGCAGGCCGCCGAGCACCCATAGCTCGTATTTCTTGATGCTGCCCAGCATGCCTTCGAGGATGGCGCCGAAGTGGTAGGCCGCCAGGCCCAGGGCCAGGGCCCAGACCGCGGCGCCGATGCCGTTGAGCAGCAGGTAGCGGCGCGGCGGATAGCCGGACAGGCCGATGGCCACCGGCATCACCGTGCGCAGGCCGTAGACGAAGCGGAAGCTCAGCACCCAGATGTCGGGGTGGCGGCGGATATGCTCCAGCGCCCGGTCGCCCATGGCCTGCCAGCGCGGCTTGCGGGCGAGGATCTTGCGCCCGTGGCGGCGGCCCATGAAGTACCACAACTGGTCACCGGCATAGCTGCCGCAGAAGGCCACCGCGACCACCAGCTTGATATCCATGTATTCGCGGAACGCAAGAAAGCCCGCGAGTACCAGGATGGTCTCGCCCTCGAAGAACGTGCCGAGAAAAAGGGCAAAGTAGCCGAAATCGTTCAGGAATTGTTGAAGCATTTTCTGGCGTGCTGGCGAAATGAACGCGCAGCCTACCCCTTCGTGGGCGTTCGGGAAAGTGTCCAAATGTGTCTCGACGTGAACATTTCCTACAAGGACAATGACTGCGGCCACAAGTCGCAGGGTTGCCCTTGGGTGTAACACAGGCGTCATAATGGCCGCTTATAACTGTCGCGCTCGCCCGCCTGCGCGGGCTCAGGAGTCTGCCGTGAGCTTTACCCCCGCCAACCGTCTGTTTCCTGCCACCCGCCTGCGTCGCAACCGCCGGGACGAATTCTCCCGTCGCCTGGTTCGCGAAAACACCCTGACCGTCGATGACCTGATTCTTCCGGTATTCGTACTGGACGGCGAGAACCGCCGCGAGGAAGTGCCGTCCATGCCAGGCGTCGAGCGCCTGTCGATCGACCTGCTGCTGGAAGCCGCACAGGGCTGGGTGGAGCTGGGCATTCCAGCGCTGGCGCTGTTCCCGGTGACGCCTACCGAGAAAAAATCCCTCGATGGCGCCGAAGCCTGGAACCCGGACGGCATCGCCCAGCGCGCCACCCGTGCCCTGCGTGCCCGCTTTCCGGAGCTGGGGGTGATCACCGACGTGGCCCTGGACCCGTTCACCACCCATGGCCAGGATGGCATCCTCGATGAAGAGGGCTACGTCCAGAACGACATCACTGTCGATGCCCTGGTGCGCCAGGCCCTGTCCCACGCCGAGGCCGGCGCCCAGGTCGTCGCCCCGTCGGACATGATGGACGGCCGCCTCGGCGCGATCCGCGAAGCCCTGGAAGTGGCCGGGCACGTCAACGTGCGCATCATGGCCTACTCGGCCAAGTACGCCAGCGCCTACTACGGCCCGTTCCGCGACGCGGTGGGCTCGGCGCTGAACCTGGGCAAGGCCAACAAGGCCTCGTACCAGATGGACCCGGCCAACAGCGACGAGGCCCTGCACGAAGTGGCCCTGGACCTCGCCGAAGGCGCTGACATGGTCATGGTCAAGCCAGGCATGCCGTACCTGGACATCGTTCACCGGGTGAAGACCGAGTTCAAGGTGCCGACCTTCGTCTACCAGGTCAGCGGCGAGTACGCCATGCACATGGCGGCAATCCAGAACGGCTGGCTGAGCGAGGCCGTGATCCTCGAATCCCTCACTGCTTTCAAACGGGCAGGCGCTGATGGCATCCTGACCTATTTCGCCGTGCGTGCCGCTCAATTGATGAGAGGGCAGTAACGCCCTCCAGGAACGTCAGATGAATAACGAAGTGCTAACCCCTGTCGAGATCAAGGACGCCCAGGCCGTGCCCGAAGAGCTGGTACAGACCCCGCCCGACCTGCCCGTTGCCCCGGAACCGGTGGTAGAGGCCGCCGCGCCCACCCCGGCGCCGGCGCCGGCGATCGCCGTGCCGAGCCTGGACGACAGCAGCCTGTACATTCATCGCGAGCTCTCGCAGTTGCAGTTCAACATCCGCGTGCTGGAACAGGCGCTGGACGAGTCGTACCCGCTGCTCGAGCGCCTGAAGTTCCTGCTGATCTTCTCCAGCAACCTGGACGAGTTCTTCGAGATCCGCGTGGCGGGCCTGAAGAAACAGATCAACTTCGCCCGCGAACAGGCCGGCGCCGACGGCCTGCAGCCGCACCAGGCACTGGCGCGCATCAGCGAGCTGGTGCACATCGAGGTGGATCGCCAGTACGCGATCCTCAACGATGTGTTGCTGCCAGAGCTGGAGAAACACCAGATTCGCTTCATCCGTCGCCGCTACTGGACGCCCAAGCTCAAGACCTGGGTGCGCCGCTACTTCCGCGATGAGATCGCGCCGATCATCACCCCGATCGGCCTCGACCCGACCCACCCGTTCCCGCTGCTGGTGAACAAGAGCCTCAACTTCATCGTCGAGCTCGAGGGTGTTGACGCCTTCGGCCGCGACTCGGGCCTGGCGATCATCCCGGCGCCGCGCCTGCTGCCACGGGTGATCCGTGTGCCGGAAGAAGTCGGCGGCGCTGGCGACAACTATGTGTTCCTGTCGTCGATGATCCACGCCCACGCCGATGACCTGTTCCAGGGCATGAAGGTCAAGGGCTGCTACCAGTTCCGCCTGACCCGTAACGCCGACCTGGCGCTGGACTCGGAAGAAGTCGACGACCTGGCCCGCGCCCTGCGCGGCGAGCTGTTCTCGCGCCGCTACGGTGATGCCGTGCGCCTCGAGGTGGCCGACACCTGCCCGAAACACCTCTCCGACTACCTGCTCAAGCAGTTCAGCCTGAGCGAGAGCGAGCTGTACCAGGTCAACGGCCCGGTCAACCTGACACGCCTGTTCAGCATCACCGGGCTCGACAGCCACCCGGAGCTGCAGTACACGCCGTTCACCCCGGCGATCCCCAAGCTGCTGCAAAACGCCGACAACATCTTCAGCGTGATCGGCAAGCAGGACGTGCTGCTGATGCACCCGTTCGAGTCGTTCACCCCGGTGATCGACCTGCTGCGCCAGGCCGCCAAGGACCCGCACGTACTCGCGGTGCGCCAGACGCTGTACCGCTCGGGCGCCAACTCGGAGATCGTCGACGCCCTGGTGGATGCGGCGCGTAACGGCAAGGAGGTCACTGCGGTGATCGAGTTGCGCGCGCGCTTCGACGAAGAATCCAACCTGCAGATGGCCAGCCGCCTGCAGGCCGCCGGCGCGGTGGTGATCTACGGCGTGGTGGGCTTCAAGACCCACGCCAAGATGATGCTGATCCTGCGCCGCGAGCAGGGCGAGATCGTGCGTTACGCGCACCTGGGCACCGGCAACTACCACGCCGGCAACGCCCGCCTGTACACCGACTACAGCCTGCTGACCTCCGACGATGCCCTCACCGAGGATGTCGGTCGCCTGTTCAGCCAGCTGATCGGCATGGGCAAGACCCTGCGCATGAAGAAGCTGCTGCACGCGCCCTTCACCCTGAAGAAGGGCATGCTCGACATGATCGCCCGGGAGACCCAGTTCGCCCTGGACGGCAAGCCGGCGCACATCATCGCCAAGTTCAACTCGCTGACCGACGCCAAGATCATCAAGGCGCTGTACAAGGCCAGCCAGTCGGGCGTGCGTATCGACCTGGTGGTGCGGGGCATGTGCTGCCTGCGCCCAGGCATCGCCGGGGTGTCGCACAACATCCATGTGCGCTCGATCATCGGCCGCTTCCTCGAGCACACCCGGGTGTTCTACTTCCTCAACGGTGGCGAGGAGCAGATCTACCTGTCCAGCGCCGACTGGATGGAGCGCAATCTCGACAAGCGCGTCGAGACTTGCTTCCCGGTGGAGGGCAAGAAGTTGCTGCTGCGGGTGAAGAAGGAGCTGGAGGGTTACCTCACCGACAACACCCAGGCCTGGACCCTGCAGCCGGACGGGCGCTACGTGCGCAGCACGCCGACCGGCAACCAGAACCCGCGCAGTGCCCAGGCGACCTTGCTGGAGCGCCTGAGCAACCCGGTGCTCAACGTTCGCTAGTGCCGATGGCGGGTACCGTTGCGCAGCCCTGTAGGAGCGGCTTCAGCCGCGATCACCGGCATGGCCGGTGCCAGGCACCGCGTCGCCTGATTCGCGGCTGAAGCCGCTCCTACAGGGATTGCAACCTGTGTAGGAGCCGGCCTTGCCGGCGAACACCGGCGCAGCCGGTGCCAGGCGCCTCACATTACCTGACGCTAAGCACGAAATTGACCCGCGCCAGCCACTCCGCCTCGTTGGCGAAGTCGGCCTGGGTCAGCTGGTTCTGCTCCAGCCAGCCATCGGGGAAAGCCACGTCGAGGCTGTCTTCGCCAGCCTGCAACACCACCTTGGGCATCTGCTGGGTACCCCGGATGTGGTGGAACAGGATGGCGAAGCGCAGCAGCACGCACAGGCGCAGCAGCTTGATGCCTTCGTCACCCAGCTCGGCGAACTTGTCCTTGGGGATGTTGCGGCGGTGGCCGCGCACCAGCAGCGCCATCATCTGCTGGTCCTCGCGGGAGAAGCCTGACAGGTCGGAGTGCTCGATCAGGTAGGCACCGTGCTTGTGGTAGTGGTAATGGGCGATATCCAGCCCTATTTCGTGGATTTTCGCCGCCCAGCCCAGCAGATCGCGCCAGTTTCCATTCTCCAGGTCCCACGCCCTGGCCACTTGGTCGAACGCATGCAGCGCCTTGCGCTCCACGCGTGCGGCCTGGCCCTGGTCGACGTGGTAACGCTCCATCAACGAGTTCAGGGTGCGTTCGCGCACGTCTTCGTGGTGATGGCGGCCCAGCAGGTCGAACAGCACGCCTTCGCGCAGGGCGCCGTCGCAATGGTCCATGCGGGCCAGTTCCAGGGCATCGAAGATCGCTTCCAGGATCGCCAGGCCGGCCGGGAAGATCGCCCGGCGATCCGGCTTGACCCCGTCGAAGTCGATCTTGTCGGTTTCACCCAGCTTGAACAGCTTGCGCTTGACCCAGGCCAGGCCCTCGGCGTTGACCTCGCCATTGCCCAGGCCACCGGCCTTGATTGCCGCGCCAATGGCGCGAATGGTGCCCGAGGAGCCGATGGCTTCGTCCCAGGTCAGGCGGTGCAGGGCGTTCTCGATGCTCATCAGCTCCAGGCGCGCGGCGGTGTAGGCCTGGGCGTAGCGTGCGGGAGTGACCTTGCCGTCGCGGAAGTAGCGCTGGGTGAAGCTCACGCAGCCCATCTGCAGGCTTTCGCGCAGCAGCGGCTCGAAGCGCTGGCCGATGATGAACTCGGTGCTGCCGCCGCCGATGTCGGCAACCAGGCGCTTGCCGGGGTTGTCGGCCAGGGTGTGGGAGACGCCGAGGTAGATCAGGCGTGCCTCTTCACGGCCGGAGATGACCTCGACCGGGTGGCCGAGGATAGCTTCGGCGCGCTGGATGAATTCGTTACGGTTGCGCGCTTCGCGCAGGGCGTTGGTGCCGACGATGCGCACCGAGCCGGCAGGCATGCCGTTGATCAGTTGGGCGAAGCGCTTGAGGCATTCCAGGCCCCGCTGCATGGCCTCCTCGCTGAGCCTGCGCTCCTCGTCGATACCGGCGGCGAGCTGAACCTTTTCTCCAAGCCTCTCTAGAATGCGGATTTCCGTGTGATGGGCCTTGGCCACGACCATGTGGAAGCTGTTGGAGCCCAGGTCGATGGCGGCGATCAGAGACAGGTTCTTCGCGGTGGTTTGCGGCATGGTCTGGAGGTTCTCGGTCGTTAACCCGGCAATCGTGCCACGATCGTGGCCATCCGCCAACGCGCGGCGCTGCAAGGCTTGATGCATGGCAAGGTCATGGCAATGTTATGGCAGCGACATGACCGTTTCGATTCGTGGGGTCTTGCACAACTATAGTTACACTCAATCGTCCGTGGCTTCCTGTCGCGCCAGGGTGCCGCTATGATGGGCAACGTTTTTTATTGCTTACGACCTTGGAGATTTCCATGAGCGACAAAATCAAACACGTCACCGACGCCAGCTTCGAAGCCGACGTACTCAAGGCCGAAGGCGCGGTGCTGGTCGACTACTGGGCTGAATGGTGCGGCCCATGCAAGATGATCGCTCCGGTACTGGACGCCATCGCCGAAGACTACGCAGGCAAACTGGTCGTCGCCAAGCTGAACATCGACGAAAACCAGGAAACCCCGGCCAAGCACGGCGTGCGCGGCATCCCGACCCTGATGCTGTTCAAGAACGGCAACGTCGAGGCCACCAAGGTCGGCGCCCTGTCGAAATCGCAGCTGCAGGCGTTCATCGACGCCAACCTGTGATGTGAAAAAGCCCCGCAAATGCGGGGCTTTTCTTTGCCTGCCGTGGGAAATATCGGTGCAAGCGGGCTCGCCCCACGTTATCGCCCCTCCTGGTAAAAACCTGTCGATATGTGTGGCTAAAACCACTAGACGTCGAAAAAATCAAGTGTTACATTCGGCCTCGCACTGACCCTTTCAGTGCCCTCTGCACGCCGTCGCCGAAGCATCCCTAATTCGAATCAGTACGCGATCTTGTCGCCATCTAGCGGCGCGGCCTCATTAAGCCAAATGCTTACTCTCTCCCTTCTTACATGATTACGTCACTCCCCTTATGAACCTGACAGAACTCAAGCAAAAGCCGATTACCGATCTTTTGGAAATGGCCGAACAGATGGGCATCGAAAACATGGCCCGTTCGCGCAAACAGGACGTGATTTTCGCCCTGCTGAAAAAGCATGCGAAAAGCGGCGAAGAGATCTCGGGTGACGGCGTGCTGGAGATTCTCCAGGATGGTTTCGGTTTCCTGCGTTCGGCGGATGCCTCCTACCTGGCCGGCCCTGACGACATCTACGTGTCGCCCAGCCAGATCCGCCGCTTCAACCTGCGCACCGGCGACACCATCGTCGGCAAGATCCGTCCACCGAAGGAAGGTGAGCGTTACTTCGCCCTGCTCAAAGTCGACACCATCAACTTCGACCGCCCGGAAAACGCGAAGAACAAGATCCTGTTCGAAAACCTGACGCCGCTGTTCCCCAACAAGCGCCTGAAGATGGAAGCCGGCAACGGTTCCACCGAAGACCTCACCGGTCGCGTCATCGACCTGTGCGCCCCGATCGGCAAAGGCCAGCGTGGCCTGATCGTCGCTCCGCCGAAAGCCGGTAAGACGATCATGCTGCAGAACATCGCGGCGAACATCACCCGCAACAACCCCGAGTGCCACCTGATCGTCCTGCTGATCGACGAGCGCCCGGAAGAAGTGACCGAGATGCAGCGCACCGTGCGCGGCGAAGTGGTCGCCTCCACCTTCGACGAGCCGCCGACCCGCCACGTGCAGGTCGCCGAAATGGTCATCGAAAAGGCCAAGCGCCTGGTCGAGCACAAGAAGGACGTGGTCATCCTGCTCGATTCGATCACCCGTCTGGCCCGTGCCTACAACACCGTGATCCCGAGCTCCGGCAAGGTACTGACCGGTGGTGTCGACGCCCACGCCCTGGAGAAGCCAAAGCGTTTCTTCGGCGCCGCGCGTAACATCGAGGAAGGCGGTTCGCTGACCATCATCGCCACCGCGCTGGTCGAGACCGGCTCGAAGATGGACGAAGTGATCTACGAAGAGTTCAAGGGTACCGGCAACATGGAGCTGCCCCTGGACCGTCGCATCGCTGAAAAGCGTGTGTTCCCGGCCATCAACATCAACAAGTCCGGTACCCGCCGCGAAGAGCTGCTGACCGCCGACGACGAACTGCAGCGCATGTGGATCCTGCGCAAGCTGCTGCACCCGATGGACGAGATCGCCGCCATCGAGTTCCTGGTCGACAAGCTCAAGCAGACCAAGACCAACGACGAGTTCTTCCTGTCGATGAAGCGCAAGTAAGCTTATAGACCAGGCTGTAACTGGGGCTGCTTTGCAGCCCATCGCGGCTGAAGGCCGCTCCTACACGGGTTCTGCTTACGCCGACCCCTGTAGGAGCGGCCTTCAGCCGCGATGGGGCGCGAAGCGGCCCCGTTTCATTTTGCCCCCAAACAAGGCGTGAACGGCGCTACACTCTGCACCCCGACCGATACGGCCAACACGAGGCTCATGCATGCAGTATCGCGATTTGCGCGACTTCATCCGTGGCCTGGAACAGCGCGGTGAACTCAAGCGCATCCAGGTTCCCATCTCCCCCGTCCTGGAAATGACCGAAGTCTGCGACCGCACCCTGCGCGCCAAGGGCCCGGCGTTGCTGTTCGAAAAGCCCACCGGCTTCGACATCCCGGTGCTGGGCAACCTGTTCGGCACCCCCGAGCGTGTGGCCATGGGCATGGGCGCCGAATCGACCGAGGAGCTGCGTGAAATCGGCAAGCTGCTGGCGTTCCTCAAGGAGCCCGAGCCGCCGAAAGGCCTGAAGGACGCCTGGTCGAAACTGCCGATCTTCAAGAAAGTCGTGTCGATGGCGCCGAAAGTGGTCAAGGACGCGGTGTGCCAGGAGATCGTGGTCGAGGGCAACGATGTCGACCTGTCGCAACTGCCGATCCAGCATTGCTGGCCGGGCGACGTGGCACCGCTGATCACCTGGGGCCTGACCGTGACCCGTGGCCCGAACAAGGACCGCCAGAACCTGGGCATCTACCGCCAGCAGGTGATCGGCCGCAACAAGGTCATCATGCGCTGGCTGAGCCACCGCGGTGGTGCCCTGGACTATCGCGAGTGGTGCCAGAAGCATCCTGGCCAACCCTTCCCGGTGGCCGTGGCCTTGGGTGCGGACCCAGCGACTATCCTGGGTGCGGTGACTCCAGTGCCGGACACGCTCTCCGAATACGCCTTCGCCGGTCTCCTGCGTGGCAACCGCACCGAACTGGTCAAATGCCGTGGCAACGACCTGCAGGTGCCGGCCACCGCTGAGATCATCCTCGAAGGCGTGATCCACCCGGGTGAAATGGCTCCGGAAGGCCCGTACGGCGATCACACCGGCTACTACAACGAGGTGGACAGCTTCCCGGTGTTCACCGTCGAGCGCATCACCCACCGGCAGAAGCCGATCTACCACAGCACCTACACCGGCCGTCCGCCGGATGAGCCGGCGATCCTCGGCGTGGCGCTGAACGAAGTGTTCGTGCCTATCCTGCAGAAACAGTTCCCCGAGATCGTCGACTTCTACCTGCCCCCGGAAGGCTGTTCGTACCGCATGGCGGTGGTGACCATGAAAAAGCAGTATCCAGGCCACGCCAAGCGCGTGATGCTGGGTGTGTGGTCGTTCCTGCGACAGTTCATGTACACCAAGTTCGTTATTGTCACCGACGACGATATCAACGCCCGCGACTGGAACGATGTGATCTGGGCCATCACCACGCGCATGGACCCCAAGCGTGATACGGTGTTGATCGACAACACGCCCATCGATTACCTCGACTTCGCGTCGCCGGTGTCGGGGCTGGGGTCGAAGATGGGCCTGGACGCCACCCACAAGTGGCCGGGCGAAACTACACGCGAATGGGGCCGGGTCATCGTCAAGGACGAGGCCGTCACCCGCCGTATCGATGAGCTGTGGGATCAGTTGGGAATAGATTGATGCAGGTGACCTTGCAGCCTTCCGGGGCGGTACTGGCGGTGGAACCCGGGGAAAGGATTCTGGACGCGGCGCGGCGGCTGGGTTACGACTGCCCGAGCAGTTGCCGTAATGGCAACTGCCATGTCTGTGCCGCGTTGCTGGTGGAAGGGCGTGTGCGCCAGGAGGGCGTGGTCCGTGATCACGGCGAGCTGTTCACTTGCATCGCCGAGCCTCTGGAGGATTGCGTGGTGCTCTGGGATGGTGTGCTGGCCCTGGGCGAACTACCGGTGCGCAAGCTGGCCTGCACCGTGAGCGAGTGCGTCGAGGTGGGTGGCGACGTCTGGCGCGTGCGCCTGCGTGCTCCGGCCGGCAAGCCACCGCGTTATCACGCCGGGCAGTACCTGATGATCGAGCGCGAGGGCGCCGACAAGGCCGCATTCTCCCTGGCCTCGGCACCCCATGGTGGCCGTGACCTGGAGCTGCATGTGCTGGCGCGTGAGAGCAGCGCCGTGCAACTGGTCGCGCAATTGCAGCGCAATGGCATCGCGCGTATCGAGCTGCCGTTCGGCGACGCCCACCTGGCCGAGCTGCCGGATGGCCCGCTGGTGCTGATTGCCGCAGGCACCGGCATGGGCCAGATGCACAGCCTGGTCGAGCATTGTCGCGCCAAGGGCTTCAAGCACCCCGTGCACTTGTACTGGGGCGTGCGCCGGCCCGAGGACTTCTACGAGATCGAGCACTGGGACGAGTGGCAGCGCCTGCCCAACCTGTTCCTGCACAAGGTTGTCAGCGACCTGTGCGGTTGGGAGGGGCGTTGTGGCCTGCTGCACGAAGCCGTGTGCGAAGACATCGGCGACCTGAACCAGGTCCATGTCTATGCCAGCGGCTCGCCGAACATGGTCTATGCCACTCTCGACGCGTTGGTCGAGGCCGGCATGGACGCCCACCGCATGCGCGCCGACGTGTTCGCCTACGCACCGCGCGGTTGATCGAGAAACGGCACACTGCAAGGGTGTGCTGTTTTTAATAACCAACTTTTTTCGGTCGATTATATGGCGGGAATTATTGCCGATACGGTTAATAACTGTCGCTATACTCGAAATATTAGTTTCCGTTCGGCGGGCGACTGAATGAAACTTTGAATTCGGGCTTGAGCCGAACCTGCGTTCTGCCTTACGTTAGGCGTCAGGGCCTTCGCGGCTAAAGCCGCTCCTACAGAGGCTTGCGCAATTCCTGTAGGAGCGGCTTCAGCCGCGAATACGTCCGTACAGGCACTGTAAGTATCACAGTAGAACCGGCACTCTGGCAGTTCACAGGAATTATGGCGGCAGTTTATGTCGGCACTTGAAAGTTCATCCTGGCAGGTCGCATATCCCCCCTCGCTCGACTTCGGGCAACAGTTGACCCGCGAGCAATTACAACAGTCGATGAGTGTGACCCTGTCACAGCACATGGGCGGCCCGGTGTGGTTGTTCGCCTATGGCTCATTGATCTGGCGCCCTGAATGCCATTCGGTGGAACGCCAGCGGGCGCGGGTGCATGGTTATCACCGTGGGCTCTACCTCTGGTCCCACGAGCATCGCGGCACTCCGGAATGCCCTGGGTTGGTGTTCGGCCTGGATCGTGGCGGCTCTTGCAGCGGTTTCGCCTACCGGCTGGACGACAGCAACCTGGAAGACTCGCTGATGGCCCTGTGGCAACGCGAGATGCCCTATCCGGCCTATCGGCCGCATTGGCTGAGCTGCCGCTTGAGTGATGGCAGCAAGGTGCAGGCGCTGGGCTTCGTGCTGGAGCGGCACTTGCCCTGTTACGCCGGGAATCTGCCGGACACCTTGCTGAGCCAGATCCTGGCCAGTGCCAAGGGCCGCTACGGCACGACACGGGAATATGTGGAGCAGACCCTCAACGCCCTGCGCAGCCACCAGATGCCGGATCGCAACCTGGAGGCGCGGTTCAGGCGTTGCCACAACCTGCGTGAGCTCTGAGAAGGATTACCGGCAAGCACGACTCGCTGTAGGAGCCGGCTTGCCGGCGAACCCCTCTACCTGGCCACCACGACTAGCTTGCCCACCGCCTGGCGCTGCACGAGCCGCTCGATCGCCGCGCCCCCCTCGGCCAACGGATAGGTTTGCGACACCAACGGCTTCAACTTGCCCTCGGCATGCCAGGCGAACAGCTGGCGGAAGTTCTTCGCATTGTCCTCCGGCTGACGCTGGGCGAACGCGCCCCAGAACACCCCGAGCACCGCCGCGCCCTTGAGCAGCGCCAGGTTCACCGGCAACTGCGGGATCGTGCCGCTGGCAAAACCCACCACCAGCAGCCGCCCGTTCCACGCCAGCCCGCGCACGGCCTGGTCGAACAGCTCGCCACCGACCGGGTCGTAGACCACATCCACGCCCTGGCCGCCGGTCAGGCGCTTGATCTCATCCTTCAGGCTGGCCTGGCTGTAGTCGATCAGTTCATCGGCCCCGGCAGCCTTGGCCACCGCGAGCTTCTCGGCGCTGCTGGCCGCGGCGATCACCCGTGCGCCGAGGGCCTTGCCGATTTCCACCGCCGCCAGCCCCACGCCACCCGAGGCGCCGAGCACCAGCAAGGTCTCGCCGGCCTTGAGCTGGCCGCGCTGGGTCAGCGCGTGCATCGACGTGCCGTAGGTCATGCCGAAGGCGGCGGCGGTGGTGAAGTCCATGCCGGCCGGAATCGGCAGCACGTTGTAGAACGGTACCGCCACCTGCTCGGCGAAGGCGCCCCAGCCGGTCAGGGCCATGACCCGGTCGCCCACCTTGAATGCACCGGCCTTTTCACCGACCGCCGTCACCACGCCGGCCGCCTCGCCACCGGGCGAGAACGGCAGCGGCGGCTGGAACTGGTACTTGCCCTCGATGATCAGGGTGTCGGGGAAGTTGACCCCCGCGGCATGCACGTCGAGGAGAATCTCGTTCTTCTTCGGCGTGGGGCTGGCAACCTCTTCCAGGACCAGGTCCCGCGCTGGGCCCAGGGCTTTGCACAACAAGGCTTTCATCAGGGCTATTCCTTTGCGTGTGGTGGCCGATAAGTGTAGGAGGGCCGTGACTGCGGTCAACGAGCATGGCCCGCCCTGATGAGCCGGCATAAGCCCGGGCTTGGGTTTGGCGGGCGCGCTGGGTAAGCTGGCGCCAACTGTATTGAGGAGCGAATTCGTGAAAGCGTGGATCTTGATGGTGCTGGCCCTGATGCTGCCAGCGGCGGCAATGGCCGAGGAAGCCAAGGAAGGGGAGCCGAAGGTGTCCTACATCACCCTGAGCCCGCCCTTTGTCGGCAACTACGCGCTCGATGGTGGCCCGAAACTGCGGGTGTACAAGGCCGACGTGGCCCTGCGCGTCACCGGCGATACCGCCGCCGCAGCGGTCAAGCACCACGAGCCGCTGATCCGCAATCAGTTGGTGGCGCTGTTCACCCAGCAGGGCGTGGACAACATGAGCAACGTCGAAGCCAAGGAAAAACTGCGTCAGGAAGCCCTGAAGCAGGTGCAGCAGGTGATGGAGTCCGAAGAGGGCAAGCCGATCGTCGAGGACCTGCTGTTCAACAACCTGATCGTGCAGTGATCAGGCGGCGAGGCTGCGGCGAAAGCGCAGCAGTGCCACGCTGAAGAACACCAGGCCGATCACGGCCAGGGCCAGCACGTCTGGCCACACCACGCTCAGCCCGGCGTCGCGGAACAGGATCGCCGCGCCCAGGCTGACGAAGTGGGTCGAGGGCGAGCCCTGCATGACCCACTGCAGCCATTGCGGCATGCTGTCCAGCGGTGTGCTGCCGCCCGAGAGCAGCAGCATCGGTATGATCACCGGGATCGCCAGCAGGCCGAACTGCGGCGTCGAACGCGCCAAGGTGGCGAGGAAGATCCCCAATGCCGTGCTGGCGAACAGGTACAACGCGGTCACCCCCAGGAACAGCCCCAGCGAACCCGCCAGCGGCACGCCCAGCGCGCCCTTGACCACCACCTCCAGCGAAACCCAGGTGCACAGCACCACCACCAGGGCGTTGCTGCCAATCTTCGCCAACATGATTTCCAGCGCCGTCAGCGGCAGCACCAGCAAGTGATCAAGGGTGCCATGCTCGCGCTCGCGTAGCAGCGCGGTGCCGGTGAGCACGATGGCGAGGATGGTGATGTTGTTGACGATCTGGATCACCGCCAGGAACCAGCCACCCTCCAGGTTGGGGTTGAACAGCGCCTTGGGGTTGATCAGCGCGGGGCTGGTGGCGCTGCGGTCGGCGTATTCGAGCAGTTCGCGTTCGAAGATCCGGCCGATGTAGCCGGCGCCCATGAACGCCTGGCTCATGGCCGTGGCATCGACGTTGACCTGCAGCTCCGGCGAGCGCCCGGCCAGCAGGTCACTCTGGAAGTTCACCGGTACGTTGATGATGAAGGTGTACTGGCCGCTGTCCATGGCCTGGTCCAGGCGGTCGGCTGGCAGGGCCACGGCAGGCTGGAACTCGGGTGGCTGCAGCGACTCGGCGAGCTTGCGCGACAGCGCGCTGCGGTCTTCGTCGACCACCGCCACGCTGGCGTTGTGCACGCCGATCACCGAGCCGGCGGCAGGCATGTAGATCGCCACGCTGAAGGCGTATAGCAGGAACAGCAGCAACACGCTGTCATGGCGCAGGCTGGTCAGTTCCTTCAGGCCCAGGCGCAAGGTATGCGCGAGTCGGCTCATCTCAGGCCTCCTGCTTTTTCAGCATGGCCAGGCTAAGCCCGGTGAAGGCGGCGAAGAAGCCCAGCAGGACCAGGCACTGTGGCCACAGCTCGCGCAGGCCCAGGGCCTTGGTGAAGGTGCCGACGGCAATGTCGAGGAAGTAGCCGGCCGGGAACAGCTGGCCCATGAGCGCCGCCGAGCCGTCCAGCGACGAGCGCGGCACGATCAGCCCGGAGAACTGGATGGTCGGCAGGCTGGTGATGATCATGGTGCCGAGGATCGCCGCGATCTGCGTGCGGGTGAAGGCCGAGATCAACAGCCCCAGGCTGGTGGTCGCCAGCAGGTAGGCCAGGCCGCCGCAGGCCAGGGCCAGTGGGCTGCCCTTGAGCGGCACGCCGAACAGCCAGCGGTTCATCGCCACCAGCAGCGCCAGGTTGACCAGGCTCACCGCCAGGTAGGGCGCCTGCTTGCCGAGCAGGAACTCCAGGCGGGTGAGCGGGGTGGCGTAGAAGTTGGTGATCGAGCCCAGTTCCTTTTCCCGCACGATCCCCAGCGCGGTGAGCATGGCCGGGATGAACGCCAGGATCAGCGCCATCACCCCGGGGCCGATGGCGTTCACGCTGACCACGTCCTGGTTGTAGCGAAAGCGCGTCTCCAGGCGCACGGGCTGTTGGCGCGACACCGGGTGCGGGCCGAGGGCGGCGAGCTGTTCGAGGTTGGCCTGGTGCACGGCCTCGACATAGTTGCGGCTGGTCTCGGCGCGGAACGGCATGCCGCCGTCTAGCCAGGCCGCCACCACCGGCTGACGCCCGGCGTGCAGGTCGCGGCCGAAGCCTGGCGGGATCTCCAGGGCCAGCTTGATTTCCGAGCGTTGCAGGCGCTGGTGCAGCTGGCGGGCGTCGCGGATCGGCGCTTGTTCGGCGAAGTAGCGTGACCCGCGAAAGGCCTCGAGGTAGGCGCGGCTTTGCGGGCTCTGGTCCTGGTCGTAGACGGCGAAGGCCAGGTTTTCCACGTCCAGCGAAATGCCATAGCCAAAGATCACCATCATGAACAGTGCACCGAGCAGGGCAAAGGCCAGGCGCACCTTGTCACGCAGCAGTTCCTTGCCCTCGCGGCTGGCCACCGCCAGCAGGCGGCGCAGGCTGAACGCTTGGCGCAGCGGCGGTGGCGGCGTGCCGGCCTGTTCCAGCGTTGTATCGGCCTGGGCCTGGGTTGGCGTGTCCTGGGCCTGTTCGAGGCAGCGCACGAAGGCGTCTTCCAGGGTGTCGCCGCCGAACTGCCGTTGCAGCGCCTGCGGGGTGTCGCAGGCCAGCACCCGACCGGCGTGCATCAGCGAAATGCGGTCACAGCGCAGGGCTTCGTTCATGAAGTGGGTGGAGAGGAAGATGGTCACGCCCTGCTCGCGGGACAGCTCCACCAGCAAGCGCCAGAAGCCGTCGCGGGCGGCCGGATCGACGCCGGAGGTTGGTTCGTCGAGGATCAGCACTTCCGGGCGGTGCAGTACCGCCACAGCCAGCGACAGGCGCTGGCGCAAGCCCAGGGGCAGGGCACCGGAAGGTTGGTCGGCGATGGCGCCGAGGTCGAAACGTTCGATCAGCTCGTTGATGCGTGGGGTGCTTTCGGCCTTGGGCAGGTCGAACAGGCGCGCGTGCAACTCGAGGTTCTGTCGGGTACTCAGCTCGCCATACAGGGAAAAGCTCTGGGACATGAACCCCACCCGCTTGCGCGTGGCCAGGTCGCCGGCGTCCACCGGGCGCCCGAGCAGGCTGGCGCTGCCCTCACTGGCCGGCATCAGGCCGGTGAGTACTTTCATGGTGGTGGTCTTGCCGCAGCCGTTGGAACCGAGGAAGCCGAAGATCTCGCCACGGCCGATGGCGAAGCTGACCTTGTTCACGGCGGTGAAGTCGCCGAAGCGCAAGGTCAGGTCGTGGGCTTCGATGGCGATCGGGCCGTCGTCGGTCTCGCGGGGTGGAATGTGCAGGGGGGCGGGCTGTTCGCGGCCGGCACCCTGGAAGCGAGTGAAGGCATCGTCAAGCTTGCCACTCGCGGTGACGGCAGCCAGTTCCTGGCTGGGGCCGGCCGCCAGCAGGCGCCCGCCGTCGAGCATCAGGCAGTGCTCGAACTGCTCGGCCTCTTCCATGTAGGCGGTGGCCACCAGCAGGGTCAGTTGAGGGCGCTGGGCACGGACCTGCTCCACCAGTTCCCAGAAGCGCCGCCGCGACAACGGGTCGACGCCCGTGGTCGGCTCGTCGAGGATCAGCAGGTCCGGTTCGTGGATCAACGCGCAACACAAACCGAGCTTCTGTTTCATGCCACCGGACAACTTGCCCGCCGGGCGCTCGGCGAAGCGTTCCAGGTCGGTGGCGCGCAGCAGGCTGGCCATGCGCTGGCGGCATTCGGTGCGGCCCAGGCCAAACAGGGTGGCGAAGAACTGGATGTTCTCGCGGATCGACAGCTCCGGGTACAGGTTGTTGCCCAGGCCCTGGGGCATGAACGCGACCCTGGGGTACAGCGTGGTGCGGTGGCGGCGCTGGCGAATCGGGCCGCCAAGCACCTGCAGCTCACCCTGTTGCAGGCGCTTGACCCCGGCGATCAGCCCGAGCAGTGTCGACTTGCCGGCGCCATCCGGGCCGATCAGGCCGCAGCGGGTGCCGGCCGGCAGGCTGAAGGCCACGTCCCGTAGGGCCTGCAGGTCGCCGTAGCGGTGGCTGATGCCCTCGGCCAGCAGGGCTGGGGCGGCGTTCATTGCAGGTTGGCCGGCCAACCCACGTCGGCGGTGCGCACGTAGCCGGCGCCGGGCATGCCGGGCTTGGCCTGGGGCACGGCGCTGGGTTCATTCAGGCGCAGCTTCACCCGGAACACCAGCTTCTGCCGTTCGTCGCGGGTCTCCACCTGTTTCGGGGTGAACTGCGCCTTCGCCGCGACGAACGCCACCTTGGCCGGCAAGGCCTTCTCAGGCAGGGCGTCGAGGACGATCCGTGCCTGATCGCCAACCGTCAGCCGCCCGGTGGTAGCGGCGGGCAGGTAGAGATTCATGTACTGGTCGCTGGGGTCGATCAGCATCAACACCCGGCCACCGGCGCCGAGCACTTCGCCGGGCTCGGCCAGGCGCAGTTGGATGATGCCGTCGATGGGCGCGCGCAGGCTGCTGTCGTCGATCTCGCTGGTGAGCTGCGCCACCTGGGCCTCGGCGGCGCCGATGGCGGCCTTGATCGCCGCCAGTTGCGCCCGGGCGGCGACCACGGCGGCGTTGGCGGTGTCGTAGCGGGCTTGTTGCTGGTCGAGCAACTGTTGGCTGGCGAATTTACGCTGGAAGATCTCGCGCACCCGCTTGAGCTCCTGGCTGGCCAATAGCAGCTCGCTTTGACGCAGTTGCACGCTGGCCTGGGCGGCGGCGTAGTTTTCGTTGGCGCGCAGCACTTCGGCCTCGGCCTGGGTACGCTGGGCTTCCATCGTGCGGGTGTCGATGCGCGCCAGCAGTTGGCCACGGCTGACCTTGTCGCCTTCGTCCACCAGCACCTCGGCCAGGCGGCCGGGAACCTTGCTGGCGATCTGCACTTCGGTGGATTCGAGGCGGCCGTTGCCCATGCTCAGGCCTTCGGGCAGGCGGTCGTGGAGGGATTTCCAGTAACCCAGCCCACCCGCCGCCAGCAGCAGGGTGATCAGGGCGCCAGCGAAGAGTCTGGGGGCGATTCGGTTCATCGGTCTGCATCCTGCGGCTTGCACGCCTCAATCCTGGCGCGGCGCACTTCCTGGCGCGTTGATATTGGTCAAACCCCTGACGATAGACGGGTATTCAGCTCAGCGCGAGGATCGCCGCCCATTGTTCGGGTGTCACTGGCATCACCGACAGGCGGGTACCCTTCTGCACCAGGGGCAATGCCTCCAGCGCGGCCTGCTGCTTGAGCAGGCCCAGGCCGAGCACCTGGCGGAATGTCTGCACATGGGCCACGTCCACCGCGCTCCACGGGTTTTTCTCGGTGCTGGCCTTGGCGTCGAAGTAGTGGCTTTCAGGGTCCAGCGCCGTGGGGTCCGGATAGGCGGCGGCGGTGATCCGGGCGACGCCGGCGACGCCTGGTTGCGGGCAACTGGAGTGGTAGAACAGGAACTCGTCGCCTACGCTCATGGCCCGCAGAAAATTGCGCGCCTGGTAGTTGCGCACACCGTCCCAACGAGCCTCGCCCAGGCGTGCCAAGGCTTCGATCGACAGCTCGTCGGGCTCGGATTTCATCAGCCAATAGGCCATGGATGCTGCTCCTGAAAGGGTTTGAAATAAATCGTTGCATGAAACCGACAGTCGGTTGGCGTCAACGTTTGCGTGTCGACTCACGTTGTCGGAAAATGCGCCGATTTTAAAGCTAGACGCTCCGGCAGCCATCAAGAAAGCCGCCGAGCATGGACTATTGCCTAGGGGGGCAATCGATGAAACAACGTAAACCGGACCTGCTCTGGATCCTGGCCTTCATCTTCGGTCTGGGTGTGGTCACCACCGGTTACGCTCAGGGTTTGTGGGAGCGAAAGCTGGACGCCGCCTATCAACAGGCCCCGGTCGACCCCGCCCAACAGCAGCACCGCTGATCCCCCTTTTCGCGCCTGTTCACTTCGGCGCCAGGTACCTGCCACGGTCCGAGACCGTCCCGCGCAAGGGTACATCCCAGCTCGCCTGAGCCAGCCGCTCCACTTTCTGGCATTCATGCGCCAGCCCCAGCAGCACTGGCTTCTTCCAGGCCTTGCGCCGCGCCTGATAGGCCAGGCTGCGGTCGTAGAACCCGCCCCCCATGCCCAGGCGACCGCCCACTTCATCGAACCCGACCAGCGGCAGCAGGACAAGATCCAGCGCCCAGACCGGTCGTTGACGCTTGCGCTCGATCACCGGCTCAGCGATGCGGAAGCGGTTGGGGCGCAGTTTCTCGCCCGGCTCGAAGCGCTGGAACACCATGCGGGTACGCGGCCAGGCGTGCAGCACGGGCAGGTACACGTGCTTGCCGCGTTTGTGGGCTTCGCGCAGCAGCAGGCGTGGGTCGATTTCGCCGTCGTTGGGTAGATACAGGGCGATATGTCGGGCGCGGCGGAACAGCGGGTCCTGCGCCAACTGGCGGTACAGGCCGAGTGCGGCCTGGCGTTGCTGGGCGGGTGTCAGTGCGCGGCGGGCGTTGCGTAGCAGGCGGCGCAGTTGGGGGCGGGTGAGCGGCGCGATGTCGGTCATGGCACGGGCGATCCCCAATGAGGCTGGCGGCCAAAACGAAATGCCCGCCAGGAAGGCGGGCAATAGAATTCAGGCTCCCCGACAAGACCGCTATCGGTGTAGCCCTTGAACCCGAAAGTTCAAGGTGGAGATTGCAGGGGGCGTTAAGGCTTTCCGTCGGGCGGACATGCACACCGGCCCCAGCGTGCAACCCCCGTGGTTGTGCGTATCGGCTCAGGGACATAACCGACTGGCGCATCCCCCAGGGAGTGGCGCCAGTATACCAATCTCAATCGTTTTTGCTAACCGGATCGTCGGCCAGTGCCTGATCGACCCGTTCCAGCAGGTCGCGCACCTGCTCGCGAGTGGTGCCGCCGCTGGCGGTTTCCGGGCGTTCCTGGCGGTGCAGCAGTTCGTGGGTGATGTTCAGCGCGGCCATCACGGCGATGCGGTCGGCGCCGATCACCTTGCCGCTGCTGCGGATCTCGCGCATCTTGCCGTCCAGATAACGCGCGGCACCGACCAGGTTGTTGCGCTCCTCGGGCGGGCAGATGATCGAGTATTCCTTGTCGAGGATCTGCACGGTGACGCTATTGCTTGAACTCATGAGTCTTGCTCCAGGGCCTTGAGGCGCAAGATCATCGACTCGATCTTGCGTTTGGCGATCTCGTTCTTTTCGATGAGGTGGGCGCGCTCCTCGCGCCAGGATCGTTCCTGAGCTAGTAGGAGTGCATTTTGCCGTTTTAGTTGCTCGACGCGCTCGATCAGCAGCTCGAACCGGCTCATCAGCGCTTGCAGGTCGTTCTCTTGCATGGGTTGCACTCGATTCCTTGACTCACCTGGCGATCATGCCTGCCCCAGGGGCGAGACGGCCAGTGCCGATGGTCTTGGCGCGCCTGCCGGTGCTAGGATACAAGGTCTCCATTCTAGTCATTGCGCCGTCTGGCGCCTAGCTGCCCATGCCCAATACCCAATCGCCCTACATCGCCTTCGCCATGTTGCTCTCGAGCAATGGCCACCCTGTCACTCCCGCCGAGCTGCATGGCCTGCTGATCGGCCGCAGCTGCGCCGGCGCCGGCTTCGATGCCGACGCCTGGCTGGCCGATGCGGCCCAGCTGCTCGAGACCGAGCCCGGCGACACCGTGCGCAACGCCCTGGTCGGCCTGCAAGAGATGGTCAAGGCCGAACTGACCGGCGAGGACGTCGCCATCGTCCTGCTGCTGCCGTCCGACGATGCCGCGCTGGCCGACCGCGCCGCCGCGCTGGGCCAATGGTGCCAGGGCTTCATTGCCGGTTTCGGCTTGAACGCTGGCGGCAAGGACTTGTCCACCGACGCGAAGGAAGTGCTCCAGGACCTGGTGGCCATCTCGCAGGTCCAGGAAGCGCTGGAAGAGTCCGAGGACGGCGAAAACGACTACATGGAAGTCATGGAATACCTGCGCGTCGCGCCGCTGCTGCTGTACACGGAGTTGGCCGCACCTGCCGCGCCCGCGCCCAAGCCATCGCTGCATTGATCTGAACCGGGGTCGTTTGCCCATGAGCCACATACCCAAGGCGGAGTACGCCCGTCGGCGCAAGGCGCTGATGGCGCAGATGGTCCCCAACAGCATCGCCATCCTGCCGGCCGCCGCGGTTGCCATCCGCAACCGCGACGTCGAGCACGTCTATCGCCAGGACAGCGACTTCCAGTACCTCAGCGGCTTCCCCGAGCCCGAGGCGGTGATTGCGCTGATCCCCGGCCGCGAGCACGGCGAGTACGTGCTGTTCTGCCGTGAGCGCAACCCTGAGCGTGAGCAGTGGGACGGCCTGCGTGCTGGCCAGGAAGGCGCGATGCGCGACTTCGGCGCCGACGACGCCTTCCCCATCACCGACATCGACGAGATCCTGCCCGGCCTGATCGAAGGGCGCGAACGGGTCTACAGCGCCATGGGCAGCAATGCCGAGTTCGACCGGCGGCTGATGGACTGGATCAACGTGATCCGTTCGAAGGCCCGCCTGGGTGCCCAGCCGCCGAACGAGTTCGTTGCCCTGGATCATCTGCTGCACGACATGCGCCTGTATAAATCGGCGGCGGAAGTGAAGGTGATGCGCGAGGCCGCGGCAATCTCCGCCCGCGCCCACGTCCGGGCCATGCAGGCGTGCCGTGCGGGGTTGCACGAGTACAGCCTGGAAGCCGAGCTCGACTACGAGTTCCGCAAGGGCGGGGCGAAGATGCCGGCGTACGGCTCTATCGTCGCGGCCGGGCGCAACAGCTGCATCCTGCATTACCAGCAGAACGATGCGCCGCTCAGGGACGGTGACCTGGTATTGATCGACGCCGGCTGCGAGATCGACTGCTACGCCAGCGACATCACTCGCACCTTCCCGGTCAGCGGGCGCTTCTCGCCGGAGCAGAAGGCTATCTACGAACTGGTGCTCAAGGCCCAGGAAGCGGCGTTCGAAGTGATCGCCCCAGGCAAGCACTGGAACCACGCCCACGAGGCGACCGTGCGGGTGATCACCGAAGGCCTGGTGGAGTTGGGCCTGCTCAAGGGCGAGGTGCAGGCGCTGATCGACAGCGAAGCCCATCGCGCCTTCTACATGCACCGCGCCGGGCACTGGCTGGGCATGGATGTGCACGACGTGGGCGAATACAAGGTCGGCGGCCAATGGCGGGTGCTCGAACCGGGCATGGCGCTGACCGTCGAACCCGGCATCTACATTGCCGCCGACAACCAGAACGTCGCGAAGAAATGGCGCGGCATCGGCGTAAGGATCGAGGACGACGTGGTAGTCACCAGGCAAGGTTGTGAAATCCTCACTTCAGGCGTACCCAAGACCGTCGCCGACATCGAGGCGTTGATGCTCGGTGCCCGCGAGGACGCCGCATGAATCGGGTCAATCTGGCGATCATCGGTGGCGGGCTGGTCGGCGCCAGCCTGGCGTTGACCCTGCAGGCCGCGGCCAAGGCGCGTGGCTGGAAGATCCTGCTGATCGAACCGTTCGCTCCGGGCGACAGCTTCCAGCCCAGCTACGACGCGCGCTCTTCGGCGCTGTCCTACGGCACCCGGCAGATCTATGAGCAACTGGGGTTGTGGCAGACCATCAGCCGTCGTGCCGAACCGATCCTGCAGATCCAGGTCTCCGACCGCGGCCGCTTTGGCGCCACGCGCCTGGATGCCGGCGAGGAGGGCGTGCCAGCGCTCGGCTATGTGGTGGAGAACGCCTGGCTTGGCCAGTGCCTGTGGCAGGCCATCGACAGCGAGGTGGTCAGCTGGCGCTGCCCGGCCGAAGTGAAGGCCATGCAGGCCATCGCCGGTGGCTATCGCTTGCAGCTGGATGACGACACCTCGCTTGAGTGCGACCTGGCGGTGCTGGCCGACGGTGGTCGCTCGGGCCTGCGCGAGCAGTTGGGCATTCATGTGCGCCGCACGCCCTATGACCAGAGCGCGCTGATCGCCAACATCACCCCGGGCGAAGCCCACGGCGGCCAGGCCTTCGAACGCTTCACCGAGCAGGGCCCGATGGCTTTGCTGCCACTTTCCGAGAACCGCTGCGCGCTGGTCTGGACCCGCCAGGGGATGGACGCCAGGCGCCTGGCCGAGCTCGACGAGCGCAGTTTCCTGCGCGAGCTGCAGGACGCCTTCGGCTATCGCCTGGGCGCGCTGCGTCAGGTGGGCGCCCGTCATCTGTATCCGCTGGCGCTGGTCGAGGCCGAGGAGCAGGTGCGCCCACACCTGGTGGTGCTGGGCAACGCCGCCCACAGCCTGCACCCGATCGCCGGCCAGGGTTTCAACCTGTCGCTGCGCGATGTGCAGTCGCTGGCCGATGCGTTGCTGGCCGGCCCGCAGCAACCCGGTGACCTGGCCACGCTGCAGGTCTACCAGCAGCGCCAGCGCCTCGACCAGGCGATGACCATTGGCTTCTCCGACCAGGTCACCCGCCTGTTTGGCAGCAACCAGCCTTTGATGGCGGCTGGGCGCAATATCGGTTTGCTCGGCCTTGACCTGCTGCCCCCGGCGAAAAGCTGGTTCGCCCGCCAGGCCATGGGCCTGGGCACGCGCCCCGACCCGCGAGGCCAGGCATGAGCGACTCCCGCAAGCTCGCGCGCCGAGCCCGCATGCTGCGTTGGCTGTTGAATCTCTACCCGCCTTACCTCGGCGCCGGCATCCACATCGAGGAGATCAGCCCGGACATGCGCCGCGTCAAGGTGCGCATGAAGCTGACGCGGTGGAATCGCAACTATGTCGGCACCCAGTTCGGCGGCAGCCTGTATTCGATGGTCGACCCGTTCTACATGCTGCTGCTGATCGAGCAGCTGGGGCGCGAGTACATCGTCTGGGACAAGGCCGCCAGCATCGATTTCATCTCGCCGGGCAAGGGCCCGGTGTATGCCGAACTGCACGTCGATGACGCGCTGCTGGACGACATCCGCCAGCAGACCGCCAGCGGCAAGAAATACCTGCCCCGGTTGCAGGTGGAGATCCGCGACGGTGCCGGCGAACTGGTGGCGCGGGTCGACAAAACCCTATATGTGCGGCTCAAGCCGCAAGCGAGGCAGGCGTAAGGCATGGAAATGCGCGCGGATCTGTTGATTGTCGGTGCCGGTATGGTCGGCAGCGCCCTGGCCCTGGCCTTGCGCCACAGCGGCCTGGAAGTCCTTCTGCTCGACGGCGGCCCGCTGTCGGTCAAGCCCTTCGATAGCGACGCGGCGTTCGAACCGCGGGTCAGCGCGTTGTCGGCGGCCAGCCAGCGCATCCTCGAACGTGTCGGTGCCTGGGAGGGCATCGCCCGGCGGCGCGTCTCGCCGTATTCGCACATGCGTGTCTGGGATGGCAGCGGCACCGGCGAGATCCACTTCTCGGCGGCCAGCGTGCATGCCCAGGTGCTGGGCCATATCGTCGAGAATCGCGTGGTCCAGGACGGCCTGCTGGAGCGCCTGCACGACAGCGATGTCGGGCTGCTGCCCAATGCCCGCCTCGAGCAGCTGCGCCGCTCCGGTGACGAATGGCTGCTGACCCTGGCCGATGGCCGTCAGCTGCGTTCGCCGCTGGTGATCGCTGCCGACGGCGCCAACTCGGCGGTGCGACGCCTGGCAGGCTGCGAGACCCGTGAGTGGGATTACCTGCACCACGCCATCGTCACCAGCGTGCGTTGCAGCGCAGCCCACCGGGTCACGGCCTGGCAGCGCTTCACTGACGAGGGCCCGCTGGCCTTCCTGCCGCTTGACCGCGACGGCCGGCAGGATTGGTGCTCGATCGTCTGGTCGACCACGCCGGAGCAGGCCGAGCAGGCCATGGCGATGGACGACGAGGCGTTCTGCAAGGCGCTGGAGCGCGCCTTCGAGGGCCGTCTGGGCGAGGTGTTGCAGGCCGACCCGCGGGTCTGCGTGCCGCTGCGCCAGCGCCACGCCAAGCGGTATGTGGAGGAAGGGCTGGCGCTGATCGGCGACGCGGCCCACACCATCCACCCGCTGGCGGGGCAGGGGGTCAACCTGGGCTTCCTCGATGCCGCGGTGCTGGCCGAGGAACTGGTGCGAGCCTGCGAGCGCGGCGAGCGCCTGGCCGATGTGAAGGTGTTGAGCCGCTTCGAGCGGCGGCGGATGCCGCATAACCTGGCGCTGATGGCGGCGATGGAAGGTTTCGAGCGGTTGTTCCAGGCCAACCCGCTGCCGCTGCGCTGGTTGCGCAACAGCGGGCTGAAGCTGGTGGAGCAGATGCCCGAGGCCAAGGCGTTGTTCGTGCGCCAGGCGTTGGGGTTGTCCGGGGATTTGCCGGAGTTGGCCAAGGCTTGAGATGGCCGGGGCCGCGTTGCGGCCCTTTCGCGGCACAAGGCCGCTCCTACAGGTTTTGCGCAATCCCTGTAGGAGCGGCCTGGTGCCGCGAAAGGACTGCGTAGCAGTCCCCAGCAACATCTGGTAACGGCTCGGCAGATGAGCCGTAAAATGGGAACCACTACCATTTGCACCTCTCAACTCAGCGAGGAGTGCTCCGAATGTTATCCCGCAAGCCCCTACTGGCCGCCCTGGCCCTCACGTTGTTCGGTGGCACCGCCCAGGCGGCGGACGAAGTGGTGGTGTACTCCTCGCGCATCGACGAACTGATCAAGCCGGTATTCGACGCCTACACCGCCAAGACCGGAGTGAAGATCAAGTTCATCACCGACAAGGAAGCCCCGCTGATGCAGCGCATCAAGGCCGAGGGCGAGAATGGCGTGGCCGACCTGCTGCTCACCGTCGATGCCGGCAACCTTTGGCAGGCCGAGCAGATGGGCATCCTGCAGCCGATCAAGTCGGCCATCATCGACCAGAACATTCCTGCGCAGTACCGCGCCTCGTCCCACGACTGGACCGGCCTGAGCCTGCGCGCGCGGACCATCGTCTACTCCACCGAGCGGGTCAAACCGTCCGAGCTGAGCACCTATGAGGCCCTGGCCGACAAGAACTGGGAAGGCCGCCTGTGCTTGCGTACGGCGAAGAAGGTCTACAACCAGTCGCTGACCGCCACCCTGATCGAGAACCACGGCGAGGCCGCGACCGAGAAGCTGGTGAAGGGCTGGGTCAACAACCTCTCTACCGACGTATTCTCCGATGACACCGCCTTGCTTCAGGCCATCGCCGCCGGCCAGTGCGACGTGGGCATCGTCAACACCTATTATTACGGCCGCCTGCACAAGGAGAAGCCGAACCTGCCGGTGAAGCTGTTCTGGCCCAACCAAAGCGACCGTGGCGTGCACGTCAACCTGTCGGGTATTGGCCTGACCAAGCACGCGCCACACCCGGAAGCGGCGAAGAAGCTGGTCGAGTGGATGACCGGCGAAGAAGCGCAGAAGCTGTTTGCCGACATCAACCAGGAGTTCCCCGCCAACCCGAAGGTCAAGCCTTCCGAGGAAGTGGCGGCGTGGGGTAGCTTCAAGGCCGACAGTATTCCGGTCGAGGTGGCCGGCAAGCGCCAGGCCGAGGCCATTCGCTTGATGGACCGGGCTGGCTGGAACTGAGTTTCACGGCTTATCCTTTCGGGCCCTCAAGGGCCCCTTCGCGGCTGAAGCCGCTCCTACAGGATTGTACGGTCCCTTGTAGGAGCGGCTTCAGCCGCGAACGACCGCGCAGCGGTCGCCACCTGCAACCGAGACTCCTGCATTGCCCCATACCCTCCAACGCCGCTGGTACCTCCCGGTCTTCCTCAGCGCCGCCCTGGTCCTGCTGCCGCTGAGCGTCCTGGTGATCTCATGGCAGTCGGTCGACATGCAGATCTGGTCGCACCTGCTCGACACCCAGATGGGCCGCCTGCTGGGCAACACCCTCACGCTGGTGGTCGGCGTTGGCATCGGTGTGACCGTTCTGGGCGTGAGCCTGGCCTGGCTCACCAGCCTTTGTGAATTCCCGGGCCGGCGTTGGCTTGACTGGGCGTTGATGCTCCCCTTCGCCATCCCTGCCTATGTGCTGGCATTCGTCTTCGTCGGCCTGCTGGATTTCGCCGGCCCCGTGCAGACGGCGCTGCGCGAAGTGTTCGGGCCCATGCGCCTGCCGCGGGTGCGTTCCACCGGCGGGGTGATCACGGTCCTGGTACTGGTGTTCTATCCCTACGTCTACCTGCTGGCACGCACCGCTTTCCTGGCCCAGGGCAAGGGCCTGATGGAAGCGGCGCGGGTGCTTGGCCTGTCCCCCCTGCAAGCGTTCTGGCGCGTCGCCCTGCCCATGGCGCGCCCGGCCATCGGCGCGGGTATCGCCCTGGCGCTGATGGAAACCCTGGCCGATTTCGGCGCGGTGTCGGTGTTCAACTTCGACACCTTCACCACGGCCATCTACAAGACCTGGTACGGCTTCTTCAGCCTGTCCAGCGCGGCGCAGCTGGCCAGCCTGCTGTTGCTGGCGGTCATCCTGGTGTTGTACGGCGAGCGCCGCGCCCGCGGTGCCGGCCGCAGTGGCAATGAACGGCCACGGGGGCAGGCGCTTTATCACCTGCGCGGCGTCAAGGCGTTCGCCGCCAGCGCCTGGTGCCTGCTGGTGCTCACCTGCGCCTTCGTCATCCCGCTGCTGCAACTGCTGGCGTGGTTCTGGCAGCGAGGCCGGCACGACCTGGACGAGCGCTATTTCGGGCTGGTCATGCACACCCTGTATCTGGGAGGCATGGCCGCGTTGATCACGGTCAGCGTGGCCATGCTGCTGGCCTTCGCCCGCCGCCAGGCTCCGACCACGGGGATTCGTGCGGGGGTCGGGCTGGCCAACCTGGGCTACGCGTTGCCCGGCTCGGTGCTTGCCGTGTCGATCATGCTGGCGTTCAGCTACCTGGACAACCAACTGGTGATACCGCTTTCGCAGTGGTTGGGCGGGGCGGGCAAGCCGCTGTTGCTGGGCAGCCTGTCGGCGCTGCTGTTGGCCTACCTGGTGCGCTTCATCGCGGTCGCCTACGGGCCGTTGGAAAGCAGCCTGGAACGCATCCGGCCCTCCTTGCCGGAGGCATCGCGCAGCCTCGGCGTTGGTGGGGCAGGATTGTTTTTCAAGGTTTATCTGCCGCTGCTGGTGCCCGGGGCCCTGAGCGCCGCATTGCTGGTGTTCGTCGATGTGCTCAAGGAAATGCCGGCCACCTTGCTGATGCGCCCGTTCGGCTGGGACACCCTGGCCGTGCGTGTGTTCGAGATGACCAGCGAGGGTGAATGGGCGCGGGCTTCGTTGCCGGCGCTGACCCTGGTGCTGGTCGGTTTGCTGCCGGTGATCGGCCTGATCCGTCGTTCGGCCCATCGTCCGGGGCATCGGCGATAAGGGTGCCAGGGCGCTTCCTTGCGGCTACAATGCGCGGCATTCGCAGCGGCGGTTCCTACAAGAACAGGTGATCAATAAACAATTGCCGCCCGCCGCCGCCTCGCCACGCCCGGAAGGAGAAACCCATGGGACAGCGTACGCCTCTGTATGACCTGCACCTGGCGCTTGGCGCCAAGACGGTCGACTTCGGCGGTTGGGACATGCCCCTGCATTACGGCTCGCAGGTCGAGGAGCACCATCAGGTGCGCAGTGACTGCGGGGTTTTCGATGTCTCGCACATGACCGTCATCGATATCGAAGGCTGTGCCGCCACACCCTGGCTGCAGCACCTGCTCGCCAATGACGTGACGCGCCTGGAAAGCCCCGGCAAGGCGCTGTACAGCCCGTTGCTCAATCATGAAGGCGGGGTCATCGACGACCTGATCGCCTACCGCACCGAAGATGGCTACCGCCTGGTGGCCAACGCCGCCACTCGCGACAAGGTGCTGAACTGGCTGCAGGCGCAGAGCGCTGGCTTCAAGGTCAATTTCACCGCTCGCCCGGAGCTGGCAATCCTCGCGATTCAAGGCCCTCAAGCCCGCGAAAAGGTCGCCGCCCTGGTCAGCGCGCCGCGTGCCGCACTGATCCGCGAACTGCGCTCGTTCGAGGGCTTCGCCGAAGGTGACTGGTTCATCGCCCGTACGGGCTACACGGGCGAAGACGGTCTCGAGATCATCCTCCCCGGCGATCAGGCCCCGGCCTTCTTCAACGACCTGGTCGGTGCGGGCATCGCCCCCAGTGGCCTGGGTGCCCGTGACACGCTGCGCCTGGAAGCCGGCATGAACCTGTATGGCCAGGACATCGACGAGTCCCACACCCCACTGACTTCCAATCTCGGCTGGAGCGTCGCTTGGGAGCCGGCTGGCCGCGAGTTCGTCGGTCGCGGCGGCCTGCTGGCGGAAATCGAGCAGGGCGTGAAGGAAAAACTGGTCGGCCTGGTGCTCGAGGAGCGTGGTGTATTGCGCGCCCACCAAGTGGTCCGCGTATCCGGCATTGGCGAAGGGGAGATCACCAGTGGTAGTTTCTCGCCTACGCTGAGCAAATCCATTGCCCTGGCGCGTGTGCCCATGGCTACCGGTGATCGTGCCGAGGTGGAGATCCGCGGCAAGTGGTACCCGGTGCGTGTGGTCAAGCCAACCTTCGTGCGCCACGGCAAGATCCTGATCTGAACACTTAACGGCGGGCCGTCCGCTGACCCAATCGAGGAAGACAAGACATGAGCAATATTCCCGCCGACCTGCGTTTTGCCGAAAGCCATGA
Organism: Pseudomonas sp. MWU13-3659; assembly: GCF_023757525.1. NCBI lineage: Bacteria > Pseudomonadati > Pseudomonadota > Gammaproteobacteria > Pseudomonadales > Pseudomonadaceae > Pseudomonas > Pseudomonas sp. MWU13-3659. Next base: position 35,022 of record NZ_JAMSHW010000005.1, on the reverse strand, counting down.
GTGGGCGCGTCTGGAAGCCGATGGCACGGTGACCGTGGGCATCAGCGACCATGCCCAGCAAGCCCTGGGTGACGTGGTGTTCGTCGAGCTGGCCGAAGTCGGCAAGGTGTTCTCGGCTGGCGACGCCGCGGGCGTGGTCGAATCGGTCAAGGCCGCTTCGGATATCTACGCGCCGGTGGGCGGCAAAGTGATCGCGGTCAACGACGAGCTGGACGGCAGCCCTGAGCTGCTGAACGAAGAACCCTACGATGCGTGGATCTTCAAGCTGAAGCCGAGCGACAAGGCCGAGCTGGACAAGCTGCTGGATGCTGCTGGCTACAAGGCCTTTATCGGCGAGTAACCCAGGTTCGCCAGCAAGCTGGCTCCTACAGGGGGTGTATCTGGTCTCGTAGGAGCCAGCTTGCTGGCGAACAGGCTTCACAAGTTTTCCCGCAATATCCCCGATCCCTTCCTAGACTTGTAAGTCTCCAAGAGAACTGGTCCAGGAAGAGATCGTCGCCATGTCCCAGTCGCCATCCCTGAGTCAACTGCAAGAGCCCAACCCTTTCCTGCGTCGTCACCTGGGCCCCGATGGCCCGGAGCAGCAGGCCATGCTCGAGGCACTGGGTGTCGCCAGCCGCGATGAGCTGATCGAACAGACCGTACCGCCCGGCATTCGCCTCAACCACCCCCTCGACCTGCCGCCAGCACTCGGCGAACAGGCCGCGCTCGACAAGCTTGCCGGCTATGCCGCGCAGAACCAGCTGTGGACCAGCCTGATCGGCATGGGCTACCACGCCACCGTCACCCCCACGGTCATCCTGCGCAATGTGCTGGAGAACCCGGGCTGGTATACCGCCTACACGCCCTATCAGCCGGAGATTGCCCAGGGGCGCCTGGAGGCATTGCTGAATTTCCAGCAGATGGTCATCGACCTGACCGGGCTGGCGCTGGCCAATGCCTCACTGCTCGACGAGGCCACCGCCGCCGCTGAAGCCATGGCCCTGGCCAAACGCGTGGCGCGCAGCAAGAGCAACGCCTTTTTTGCCGACGAGCACTGCCACCCGCAAACGCTGTCGGTACTCAAGACCCGCGCCGAGGGCTTCGGCTTCGAACTGATCGTCGATTCTGTGGATAACCTGGCCAGGCACAAGGTATTCGGGGCCTTGCTGCAATACCCGGACACCCACGGCGAAGTGCGTGACCTGCGCCCCCTCATCGACCAGTTGCACGGCCAGCAGGCACTGGCCTGCGTAGCCGCCGACATCCTCAGCCTGGTAGTGCTCACGCCACCGGGTGAGCTGGGGGCGGACGTGGTGCTCGGTTCGACCCAGCGCTTCGGCGTGCCCATGGGGTACGGCGGGCCCCATGCGGCCTATTTCGCCTGTCGCGATGACTTCAAGCGGGCCATGCCCGGGCGCATCATCGGCGTGTCCCGCGATGCCCGTGGCAACACCGCGCTACGCATGGCCCTGCAGACCCGCGAGCAACATATCCGCCGCGAGAAGGCCAACTCCAACATCTGCACGGCCCAGGTGCTGCTGGCCAACATCGCCGGTTTCTATGCCGTCTACCACGGCCCCGAAGGCCTGCAACGCATCGCCCAGCGCGTGCATCGGCTGACCTTCATCCTCGCCGCCGGGCTCGAGGCCAAGGGCCTCAAGCGGCTGAACCAACACTTCTTCGACACCCTTACGCTGGATGTCGGCGGCACCCAGGCGGCGATCATCACCAGTGCCGAGGATGCGCGCATCAACCTGCGCATTCTCGGGCGTGGGCACCTGGGTGTCAGCCTGGACGAAACCTGTGACGAAGCGACAGTGTACAAGCTGTTCGACATCTTCCTCGGTGTCGACCACGGGCTGGATATCGCCGAGCTTGATCAGAAGGCGCTGCCCGAGGGCATCCCCGGTGCCCTGGTACGACGCACGCCGCTCCTGCAGCACCCGGTGTTCAACCTGCACCACAGCGAAACCGAGATGCTGCGTTATCTCAAGCAGCTGGAGAACAAGGACCTGGCGCTGAACCAGTCGATGATCCCACTGGGCTCCTGCACCATGAAACTCAACGCCACCAGCGAGATGATCCCCATCACCTGGCCGGCATTCTCCCAACCCCACCCGTTCGCCCCGCTAACCCAGATGCAGGGCTACAAGGCGATGATCGACGAGCTGGAAAGCTGGTTGTGCGCGATCACCGGGTTCGACGCCATCTGCATGCAGCCCAACTCCGGCGCCCAGGGCGAGTATGCCGGGCTGATGGCCATTACCCGCTATCACCGCAGCCGCCACCAGCCCAGGCGCACCCTGTGCCTGATCCCGTCCTCGGCCCATGGCACCAACCCGGCATCGGCGCAAATGGCGGGGATGGACGTGGTGATCGTCGAGTGCGACGAGCAGGGCAACATCGACTTCGACGACCTCAAGGCCAAGGCGCAGGCGGCCGGTGATCGGCTGTCATGCCTGATGGTCACCTACCCGTCGACCCATGGAGTGTATGAAGAGGGCATCCGCGAGATCTGCGAGGTCGTGCACCAGCATGGCGGCCAGGTGTACATGGACGGTGCCAACCTCAACGCCCAGGTTGGCCTGACGCGGCCCGCCGACATCGGTGCCGACGTGTCGCACATGAACCTGCACAAGACCTTCTGCATCCCCCATGGCGGTGGCGGCCCAGGCATGGGCCCGATCGGCATCCGTGCCCACCTCAAGCCGTTCGTCGCCAGTCACCCGGTGGTGCCGGTGCCTGGCCTCGACCCGAACATGACGGCGGTCAGCGCCGCGCCCTGGGGCAGCGCCAGCATCCTGCCGATCAGCTGGATGTACATTGCGATGATGGGGCCGCAACTGGCCGATGCCAGCGAAGTGGCGATCCTCTCGGCCAACTACCTGGCCAGCCAGCTGCGCGATGCCTTCCCGGTGCTTTACCGTGGGCGCAACGAGCGTGTGGCCCACGAGTGCATCCTTGACCTGCGCCCGCTCAAGGCATTGACCGGCATCAGCGAGGAAGATGTGGCCAAGCGCCTGATGGACTATGGCTTCCATGCGCCGACCATGTCGTTCCCGGTGCCAGGCACGCTGATGGTCGAACCCACCGAGAGCGAGTCGAAGGCCGAGCTGGACCGGTTCGTCGAGGCGATGCTGGCGATCCGTGCGGAAATCGGCGAAGTGCAGGAGGGGAACTGGCCTGCCGAGGACAATCCGCTCAAGCATGCCCCGCATACCCTGGCCGATGTGCTGGCGCCGTGGGATCGGCCCTACAGCATCGAGCAGGGGGTGGCCCCCAGCACTCACGCGCGCCAGCACAAGTACTGGCCGGCGGTGAACCGGGTCGACAACGTGTATGGGGACAGGAATCTGTTCTGTGCGTGTGTGCCGGTGGAGGCGTATCGCTAATCAGGCGGGCTGTTCGTTGTAGGAGCGGCTTCAGCCGCGATGCGGATGGCACCCGCTTTGCGGGTGATCGCGGCTGAAGCCGCTCCTACAGGGCGTGGGGATTACTCGGCGACGGCGTTCTTGGCCAGGATCGCGTTGGCCAGCTCCATGTCGCTGGCCTGGACGCCTGGGTTGTCCGCGCGCACCTGGCGCATTGCGGCTTCCAGGTATGGCCCGCGGATCGCACCCTCGCTGGCGACGAAGCTGCCGGCGTCGTCCTGGGCGGCGACGATCAGCTTGTGGTCCTTGAACGTCAGGTAGGTCGAGGCGGTAGTGGCGCCGGAGGAAATCACGTTACGCCAGAACGTATCGGCCATGGCGGAGCCAATGGGCAGCGAGAACAGGACGGTGGCTGCGATGGCTGTTTTGAAACGCATGTTGAATCACCTCGGTGGATGAGGGCGGTTGAGATGCCGGTTTGATCCACTGACCTTGCGCCAAGTTCCCGGCCACGCAGGGGATTTCTTGGTTATCCACAGACGCGCAGTACCTCTTCCTGGCTGGTCAGGCCGCGCTCGATCTTGTCCTGTGCACAGCGGCGCAGGTCGCGCATGCCGTCGGCCAGGGCTTGCTGGTGCAGCGCGGCAATGTCGGTGGACGGTGTGATCCATTCGCGCAGGCGTGGGCTGACAGGCAGCAACTCGAACAGCCCGGTGCGGCCGTGATAGCCCGTGCCACGGCACTGGTGGCAGGCCTGTGTGCCGTGGCATGCCGGGCAAAGGGTGCGTACCAGGCGCTGGGCCAGGACGCCGCTCAAGGTGGCCTTGATCAGGTAGTCGGCGACGCCCAGTTCCTGCAGGCGGGTGATTGCTCCGCAGGCATCGTTGGTGTGCAGCGTCGACAACACCAGGTGGCCGGTCAATGCGGCCTGCACGGCCACTTGGGCGGTCTCCGGGTCGCGGATCTCGCCGATCATGATGATGTCCGGGTCCTGGCGCAGCAGGGCACGCACGCCATTGGCGAAGCCCAGGTCGAGCGCAGGCTGGACCTGAAGCTGGTTGATCGCCGGCTCCAGGCGTTCGATGGGGTCTTCGATGCTGCACAGGTTTACCTGTGGCGTGGCCAGGTGCCTGAGGCTGGCGTAGAGGGTGCTGGTCTTGCCTGACCCGGTGGGGCCGGTCACCAGCAGGATACCCCGGCGTTGACGCAGCAGCGCTTGCCATTGCTCCAGCATCGGGCCGTCCAGGCCCAGGCTTTCGAGGTTGTCGTGCAACTGCTGTGGATCGAACAGGCGCAGCACCAGCTTTTCACCGAACGGCGTCGGTAGTGTGGAAAGACGAAGCTCGGTCTCGGCGCCGCCTGGCAAGCGGCTCTTCAGGCGACCGTCCTGCGGGCGGCGCTTTTCCGCGACGTTCATCCGCCCCAGGTGCTTGAGGCGGCAGACCATGGCCAGGGTGACGTTTGCCGGAAAGCTGTAGACCTGTTGCAGCAGGCCATCGATGCGCAGGCGCAGGTGGCCTTGTTCCCTGCGGGGTTCCAGGTGGATATCGCTGGCCCGTTGCTCGATGGCGTACTGCAGCATCCAGTCGACGATATGCACGATATGGGCATCATCGGCGCTGGCCTGGGGCTGGTTGGCGCCCACTTCGAGTAACTGTTCCAGCTCACCCAGGCCCGGCGGGGGCTGGTCGCCGGCGCCGCGCACGGAGCGGGCCAGGCCGAAGAACGTCGGCCTCAGTTGGTGGATCTGCCTGGGGCTGGCCAGCACGCGGCATACCGTCTTGCCCAGGCTGAGCGCGAGCTCGGCCTCCCATTCGCGCAGGTAGGGCTGGGCCGTGGCCACCGTGATGGTGCCGGCGTCCACCGCGATGGGCAGTATGCCGTGACGCTGGGCGAAACCTGCGGACATCAGGCTGGCCACCCGGGCCAGGTCAACCTGCAGGGGGTCGATGTGCAGGAATGGCAGGTCAACCTGGTCTGCCAGCCAGCGGCACAGTGTGTTCAGGTCCAGCGGCTGGCCGGGGTGCAGCGGATCGGCCAGGTTGAGCGCGGCGATCAGTTCCAGGGGATGGTCGGTGGGGCAGGCCCTGGCCCGTTCGAGCACCTCCAGCGCGTCGCCGGCAGTGAGCCGGTGTTCGGCCAGCAGGGCGTCGAGCAGGCGGTTGAGGTCGAGGTCTTGGGTAGCGTGGGTGAGCATGGTGGCGTCCCTGCCGGGCGAACGGTGGCCTGGGCAAGGCTAGCCGGGGGCGATCATTGCTGCGCCGGCAAAGGGTTTCGGGATCTTGCGCGCGTTATTCAGCGCGCCACGACCTCGGCCAGTGCTGGCAGGTTTTCCAGGCTGACTTCGCTGACGCAGACCAGGTTGCGCAGCTTCTGCGCGATGACCTCGGCCCGGTGCCAGCTCAGGCCGCCGATGCCGATCTGCATGTCCAGCAGGTCGTCGCACTGGCTGACCTGCACGCTGTGCGGGGTGAGGAACTGCAGGGCGAACAGGTTGAGCACGCGGCACAGGCTGTCTGGCTCGGCTTCAGCCTGCAGGCGGTAGCGCACGGTGCTGTGGGCGGCGTTGGCGGCCCAGGCGTCGGCGCGAGGGGAGGTGAGGGGGCGTTCGAGTGCGTTCATGCCGGGTCTCCGCGAAAGTGCGGAAATTCTTGCACGGGGGACGGGGCATTTTTTCGCTATGATTTATTCGATTTGCCGCCTGATCGAATAATTCAATTTCATATTTAGCTGAATCGAGAATCAATTATGCAAAGCGAGTTGGACGCCTATGATCGACGCATCCTCGAATTGCTGCAGGAGGATGCTTCGTTATCCAGTGCGCAGATTGCCGAGCGCGTCGGGTTGTCGCAATCGCCTTGCTGGCGGCGTATCCAGCGCTTGAAGGAAGAGGGTGTGATCCGAGGCCAGGTGACCTTGCTGGACCGCAAGAAGGTGGGGTTGAACACGCAGATCTTCGCCGAGGTGAAACTCAATGCCCATGGCCGCTCGAACTTTGCCGAGTTCACCGAAGCGATCCGTGGGTTTCCCGAGGTGCTGGAGTGCTACGTGCTGATGGGGGCGGTGGACTTTCTGCTACGAATCGTCACGTCGGATATCGAGGCGTACGAGCGGTTCTTCTTCGAGAAGCTGTCGAATGTGCCCGGGATACAGGAGGTGAATTCGATCGTGGCGCTGTCGGAAATCAAGAGCACCACCAGCTTGCCGCTGGGGCGCTGAGGGGCGGTTCGCCGGCAAGCCGGCTCCTACGGACGGTGGACTGGGACAACCCAGACAGTGTAGGAGCCGGCTTGCCGGCGAAGGGGCCTCAAGCCTTGAGCAAGTACTTCCAGGCGCGGTTCTGCTCGATGGCGCGGGCCTGCTCGATGCGGGCCTCCAGCAGTTCGTCCTTGTGCTCGTCCAGCAGCGGATGTTCGGCCAGCTGGTGCAGCTTGTTCAGCTCACCGTAGAGGCGGTCCAGCTGCGGCAGGTCCAGCACCTGGCGCGCATGGTGCAGCCAGGCCTGCACGCACTCGATGCGCGGCAGCTGTTCGGCCAGGTCTTCCGGGCGCTGCACGTACAATGGCAGCTTCAGGGCCCGGGCTTCCTCGCCCAGTTGGTGTTGTAGCCAGCTGGCCAGCTGGGCCTTGCCCTGGCGTTCGCCACGGCCCTTGCGTTCGGCGGTCCAGGCACGGGCGTTCAGCCAGTTGGCAGTCTCCAGGGAGAACTGGCCCCAGCGCACATCTTCAAGCTCTTCGGCGAATTGCTCGGGCGCGGCGCGGCGAATGTCTTCGTCGTCGTTGCCGGCCTGGACCAGTGGGCGCCAGTCTTCCAGCAGCGCATCGAGGCTGCTGCGCAGGGCGCGGGTGGTCGGGCGCGGCGCGGCTTGGCCGAGGCTGCCAGTGAGCGCGCGCAGTTCGGCCAGGCAGCGGACCCAGTCCTGCAGCAGGCGCCAGTGGCCGTTGTGGCGGAATTGCTCGGCCAGGCGCTGGCTGCTGCCCAGCAGTTGCCAGGCCAGGGCGGTGAAGGCGTCGTCCAGGGGTGTCTCGGCGTCCAGTTCGGTGCTTGGCAGGTCCAGCTCGTAGCTGTCCGGGTCGAGCAGGCGGTAGCCGCGTTCGGCCTTGCTGATGTCGCAGGGCATCAGCGGCAGCGCGGCGGCCAGCTCGGCGGCCAGTTCCAGCAGCGCTTGCGGCGCGCCCTCTCGCAGCTCCAGTTCCAGCTCGCAGATTTCTTCCTTGCGCTTGCCGGCGATCACGAAGCCTCGGTCCAGCGCGGCCTCGATCACCACCTTGGCCTTGCCACGGCCCCAGGCGATTTCGGCGTATTCGCGGGTGAAGTCGGTGGTGAACAGCGGCTTGATGGTCTTCTTGTCGAGGTCGGCCAGTTGTTCGGGCCAGCAGGTGGCGTCGAGCTTCTTCAGGTCGAGCTTGACCTTGTCCAGGTGCCATTCGTACTCGTTGCGCTCGGACAGGCCGGCCACGCTCTGGCCTCGGCACTTGAGGGTCTGGATGATGACCTCGCCGTCGCGGCGCAGGCGCAAGGCGACGCGGGCGGCGGAGAGCTCGCGCTCCGGGGTGTCGAAGTACTGGTTGAGCAGTTCGCGGGTCTGCCAGCCGGACTTGTTGCGCTTCTTCAGCAGCGGGTGCTCGCGCAGGGCGTCAAGGGTCTCGCGGCTGGCGCGGAGTTTCAGTTCGGTTTCTTTGTGCATCGCGGGCTCGGGAAGGAGGGGCGTCGTTGGCGAGCAGTCTACAGGAGTCGGCTGTGCCCTGCCGGGTTTGGGGCCGCTTTGCGGCCCATCGCGGGTAAACCCGCTCCTGCAGGGGGCGCAATCCTGTAGGAGCCAGCCTTGCTGGCGATGCCCGGCATAGCCGGGCCCGCTTCCACAGGCAAGACACTTGTTCCACGCAGGGATTGCATTGTTATGATGGCCTCCAATGCCGTCGAGGAGTCCGCGCATGCCGTTGCCGTCGCTGAAAGACCAGTTCGCCGCCCTGATCGCCGCCCCTTCGGTCAGCTGCACCCAGCCCGCGCTGGACCAGTCCAACCGCCCGGTCATCGACCTGCTGGCCGGTTGGCTGGGCGACCTTGGCTTCACCTGCGAGATCCAGCAGGTCAGCCCCGGCAAGTTCAACCTGCTGGCCAGCCGTGGCACCGGCCCGGGCGGCCTGGTGCTGGCCGGGCACAGCGACACTGTGCCCTACGACCCTCAGCTGTGGAGCAGCGACCCGCTCAAGCTGACCGAGGTGGATGGCCGCTGGGTGGGGCTGGGCAGTTGCGACATGAAAGGCTTCTTCGCCCTGGTCATCGATGCCGTGATCCCGCTGCTCGAACACGACTTCAAGCAACCGCTGCTGATCCTCGCCACCTGTGACGAGGAAAGCTCCATGTCGGGCGCCCGCGCCCTGGCCGCAGCCGGCCAGCCGCTCGGGCGAGCGGCGGTGATCGGCGAACCCACTGGGCTCAAGCCGATCCGCATGCACAAAGGCATCCTGATGGACCGCATCGATATCCTCGGGCGCAGTGGCCATTCGTCGGATCCGAGCCTGGGCCGCAGCGCCATGGAGGCCATGCATGCGGTGATGGGCGAGCTGATGGACCTGCGTCGCGGCTGGCAGGAGAAATACCGCAACCCGCAGTTCAGCGTGCCCACCCCCACCCTGAACTTCGGTTGTATCCACGGTGGCGACAACCCCAATCGCATCTGCGGCCAGTGCGCCCTGGAGTTCGACCTGCGCCCGCTGCCGGGCATGGATGTGGAGCCGCTGCGCGCCGCCATTCGCGCCAAGCTGGAACCGCTGGCGGAGCGTCACGAAGTCCGCATCGACTACGCGCCGCTATTCCCCGAAGTGCCGCCGTTCGAGCAGGCCGCCGACAGCGAGCTGGTGCTGTTGGCCGAGCGCCTGACCGGCCATCGTGCCGAAGCAGTGGCCTTTGGCACCGAAGCGCCTTATCTTCAGCAGCTTGGTTGCCAGACCATCGTACTCGGCCCAGGCGACATCGCCTGCGCCCACCAGCCTGGCGAATACCTTGAAATGTCACGCATCGAGCCTACCGTGCGTCTATTGCGTGACCTGATCCGGCACTATTGCCTGAGCTAAACGTCCATTGAGCTGATTCGTTCCTGCCTAGAGGAGACCGCGCGTGACCGCAAGCCTGTTCCGACGATGACTTTCGAACGTTGTGAGCCTTTTCGTTCTCCGTTCACTTATCCACAGGCCTTGTCATGCCCGATTACGTCAACTGGCTGCGCCATGCTTCTCCCTACATCAACGCCCACCGCGACTGCACCTTCGTGGTCATGCTTCCGGGGGACGGGGTTGAACACCCTAATTTCGGCAATATCGTCCACGACCTGGTACTGCTGCACAGCCTTGGCGTGCGCCTGGTGCTGGTACACGGCTCGCGTCCGCAGATCGAAAGCCGCCTGGCCGCTCGCGGCCTGACCCCGCATTACCACCGCGGCATGCGCATCACCGACGCGGCCACCCTGGACTGCGTGATCGATGCGGTCGGCGCCTTGCGCCTGGCCATCGAGGCACGCCTGTCGATGGACATGGCGGCCTCGCCCATGCAGGGCTCGCGCTTGCGCGTGGCCTCCGGCAACCTGGTCACTGCGCGGCCGATCGGTGTGCTGGAAGGGGTCGATTATCACCACACCGGCGAAGTGCGCCGGGTCGACCGCAAGGGTATCAACCGCCTGCTCGATGAGCGCTCCATCGTGCTGCTGTCGCCACTGGGTTATTCGCCCACCGGCGAGATCTTCAACCTGGCCTGCGAGGACGTCGCCACCCGTGCCGCCATCGAGCTGGGTGCCGACAAGCTGCTGCTGTTCGGTGCCGAGCGCGGACTGCTGGACGAACAAGGCCAGCTGGTGCGCGAACTGCGTCCACAGCAGGTGGCGCCGCATCTGCTGCGCCTGGGCAGTGATTACCAGGGCGAGTTGCTCGATGCCGCCGCCGAGGCCTGCAAGGGCGGTGTAGCGCGCAGCCATATCGTCAGTTACGCCGAAGATGGCGCGTTGCTGACCGAGCTGTTCACCCGCGGCGGTGGCGGCACGCTGGTGTCCCAGGAGCAGTTCGAAGTGGTGCGCGAGGCGACCATCGACGATGTCGGTGGCTTGCTGGACCTGATCAGCCCGCTGGAAGAGCAGGGCATCCTGGTGCGCCGTTCGCGCGAGGTGCTGGAGCGGGAGATCGAGCAGTTCAGCGTGGTCGAGCGTGAAGGCATGATCATCGCCTGCGCGGCGCTGTACCCGATTGCCGATTCCGAAGCGGGGGAGCTGGCGTGCCTGGCGGTGAACCCGGAGTACCGGCATGGCGGGCGCGGTGATGAGTTGCTCGAGCGTATCGAGACGCGGGCGCGGGCGCTGGGGCTGAACACCTTGTTCGTGCTGACGACCCGCACCGCGCACTGGTTCCGCGAGCGTGGCTTCTCGCCCAGCGAGGTGGAGCGGCTGCCGGCGGCGCGGGCTTCGCTGTACAACTACCAGCGCAATTCGAAGATCTTCGAGAAACCTCTGTAAACACGCTCGCAGGCTTGCGCCGTCCCTGTAGGAGCGGCCTGGTGCCGCGAAAGGGCCGCGCAGCGGCCCCGGCAATTTCAGGTTGACGCACAAATCCTGGGGGCGCTTCGCACCCCTTTCGCGGCACAAGGCCGCTCCTACAGGGGGATTGAGTGTGTCTGGAGGCCAATGAAAAACGCCGCCCCTGGGGGCGGCGTTTTCGTTCACACGGTGTGCAGGTACCAGTTGTACTCGAGGTCGGAGATCGAATGCTCGAACTCCTCCAGCTCGCTTTCCTTGCACGCGACGAAGATGTCGATGTACTTCGGATCGATGTACTTGTTGAGGATCTCGCTGTCGTCCAGCTCGCGCAGGGCATCGCGCAGGTTGTTCGGCAGGCTCTGCTCCAGCTGCTCGTACGAGTTGCCTTCGATCGGTTCACCCGGCTCGATCTTGTTGGTCAGGCCGTGGTGCACACCGGCCAGCACAGCCGCCATCATCAGGTACGGGTTGGCGTCGGCACCGGCCACGCGGTGCTCGATGCGCACGGCATCCGGCGAACCGGTTGGGACGCGCAGGGCGACGGTGCGGTTGTCCAGGCCCCAGCTCGGTGCGTTCGGCACATAGAACTGCGCGCCGAAACGGCGGTACGAGTTGACGTTCGGGCAAAGGAACGCCATCGAAGCAGGCAGGGTCTCGAGCACACCGCCGACAGCGTGACGTAGCGCGGCGTTCTGCTCGGGATCCTCGCTGGTGAAGATGTTGTTGCCATCTTTGTCCAGCACGGAGATGTGTACATGCAGGCCGTTGCCTGCCTGGCCCGGGTAGGGCTTGGCCATGAAGGTGGTGTCCATTTCATGGTCGTAGGCGATGTTCTTGATCAGGCGCTTGAGCAGTACCGCATAGTCACAAGCCTTGAGCGGATCAGGTACGTGGTGCAGGTTGACTTCGAACTGCGCCGGGGCGCTTTCCTTGACGATGGCGTCGGCGGGGATGCCTTGCTCTTTCGCGCCTTCGAGGATGTCCTGCAGGCAGTCGGCGTATTCGTCGAGGTCGTCGATCAGGTACACCTGGGTCGACTGCGGGCGCTTGCCCGAGATGGGGGAGCGCGGCGGCTGCGGACGGCCGTTCACGTTCTCCTGGTCGATCAGGTAGAACTCCAGCTCGAACGCGGCGCAGATGGTCAGGCCCATCTCGGTGAACTTGCTCACCACCTGGCGCAGCACTTCGCGGGGGTCGGCGAAGAACGGCTCGCCTTCGATTTCGTGCATGGTCATCAGCAGCTGCGCGGTCGGGCGCTTCTGCCAGGGTTCATTGGAGAGGGTGCCGGGGATGGGGTAGCAGATGCGGTCGGCATCGCCGATGTCCAGGCCAAGGCCGGTACTTTCGACGGTCGAACCGTTGATATCCAGGGCGAAGAGGGAGGCGGGCAGGTTGATGCCTTTCTCGTAAACCTTGTGGAGGCTGGTGCGCTCGATGCGCTTGCCACGCACCACACCATTCATATCTGCAATCAGAAGGTCAACGTAGAGAACCTCAGGATGTTCCTTAAGGAACGCGTTCGCTTCGTTAAGCTGAACGGCACGCGGGGGTACCGACATGATGCAACACCTTTTTTGTTAAAAATATCAATCAAGGGGGGCTTGCAACCCCAGTCAATCGGAAAGACCAGGTTAAGTCAAGCCAGCCCCATGATGCCCTTAAATGGCACATCTACGGCAGATTTGCTGCATATCAGGGCGTGCCATTATCCGCTATTTTCGTCCTGAAGGGTTATCCCGAGCGGGGCGTGTTTTATTTTTTACGGAGAGGTTGTGAAAAAAAATGAACGAGGATAAGCTCGGTCACAACCCAGAACACAATAATACGAGGGTCACATGGTCCGCCTGTCGAGACCTGTCAGCGCCGCATGCACGGTGCGTTCAGGCACATCTCCCGGTTACCGTCCGATCATTGCGCGCCTGCATCAATGGGCTGTCGCACTGGCCGCAATAATTGACGGTTCGCACAAAAAAACCATACCTCGTAACGTTTTACCGCACGTCTTCCTTTCTATCTGCCCTTCGCTTTCATCACGGACACGCTCTTATGCAGTGTATCCACTGCCGTCCTGCGCGGGGCCTTTTGCTTTAGCCATGCACAGCATCCAGAATCAAGGCGCGGGCCTGTCCAGGCCCCTCGGCGCCGTGCGCGCCGATTTTGACCGACGCCAGGCGTCAGTGGCTGCCGGCATCCATCGTCCGGGCCACATTACCTCCTGAGGTATTTATGAGTAACAACCTCGACCAGCTCACCGATTGGTTGAAAGAGCACAAGATCACCGAAGTGGAATGCCTGATCAGCGACCTGACCGGCATCACCCGCGGCAAGATCTCGCCAACCAACAAGTTCATCGCCGAGAAGGGCATGCGCCTGCCCGAGAGCGTGCTGCTGCAGACCGTGACCGGCGACTACGTCGACGACGACATCTATTACGACCTGCTCGACCCGGCCGACATCGACATGATCTGCCGCCCCGACGAGAAGGCGGTGTTCCTGGTGCCATGGGCCATCGAGCCGACCGCCCAGGTGATCCACGACACCTACGACAAGAAAGGCAACCCGGTCGAGCTGTCGCCGCGCAACGTCCTCAAGCGCGTCCTCAAGCTTTACTCCGACAAGGGCTGGCAGCCGATCGTCGCGCCGGAGATGGAGTTCTACCTGACCAAGCGCAGCGAAGACCCGGACTTCCCGTTGCAGCCGCCCGTGGGCCGCTCCGGCCGCCCGGAAACCGGCCGCCAGTCGTTCTCCATCGAAGCCGCCAACGAATTCGACCCGCTGTTCGAAGATGTCTACGACTGGTGCGAACTGCAGCAGCTGGACCTCGACACGCTGATCCACGAAGACGGCACGGCGCAGATGGAGATCAACTTCCGTCATGGCGACGCGCTGCACCTGGCTGACCAGATCCTGGTGTTCAAGCGCACCATGCGCGAGGCGGCGCTCAAGCACAACGTGGCCGCCACCTTCATGGCCAAGCCCATGACCGGTGAACCGGGCAGCGCCATGCACTTGCACCAGAGCGTGGTCGACATGGCCACCGGCAAGAACATCTTCTCCAACGCCGATGGCAGCATGAGCGAGCTGTTCCTGCATCACATCGGCGGCTTGCAGAAGTTCATTCCCGAGGCGCTGCCGCTGTTCGCGCCCAACGTCAACTCATTCCGCCGCTTCCTGCCCGACACCTCGGCGCCGGTGAACGTCGAATGGGGCGAGGAGAACCGCACCGTGGGCCTGCGCGTGCCGGATGCCGGCCCGCAAAACCGTCGGGTCGAGAACCGCCTGCCAGGCGCCGACGCCAACCCGTACCTGGCCATCGCCGCCAGCCTGCTGTGTGGCTATATCGGCATGGTCGAAGGCATCGAGGCCAGCGCGCCGGTGCAGGGCCGTGGCTACGAACGCCGCAACCTGCGCCTGCCGCTGACCATCGAGGATGCCCTCGAGCGCATGGAGAACAGCCAGGCGCTGGTGCAGTACCTGGGCAAGAAATTCATCACCGGCTACGTCGCCACCAAGCGCGCCGAGCATGAGAACTTCAAGCGAGTCATCAGCTCCTGGGAGCGTGAGTTCCTGCTGTTTGCTGTGTGATCAACCCTGAGGCCGCCTGGGGGCGGCCACCGGACCATGGAGAAGCACATGAGCGTCAACAACCCGCAAACCCGTGAATGGCAGGCCCTGAGCGGCGAGCACCACCTTGCACCCTTCAGCGACTACAAGCAGTTGAAGGAGAAGGGGCCGCGCATCATCACCAAGGCGCAGGGCGTGCATTTGTGGGACAGCGAGGGGCACAAGATCCTCGACGGCATGGCCGGCCTGTGGTGCGTGGCGGTGGGCTACGGCCGTGAAGAGCTGGTGCAGGCAGCAGAGAAACAGATGCGCGAACTGCCGTACTACAACCTGTTCTTCCAGACCGCTCACCCGCCAGCCCTGGAGCTGGCCAAGGCGATCACCGACGTGGCGCCCGAGGGCATGACCCATGTGTTCTTCACCGGCTCCGGCTCCGAAGGCAACGACACCGTGCTGCGCATGGTGCGCCACTACTGGGCGCTCAAGGGCAAGCCGCACAAGCAGACCATCATCGGCCGCATCAACGGCTACCACGGCTCCACTTTTGCGGGTGCGTGCCTCGGCGGCATGAGCGGCATGCACGAGCAGGGCGGCCTGCCGATCCCGGGCATCGTGCACATCCCGCAGCCTTACTGGTTCGGCGAAGGCGGTGACATGACCCCGGATGAATTCGGGGTGTGGGCAGCCGAGCAGTTGGAGAAGAAGATTCTCGAAGTCGGCGAGGACAACGTTGCCGCCTTCATCGCCGAGCCGATTCAGGGTGCCGGCGGGGTAATCATTCCACCTGAAACCTACTGGCCGAAGGTCAAGGAAATTCTGGCGAAGTACGACATCCTGTTCGTCGCCGACGAAGTGATCTGTGGTTTCGGCCGCACGGGCGAGTGGTTCGGCTCCGACTACTACGACCTCAAACCCGACCTGATGACCATCGCCAAGGGCCTGACTTCCGGTTACATCCCCATGGGCGGTGTGATCGTGCGTGACAAAGTGGCCAAGGTGATCAGCGAAGGTGGTGACTTCAACCACGGCTTCACCTACTCCGGCCACCCGGTGGCGGCGGCGGTGGGCCTGGAAAACCTGCGCATCCTGCGCGACGAGAAGATCGTCGAGCGCGCCCGCACGGAAACGGCACCGTATTTGCAAAAACGACTGCGTGAGCTGCAGGACCACCCGCTGGTGGGCGAGGTACGCGGCCTGGGCCTGCTCGGTGCGATCGAGCTGGTCAAGGACAAGGCGACCCGCAGCCGTTACGAAGGCAAGGGTGTGGGCATGATCTGCCGCACCCACTGCTTCGAGAACGGCCTGGTGATGCGCGCGGTAGGCGACACCATGATCATCGCGCCGCCGCTGGTGATCAGCCGCGACGAGATCGACGAACTGGTGGAAAAGGCGCGCAAGTGCCTGGATTTGACGTACGAAGCGATCAAGTGACGGTCTGCTAGGCTGGCGAGGTGACATTAAGTCGTTACAGGGCCCTGCTTCGGTTGAAACAGCGCCTTGTAACTTGCCAGACTAACGGCTGTTTCAGTCGCCCAGCGCGCGTCCCGTGGTACCTGGCTGCTGAACAGATGGCTTGATAATAAATTCTGGAGCATTACGCATGAAGAAATTGGGCAAGACGCTGCTGGCCGCCGCCCTGATGGGTGCCATGGCTACTGCTGTTCAGGCTGACGACAAGGTGCTGCACGTCTACAACTGGTCGGACTACATCGCCCCGGACACCGTGGCCAACTTCGAGAAGCAGACCGGCATCAAGGTGGTCTACGACGTCTTCGACAGCAACGAGACCCTCGAAGCCAAGCTGCTGGCAGGCAAGTCGGGCTACGACATCGTCGTGCCGTCCAACAACTTCCTGGCCAAGCAGATCAAGGCCGGCGTCTACCAGGAGCTGGACCGCTCCAAGCTGCCCAACTGGAAGAACCTCGACCCGGCACTGCTCAAGGCCGTGGGTGATGCCAGTGACCCGGGCAACAAGTTCGCCTTCCCGTACATGTGGGGCTCCATCGGCATCGGCTACAACCCGGAGAAGGTCAAGGCCGCGCTGGGCGTGGACAAGATCGACTCGTGGGACGCCGTGTTCAAGCCTGAGAACATCGCCAAGCTCAAGAGCTGCGGCGTGAGCTTCCTCGATGCCCCGACCGAGATGATCCCGGCCGCGCTGCACTACCTGGGCCTGCCGAGCGACAGCACCAAGAAGGAAGACCTGAAGGCCGCGGAAGACCTGTTCCTGAAGATCCGTCCGTCGATCACCTACTTCCACTCCTCCAAGTACATCTCGGACCTGGCCAACGGCAACATCTGCGTGGCCGTGGGTTACTCGGGTGACCTGGAGCAGTCCAAGGCCCGTGCCCACGAGGCCGGCGACAAGGTCAAGCTGAGCTACACCATTCCGAAGGAAGGTGCCGGTACCTTCTACGACATGGTCGCCATTCCGAAAGATGCCGAGAACGTCGAGGCCGCCTACAAGTTCATGGACTTCCTACTGCAGCCGGAAGTGATGGCCGGCATCACCAATGCCGTGCGCTTCCCGAACGGCAACAAGGCCGCCACCCCGCTGGTGGACAAAGAGATCACCAGCGACCCGGCGATCTACCCGTCCGATGACGTGAAGGCCAAGCTGTACGCCATCAAGGCACCGGAGAAGACCGCCCAGCGCGAGATCACCCGCAGCTGGACCAAGATCAAGTCGGGCAAGTAAGCCCGATGCAAGGCCCTCTGGGCCGGGGTTTCCCGGCCCGGAGGCAGGTTAAGGCAAATAAGTTTGCGGCATCCACGCCGTGAAGGTAAGTTGCGCGCCGGTTTTGCGTGTGCGGCCGAGTTTTTCCGCCACTTGAGGCACTGATTGTGAGGACCACCCACTTGTCCATTTCTGTATTTCGCAAGGCCTTGATGGCTGGAGCGGGTCTGACGCTGGCTTGCAGCGTCCAAGCGGCGCCCACGGTGCACATCTACAACTGGTCCGACTATGTCGGCCCCAATACCCTTGCCGAGTTCCAGAAGGAAACCGGCATCACCCCCAAATACGACGTCTTCGACAGCAACGAGACGCTGGAAGGCAAGTTGCTGGCCGGGCGTACCGGCTACGACGTGGTCGTACCGTCCAACCATTTCCTCGGCAAGCAGATCAAGGCGGGCGCGTTCCAGAAGCTCGACCGTGACCTGCTGCCCAACTACGCGAACCTCGACCCGGCGCTGATGAAGCGCCTGGAGAAGAACGACCCGGGCAACCAGTACGCCGTCCCCTACCTGTGGGGCACCAATGGCATCGGCTACAACGTCGAGAAGGTCAAGGCGGCGCTGGGCACCGACAAGATCGACTCCTGGGCGGTGCTGTTCGAACCCGAGAACATGAAGAAGCTCGCCAAGTGCGGCGTGGCCTTCCTCGACTCGGCCGACGAGATGCTCCCGGCCGTGCTCAACTACATGGGGCTGGACCCCAACAGCAGCAACCCGAAGGACTACCAGAAGGCGGAAGAGAAACTGCTGGCCGTGCGCCCGTACGTGACCTACTTCCACTCCTCGAAATACATCACCGATCTCGCCAACGGCGACATCTGCGTGGCCGCCGGCTTCTCCGGCGACGTGTTCCAGGCCAAGGCCCGCGCTGAGGAAGCGAAGAAGGGCGTGAAACTGGCCTACGCCATCCCGAAGGAAGGCGGCAACCTTTGGTTCGATGTGCTGGCGATCCCCAAGGATGCCAGCAACGTCAAGGAGGCCCATGCCTTCATCAACTATTTGCTGAAACCTGAGGTGATCGCCCAGGTCAGTGATTACGTCGGTTACGCCAACCCGAACCCCAAGGCTGGCGACCTGATGGACCAGGCCGTGAGGACTGACGCCGCGGTTTACCCACCGCAGGAAGTGCTGGACAAGATGTTCGTCAACTCTGAGTTGCCACCCAAGGTGCAACGTTTGATGACCCGCAGCTGGACCAAGGTCAAGTCGGGCAAGTAACAATCCAGGCCCGCCAGCGCAGCGGCGGGCACATAAATCTTGTTGGGAGTTTCACTCATGGCAGTTGCCTCCGGTGCCTATAAGAAAGCCCTCGAGGGTGGCCAGCAACCCAAGCAGGTGCTGGTCAAGATCGACCGGGTCACGAAAAAGTTCGACGAAACGGTAGCCGTGGACGATGTGTCCCTGGAAATCCGCAAGGGTGAGATCTTCGCCCTGCTGGGCGGCTCCGGTTCCGGCAAATCCACCTTGCTGCGCATGCTGGCCGGCTTCGAGCGCCCGACCGAAGGGCGGATCTTCCTCGATGGCGTCGACATCACCGACATGCCGCCCTACGAGCGGCCGATCAACATGATGTTCCAGTCCTACGCGCTGTTCCCGCACATGACCGTGGCGCAGAACATCGCCTTCGGCCTGCAGCAGGACAAGATGCCCAAGGCCGAGATCGACGCCCGCGTGGCCGAGATGCTCAAGCTGGTGCACATGACCCAGTACGCCAAGCGCAAGCCGCACCAGCTGTCCGGTGGCCAGCGCCAGCGCGTGGCCCTGGCCCGCTCGCTGGCCAAGCGCCCCAAGCTGCTGCTGCTCGACGAACCCATGGGCGCGCTGGACAAGAAACTGCGTTCGCAGATGCAACTGGAGCTGGTGGAAATCATCGAGCGCGTGGGCGTGACCTGCGTGATGGTGACCCACGACCAGGAAGAGGCCATGACCATGGCCCAGCGCATCGCCATCATGCACCTGGGCTGGATCGCCCAGATCGGCAGCCCGATCGACGTCTACGAGACCCCGACCAGCCGCCTGGTCTGCGAGTTCATCGGTAACGTCAACCTGTTCGACGGTGAAGTGGTCGACGACGCCGAAGGCCACGCGATCATTGCCAGCCCGGAACTGGAGCGCAAGATCTACGTTGGCCACGGTGTCACCACCTCGGTCGAGGACAAGCACATCACCTACGCCCTGCGCCCGGAGAAGCTGCTGGTCACCACCGAGCAACCGACCTGCGAGCACAACTGGTCGCGTGGCAAGGTCCACGACATCGCCTACCTCGGTGGCCACTCGGTGTTCTACGTCGAACTGCCTGGCGGCAAGATCGTCCAGTCGTTCGTCGCCAACGCCGAGCGCCAGGGCACCCGCCCCACCTGGGATGACGAAGTCTACGTGTGGTGGGAAGACGACAGCGGCGTGGTACTGCGCTCATGAAACCACGAAAGCTCAAACGAGCCCTCCAGCGCTTGATCCCCGAAGGGCGGCACATGGTGATCGGCGTGCCGTTCATCTGGCTGTTCCTGTTCTTCATGCTGCCGTTCTTCATCGTGTTGAAGATCAGCTTTGCCGAAGCCGACGTGGCGATCCCGCCGTACACCGAGATCTACACGTACCTGGAAGGCAAGGTCCAGCTGGTGCTGAACCTGGCCAACTACGGCCTGCTCACCGAGGATGAACTGTACATCGCGGCCTACCTCGGTTCGCTGAAGGTGGCCCTGTTCAGCACCTTGCTGTGCCTGCTGATCGGCTACCCGATGGCCTACGCCATCTCCAAGGCCAAGAAGGAGTCGCAGACGGTCCTGCTGCTGCTGATCATGATGCCGACCTGGACCGCGATCCTGATCCGCGTCTATGCCTGGATGGGCATTCTCAGCAACAACGGGCTGCTCAACAGCTTCCTGCTGTGGCTGGGTTTGATCGACCAACCGCTGCAGATCCTCAACACCAACCTGGCGGTGTATATCGGCGTGGTCTATTCGTACCTGCCGTTCATGATCCTGCCGCTGTACGCCAACCTGGTGAAGCATGACGAGAGCCTGCTCGAGGCCGCTTCGGACCTGGGTTCGAGCACCTTCAACAGCTTCTGGAAGATCACCGTGCCGCTGTCGAAGAACGGCATCATCGCCGGCTGCATGCTGGTGTTCATCCCGGTGGTGGGCGAGTTCGTGATTCCTGAACTGCTCGGCGGCCCGGAAACCCTGATGATCGGTAAAGTGCTGTGGCAGGAATTCTTCAACAACCGTGACTGGCCGGTGGCGTCCGCGCTGGCGGTGGTGATGCTGGCGATCCTGATCGTGCCGATCCTGCTGTTCAACCGTAGCCAGGCCAAAGAGATGGAGGGCCGCGCATGAAACGCTTCAGTTTCTCCAAGCTGATGCTGGTGCTCGGCTTGCTGTTCATCTACCTGCCGATGCTGATCCTGGTGATCTACTCGTTCAACGCCTCCAAGCTGGTGACGGTGTGGGGCGGCTGGTCGGTGAAGTGGTACGTCGGCCTGCTCGACAACACCCAGCTGATGGGTTCGGTGATGCGCTCGCTGGAGATCGCCTGCTACACGGCGGTCGCCGCGGTGGCGCTGGGCACCCTGGCGGCCTTCGTGCTGACCCGGGTCACCCGCTTCAAGGGCCGCACCCTGTTCGGTGGCCTGGTCACCGCGCCGCTGGTGATGCCCGAGGTGATCACGGGTCTTTCGCTGTTGCTGCTGTTCGTGGCCATGGCGCAGATGATCGGCTGGCCCCAGGAGCGTGGCATCGTCACCATCTGGATCGCCCACACCACGTTCTGCGCCGCCTATGTGGCGGTGGTGGTGTCGGCGCGCCTGCGCGAGCTGGACCTGTCCATCGAAGAAGCGGCCATGGACCTGGGTGCCAAGCCGTGGAAGGTGTTCTTCCTGATCACCATCCCGATGATTGCGCCGTCGCTGGCGGCGGGCGGCATGATGTCGTTCGCCCTGTCGCTGGATGACCTGGTGCTGGCCAGCTTCGTGTCCGGCCCGGGCTCGACCACGCTGCCGATGGAAGTGTTCTCGGCCGTGCGCCTGGGCGTGAAGCCGGAGATCAACGCCGTGGCCAGCCTGATCCTGCTGTCGGTGTCGCTGGTGACCTTCCTGGTCTGGTACTTCAGCCGCCAGGCCGAAGAGCGCCGCCGCCGGGCGATCCAGCAGGCCATCGAGGAGGGCGCCGCGGCGAACGTCTCGCAGCCTCAGGTTCGTCGCCCGGCCCAGGCCACCGCACAAGCCTGAGCCAGGTGATCACCGTAGGAGCCGGCCTTGCCGGCGAACACCGGCACAGCCGGTGCCAGGCACCGCGGTGCCTGGTTCGCCAGCAAGGCTGGCTCCTACGGGTTGTGTCTGTTCAGCCTTGATCCGGCCAGTTCCAGGCCGGCTCATCCAGCATGCCCTGACCTACGATGCCGGTCTGTCCCAGTGTTTTCTCCAGGTGGATCGAGTTGCAGTCGTCATCCTCCTCCAGCGCCGCCACCAGCCGGGGCGCGTGCGACACCACCCATACCTGACACTCCCGCGCCGCGCGGCGGATCAGGCGCGCCAGCGCCGGCAGCAGGTCCGGGTGCAGGCTGGTCTCTGGCTCGTTGAGCACCATCATGCTCGGCGGGCGCGGCGTGAGCAGGGCCGCCACCAGCAACAGGTAGCGCAAGGTGCCATCGGACAGCTCGGCAGCGCTCAGCGGCCGCAGCAACCCGGCCTGGTGGAAACGCAGGCCGAACAGGCCGCCGGGCTGGGCGTCGACCGCGAGCCGGGCGCCGGGAAAGGCGTCGCCCACTGCGTCCTGCAGCGCCTGCAGGTCGCCGATCTCGTCGATGGTCTGCAGGGCGGCCGCGAGATCGCGGCCGTCGTGGTGCAGCACCGGTGTGCGGGTGCCCAGCCGTGATTGCCGGGCAGGGGCCTCGGCATCGGTACGGAAGTGATCGTAGAAGCGCCAGCTGCGGATCTGCTCGCGCAGATGCGGCACCTCGGGGGAGCCCTGCAGGCTGCCGACCTGGTCGAACAGGCTGTCGAACTCGGTCATGTGTTGGTGCAGCACCTGCCATTGGCGCCCATCGCGGGCCTTGACCATCCCGGCGTTGCGCTGCACCAGCTGGCTGGCCGGGCGGCACAGGGGGCCGGCCCAGATCGTCTCCTGCTTGATCTGCGGGTCCAGGGCGAACTTCGACCGGCTGGGTTCGGGCAGGCCGAGGCTGATCGCGTAGCCGAAATCCTCCCCGGCAAAGCCCATCTTCAGGCGCCTGGCTTGCTGGCGTGGCCCGCCTTCCACCGGCACCTCGCCGTTGAGCATGCGCCGGGTGAGCTTCTCGGGGCCGGCCCAGAAGGTCGACTCCAGCCCGCCCTCGGCCGCCAGCGCGTTGACCACGCCGCCGCGGGCGGTCTCGGCCAGCAGGCGCAAGGCCTTGTACAGGTTGGACTTGCCGCTGCCGTTGGCACCGGTGATCACGTTGAGCCGCCCGAGCGGCAGCACCAGCTGGTTGATCGAGCGGTAGTTGGCAATGGCCAGGGTGGTCAGCATCGGCGGTGTCCTTGAGCGTCTGGCTGGCAGTATCGCCGATAGCGCTGCGCTTTGTTGGGCTGACATCGGTGCCGTTTGTCCAACCCTGATCTACGCTTCAAACGCATCCCTCTCACCCTTTGTCGACGCAAGGAGCCTGCATGACGGTCATACGTCCGCCGATGGTCGTTTGCCTGGGGCTGCTGTTCATGCTTACGGGCTGTGGCAAGGAGCAAGCCGGCCCGGTGTTGCCCAGGGTGGCGGTGCAACAGGTGCAGCCCACCGATTTCGCCGCCCGGGTCACCTTGACCGGCGATGTGCAGGCGCGGGTGCAGACCGACCTGTCGTTTCGCGTGGGCGGCAAGATCATCGCGCGCGGCGTCGATGTGGGCGACCACGTGAAAGCCAATCAGGTATTGGCGCGCCTGGACCCGAAGGACCTGCAAAACACCGTCGATTCCGCCAAGGCCGAGGTGTTCGCCGAGCAGGCCCGGGTCACCCAGACCAGCGCCGCGTTCGTGCGCCAGCAGAAGCTCCTGCCCAAGGGCTACACCAGCCAGAGTGAATACGATTCCGCCGAAGCCGCCCTGCGCAGCAGCCAGAGCGCACTCAAGGCCGCCCAGGCACAACTGGCCAACGCCAACGAGCAGTTGAGCTACACGGCGCTGGTGTCCGAAGCCGACGGGGTGATCACCGCGCGCCAAGCTGAGGTCGGCCAGGTGGTGCAGGCAACCATGCCGATCTTCAGCCTGGCCGTCGATGGCGACCGCGATGCGGTGTTCAATGTCTACGAAGCGCTGCTGGTGAAAGCGCCCAGCGACGAGGGCGTCGTCGTCAGCCTGCTGGACAATCCGGCGATCAAGGCCGAGGGCCGGGTCCGCGAGATTACCCCGACGGTGTCCGCCGAGAGCGGCACGGTGCAGGTCAAGGTTGCGCTGCGCAACGTGCCGGCCGGGATGCAGCTGGGCTCGCCGGTCACGGCCACCGGCAACACCCAGGGCCGGCCCAGCATCGAGCTGCCCTGGGCGGCGCTGACCAAGGCGTTGAAGGAGCCGGCAGTGTGGGTGGTGGGCGAGGGCGACAAGGTCGAGCTACGCAAGGTTCAGGTGGCACGCTACCTTACTGGCAAGGTGGTGATCGCCGACGGTATCAAGGGCGGTGAAACCGTGGTGGTGGGCGGTGGGCAACTGCTGCACCCGGGCATGCAGGTCGAGAAGGTCAGCGCCAAGGACGGAGGAGCCGCGCCATGAAGCGCCAGCTGTTGATACTGTCCGCCAGCCTTATGCTGGTTGCCTGCGGCGGCGAGGAGGTGCAGCCCGAGGCGGTGCGCCCGGTGCTGTCGACGCTGGTCGAACCCCAGGTGCAGTCGCAAATGGGCCGTTTCGCCGGTGCCATCCAGGCCCGTTACGAAAGCACATTGGGGTTCCGGGTATCCGGGCGCATCGCCCGGCGCTGGCTGGATGTGGGCGCCCGGGTCAGCCCGGGCGATACCCTGGCCACCCTTGACCCGACCGACCAGCAGAACCAGCTGCGTGCCGCCGAAGGCGACCTGGCCAAGGTCCAGGCGCAATGGATCAACGCGCAAGCCAATGCCCGCCGCCAGCAGCAGCTTTACGACCGTGGTGTCGGCGCCCAGGCCCAGCTGGACATCGCCCAGACCGACCTGAAGACCACCGGCGCCGCGCTGGAACAGGCGCGTTCGGCGGTCAGCCAGGCCCGCGACCAGCTCGACTACAGCACCCTGCGCACCGACCATGCCGCGGTGGTCACCGCCTGGCAGGCCGAGGCCGGGCAGACCGTAAGCGCCGGCCAGGCCGTGGTGACCCTGGCCCGTCCCGACATCAAGGAGGCGGTGATCGACCTGCCGATCCCGCTCGCTGAACAGCTGAACAAGGACCTCACCTTCACCGTCGCTTCGCAGCTCGATCCCAGTATCAATACCACCGCCACGCTGCGTGAGCTGGAACCACAGGCCGATGCCACCACCCGTACCCGGCGTGCGCGGTTGACCCTGGCCAGCACCCCCGACGCCTTCCATCTGGGCACGGCGATCAGCGTCACCCTGTCTTCGGCGGTTAGCCCACGGAGTCAGCTGCCGTTGACCGCACTGCTCGAACGCGACGGCAAGACCCAGGTGTGGGTGGTCGATCCGCAACAGAAAACCGTGGCCACCCGTGACGTCGCATTGATCGGGCGTACCGCCGACAGCATCGTCCTGGCCTCCGGCGTGCAGCCCGGCGAGCGGGTGGTGACGGCCGGCGTGAACAGCCTCAAGCCCGGCCAGAAGGTCACCTTCGATGAGGACGCGCAATGAAAGGAAGCTTCAACCTCTCGGAGTGGGCGCTGAAGCACCAGTCCTTCGTCTGGTACCTGATGTTCGTCGGTTTGCTGATGGGGATCTTCTCCTACTTCAACCTCGGCCGTGAGGAAGACCCGTCCTTCACCATCAAGACCATGGTCATCCAGACCCGCTGGCCGGGCGCCACCCAGGACGAGACCCTGTACCAGGTCACCGACCGCATCGAGAAGAAGCTCGAGGAGCTCGACTCCCTCGACTACGTGAAAAGCTACACCCGCCCCGGCGAGTCCACCGTCTACGTCTACCTGCGCGACACCACCAAGGCCAAGGACATCCCCGAGATCTGGTACCAGGTGCGCAAGAAGATCCAGGACATTCGCGGGCAGTTCCCCGCGGGCATCCAGGGCCCTGCCTTCAACGACGAGTTCGGCGACGTGTTCGGCTCTATCTATGCGTTCACCGCCGATGGCCTGACGCTGCGCCAACTGCGCGACTATGTGGAAGTGGCGCGGGCCGAAGTGCGCGAGGTGCCCAACATCGGCAAGGTCGAGCTGATCGGCACCCAGGACGAAGTGCTCTACCTGAATTTCTCCACCCGCAAGCTGGCCGCGCTGGGCATCGACCAGCGCCAGGCCATGCAGGCCTTGCAGCAGCAGAACGCCGTGACCCCGGCCGGGGTGATCGAAGCCGGGCCCGAGCGCATCTCGGTGCGCACCACCGGGCAGTTCGCTTCGGAGAAGGACCTGGAGACGGTAAACCTGCGCATCAACGACCGCTTCTTCCGCCTGGCCGACATCGCCGATATCGAGCGCGGCTATGTCGACCCGCCGTCGCCGATGTTCCGTTTCAACGGCCAGACCGCCATCGGCCTGGCGATCGGCATGAAGGCCGGCGCCAACATCGAGGTGTTCGGCGCGGCCCTGAAGGCGCGGATGGACAGCATCGTTCGCGACCTGCCGGTGGGGGTGGGCGTGCACAACGTGTCCGACCAGGCGGTGGTGGTCAAGCAGGCGGTCGGCGGGTTCACCAGCGCGCTGTTCGAAGCGGTGGTGATTGTGCTGGCGGTGAGCTTCGTCAGCCTCGGCATTCGCGCAGGCCTGGTGGTGGCCTGCTCGATCCCGCTGGTGCTGGCGATGGTGTTCGTGTTCATGGAGTACAGCGACATCACCATGCAGCGGATCTCGCTGGGTGCGCTGATCATCGCCCTGGGCCTGTTGGTGGACGACGCGATGATCACCGTCGAGGTGATGGTCACGCGCCTGGAGATGGGCGAGACCAAGGAGCAGGCGGCCACCTTCGCCTACACCTCGACCGCATTCCCCATGCTCACCGGCACCCTGGTGACGGTGGCCGGCTTCGTGCCGATCGGCCTCAACGCCAGTTCCGCGGGCGAGTACACCTATACCCTGTTCGCGGTGATCGCCGTGGCTTTGCTGGTGTCGTGGGTGGTGGCGGTGTTCTTCGCCCCGGTGCTGGGCGTGCACATTCTCAGCAGCAGCAAGCTCAAGCCTCATGAGGCCGAGCCCGGGCGCGTCGGCCGGGCCTTCGAGGGCGGGCTGATGTGGTGCATGCGCCACCGCTGGCTGACCATCATCGGCACGGTGCTGCTGTTCGCCCTGTCGATCTTCAGCATGCGCTTCGTGCAGAACCAGTTCTTCCCGTCGTCGGACCGCCCGGAGATCCTGGTCGACCTCAACCTGCCGCAGAACGCCTCGATCGAAGAGACGCGCAAGGTCGTCGACCGCCTGGAGGCGAGGATCAAGGACGACCCGGACCTGGTGCGCTGGAGCACCTACATCGGCCAGGGCGCGATCCGCTTCTACCTGCCCCTCGACCAGCAATTGCAGAACCCGTACTACGCCCAGCTGGTGATCGTCAGCAAAGGCTTCGAGGAGCGCGAGGGCATGATGGAGCGCCTGCAGAAGCTGCTGCACGAGGAGTTCGTCGGTGTCGGCACCAACGTCCAGTCGCTGGAGATGGGCCCGCCAGTGGGCCGGCCGATCCAGTACCGGGTCAGCGGCAAGGATATCGACCAGGTGCGTCGGCATGCCATCGAACTGGCGACCCTGCTCGACAGCAACGAGCACATCGGCGAGATGATCTACGACTGGAACGAGCCCGGTAAGGTGCTGCGCATCGAGATCGCCCAGGACAAGGCGCGCCAGTTGGGGTTGTCGTCCGAGGACGTGGCCAACGTGATGAACAGCATCGTCAGTGGCGTGCAGGTCACCCAGGTCAACGACAACATCTACCTGGTCAATGTGGTGGCCCGCGCCGAGGACAGCGAGCGCGGCTCGCCGGATACCTTGCAGAACCTGCAGATCGTCACGCCCAGCGGCGCCTCGATCCCGCTGCTGGCCTTCGCCACCGTGCGCTACGAGCAGGAGCAGCCGCTGGTATGGCGCCGCGACCGCAAGCCGACCATCACCATCAAGGCTTCCGTGGTGGGTGATATCCAGCCCACCGACCTGGTGGCTGAACTCAAGCCCAGCATCGATGACTTCGCCGGCAAGCTGCCGGTGGGCTACGACGTGGCCACCGGCGGTACGGTGGAAGAGAGCGCCAAGGCCCAGGGGCCGATCGCCGCCGTGATCCCGCTGATGCTGTTCCTGATGGCGACCTTCCTGATGATCCAGTTGCACAGCGTGCAGAAGCTGTTCCTGGTGGTCAGCGTCGCGCCGCTGGGGTTGATTGGCGTGGTGGTGGCGCTGGTGCCCACGGGCACGCCGATGGGCTTCGTGGCGATTCTCGGGATCCTCGCCCTGGCTGGCATCATCATCCGCAACTCGGTGATCCTGGTGACCCAGATCGAC
Source organism: Pseudomonas sp. MWU13-3659 (assembly GCF_023757525.1). Taxonomy (NCBI): domain Bacteria; kingdom Pseudomonadati; phylum Pseudomonadota; class Gammaproteobacteria; order Pseudomonadales; family Pseudomonadaceae; genus Pseudomonas; species Pseudomonas sp. MWU13-3659. Next base: position 7,252 of record NZ_JAMSHW010000005.1, on the reverse strand, counting down.
GAGTTCGAGGAGCAGGGCTACACGCCCTGGGATGCGGTAGTGGAGGCGACCAATCACCGCCGCCGGCCGATCCTGCTGACGGCGGCGGCGGCGAGCCTGGGCATGATCCCGATTGCCCGGGAAGTGTTCTGGGGGCCGATGGCCTACGCCATGATTGGCGGCATCATCAGTGCAACGCTGCTGACGCTGCTGTTCCTGCCGGCGCTGTATGTGGCCTGGTACAAGATCCGCGAGCCGGAAAACAAAGCCCCGAAATCGCATTGACCCTGGTAGGAGCGGATTTATCCGCGATCACGGGCACCGCCCGTGCCGAGCGTCGCGGTGCCTGCATCGCGGATGAATCCGCTCCTACAAGTACCGCATTGAACCAGCGGCTCGGCCCCTACCCGTAGGAGCCGGCTTGCCGGCGAACATCGGCAGATGTGACCGGAAAAATCAGTTATATAAACATTCTTAAACAGTATTTTTAAGAATATCCGCGCCTCACTACTATGGCTCTCACGCCAGGCGCAAATCCCCTTCAAACCTCTGCCCGGCACCCTTACTCACAGGAGAACGAGCATGAGTGCATCTCTGCGCAGCATCGACGGTCAGGACGAAGCCACCATTCTGCGTGAAATCCAGAGCGCACTGCGCGACCTGCGCTTCGGCGCGGTGGAGATCACCGTGCACAACGCCCAGGTGGTGCAGATCGAACGCAAGGAGAAGTTCCGCCTGCAGCAACCCGGCGGCAAGTCCGGCTGATACCGCATCTCTTACAAAACTAGAAAAATGCCAATCGGGAGCTTCACCATGTCCATCCGCCGTTATGCGCTTGCCGCCCTGGCCAGTGCCGTTTTTGCCGGTTCCGCGATCGCCAAGGACTACGAACTGCTGAACGTGTCCTATGACCCGACCCGCGAGCTGTACCAGCAGTACAACGCCGAGTTCATCAAGCACTGGCAGGCCGCCCACCCAGGCGACCAGGTGAAGATCCAGCAATCCCATGGCGGCTCCGGCAAGCAGGCCCGCGCGGTGATCGACGGCCTGCGCGCCGATGTGGTGACCCTGGCCCTGGCCGGCGACATCGACGAAGTCGCCAAGCTCGGCAAGACCCTGCCGGAGGACTGGCAGAAGCGCCTGCCGCAGGCCAGCACCCCGTACACCTCGACCATCGTGTTCCTGGTGCGCAAGGGCAACCCGAAAGGCATCAAGGACTGGGGCGACCTGATCAAGAAGGACGTCTCGGTCATCACCCCCAACCCGAAGACCTCCGGCGGCGCCCGCTGGAACTTCCTCGCCGCCTGGGCCTACGGCCTGAAGAGCGGCGGCAGCGAAGACAAGGCCAAGGCCTACGTGCAGGAGCTGTTCAAGCACGTACCTGTGCTCGATACCGGCGCCCGTGGCTCGACCATCACCTTCGTCAACAATGGCCAGGGCGACGTATTGCTGGCCTGGGAGAACGAAGCCTTCCTGGCGCTCAAGGAAGACGGTGGCGCCGACAAGTTCGAGATCGTCGTGCCTTCGCTGTCGATCCTGGCCGAGCCACCGGTGGCGGTGGTCGACAAGAACGCCGAGAAGAAGGGCAACGAGAAGATCGCCGAGGAATACCTCAAGCACCTGTACAGCCCGGCGGGCCAGCAGATCGCCGCGCAGAACTTCTACCGCCCGCGTGACGAGAAGGTCGCCGCCGAATTCGGCAAGCAGTTCCCCAAGCTGGACCTGGTGACCATCGACAAGGACTTCGGTGGCTGGAAGACTGCACAACCCAAGTTCTTCAATGACGGTGGGGTGTTCGACCAGATCTACCAGGCACAGTGAGTACGCGGTTCGCCGGCAAGCCGGCTCCTACGAGGGGCGCGCAATACCTGTAGGAGCCGGCTTGCCGGCGAACTCCAGCAGCCTGCACCGGCCCGGGATGACCCCCGGGCTTCGTGCGTTCAACCAGGGACCTTTATGTCACGTCGCATTTCCCCCGTCATACCCGGCTTCGGGCTGACGCTGGGCTACACCTTGGTGTACCTCAGCCTGATCGTGCTGATACCGCTGGCCGCCATGTTCATCCATGCCGCGCAGCTCACCTGGGAGCAGTTCTGGAACATCGTCAGCGCACCGCGGGTACTGGCCGCGCTGAAGCTGAGTTTCGGCACCGCCCTGTTCGCCGCCATCATCAACGGTGTGATCGGCACCCTGCTGGCCTGGGTGCTGGTGCGCTACACCTTCCCCGGGCGCAAGGTCATCGACGCGATGATCGACCTGCCGTTCGCCCTGCCCACCGCCGTCGCCGGTATCGCCCTGACCGCCCTGTACGCCCCGGCGGGCTGGGTCGGCCAGTTCGCCACCGACCTCGGTTTCAAGATCGCCTACACGCCGCTGGGCATCACCCTGGCGCTGACCTTCGTCACCTTGCCGTTCGTGGTGCGCACGGTGCAGCCGGTGCTGGCCGACATCCCCCGTGAAGTGGAAGAGGCCGCCGCCTGCCTGGGCGCCAAGCCCTTGCAGGTGTTCCGCCATGTGCTGGCGCCGGCCTTGCTGCCGGCCTGGCTGACCGGCTTCGCCTTGGCCTTCGCCCGCGGCGTGGGCGAATACGGTTCGGTGATCTTCATCGCTGGCAACATGCCGATGAAGACCGAGATCCTGCCGCTGCTGATCATGGTCAAACTCGACCAGTACGACTACACCGGCGCCACCGCCATCGGCGTGCTGATGCTGGTGGTTTCCTTCATCCTGCTGCTGCTGATCAACCTGCTGCAGCGGCGTATCGAAACCCCTTGAAGGAGGCCGGCAATGTCTAGTCAAACCCTCGGTGCAACCGCCGCCGCCAACGCCGCCCGGCGTGGCAGCGCCACCTCGCGCCGCGTGCTGATCACCCTGGCCTGGATCGTCTTCGCGCTGTTCCTGGCGCTGCCGCTGGTGATCGTGGTGTCGCAGGCGCTGAAGAACGGCTTCGGCACGTTCTTCGAAGCGATCTTCGAGCCCGACGCGCTGTCCGCGCTCAAGCTCACGCTGCTGGCGGTGGCTATCTCGGTGCCGCTGAACCTGGTGTTCGGGGTGTCCGCCGCCTGGTGCGTGAGTAAGTACAGCTTCCGCGGCAAGAGCATCCTGGTCACACTGATCGACCTGCCGTTTTCGGTGTCGCCGGTGATCGCCGGCCTGGTCTACGTGCTGATGTTCGGCGCCCAAGGCCTGTTCGGGCCGTGGCTGCAGGACCACGATATCCAGATCGTCTTCGCCTTGCCGGGCATCGTCCTGGCGACCATCTTCGTCACCGTGCCGTTCGTGGCCCGCGAGCTGATCCCGCTGATGCAGGAGCAGGGCACCCAGGAAGAGGAGGCCGCGCGCCTGCTGGGGGCCAACGGCTGGCAGATGTTCTGGCATGTCACCCTGCCGAACATCAAATGGGGCCTGATCTACGGCGTGGTGCTGTGTACTGCCCGGGCCATGGGCGAGTTCGGCGCGGTGTCGGTGGTGTCCGGCCATATTCGCGGCGTCACCAACACCTTGCCGCTGCACGTGGAGATCCTCTACAACGAGTACAACCACGTCGCGGCCTTCAGCGTGGCCAGCCTGCTGCTGATCCTGGCGCTCTTCATCCTGCTGCTCAAGCAGTGGAGCGAGAACCGTATTAACCGCCTGCGCCACAGCGCCGCGGAGGAATGATTCATGTCGATCGAAGTTCGTAACGTCAGCAAGCGCTTCAACAGCTTCCAGGCCCTGGACAACATCAACCTGGATATCCACAGCGGCGAGCTGGTGGCGTTGCTGGGGCCGTCCGGCTGCGGCAAGACCACCCTGCTGCGCATCATCGCCGGCCTCGAGACCCCGGACAACGGCAGCATTGTGTTCCATGGCGAGGATGTGTCCGGCCATGACGTGCGTGATCGCAACGTCGGTTTCGTGTTCCAGCACTATGCGCTGTTCCGCCACATGAGCGTGTTCGACAACGTCGCCTTCGGCCTGCGCATGAAGCCCAAGGGCGAGCGCCCGAGCGAGAGCAAGATCGCCGAGAAGGTTCATGAGCTGCTGAACATGGTGCAGCTCGACTGGCTGTCCGACCGCTACCCCGAGCAGCTGTCCGGTGGCCAGCGCCAGCGTATCGCCCTGGCCCGCGCCCTGGCGGTGGAGCCCAAGGTGCTGCTGCTCGACGAGCCGTTTGGAGCGCTGGATGCCAAGGTGCGAAAGGAGCTGCGCCGCTGGCTGGCGCGCCTGCACGAGGACATCAACCTGACGTCGGTGTTCGTTACCCACGACCAGGAAGAAGCGATGGAAGTTGCCGACCGCATCGTGGTGATGAACAAGGGCGTGATCGAGCAGATCGGTTCGCCGGGTGAGGTGTACGAGAAACCGGCCAACGACTTCGTCTACCACTTCCTCGGCGACTCCAACCGCCTGGCGCTGAGCGAAGGGCATCACGTGCTGTTCCGTCCGCACGAGGTGTCGCTGTCGCGCCATGAGACTGAAGGGCACCACGCCGCCGAGGTGCGTGATATCCGCCCATTGGGCGCGACCACCCGGGTGACCCTGAAGGTGGAAGGGCAGAGCGAGCTGATCGAAGCCGAGGTGGTCAAGGATCACGACAGCCTGACGGGGCTGGCGCGGGGGGAGACGTTGTTCTTCCGGCCGAAGGTGTGGCAGAAGGTGGCGGATATCTGATTCGCCGAAGCAAAAGCCCGGGCATGGTCCCGGGCTTTTTTTTTGGCTGCCGGATTGTCGCGATACAGGTAGGAGCCGGCTTGCCGGCGAACGAGGGCGCAGCCCTCGCAATAATCCGATGCCTGTCACACATATTTTCCATGCCCGAAAAGCATCGAACGGCAACACCCTGGCTGGAGCCCTTTACTGACAAGGGCTCCAGAAACTCACGCAATTGAATATTCAATTCGGTTATAGCTTTAACTTTAAACATTCCTTTATGAGCTAAGCCTGGGCCCCCGATGATTCAGCCACACCCCTGAATCAACACCCCAGGAGCCTCAAGCAATGGGTAATGTCCAGATCGCCGCCCGGGCCTACGACCAGCCTTGGCGCCCCGCGCCGGGTGAGCTCGTCGAGCTTGGCCGCACCCTGCGCCTGCCGCTCGCGCAATTGCGCCTGCAACGCACGCCGGTTAGTGGCCTGAAGCGCCGCGACAAACTGGCGCTCGGCCTGCTGGTGCTGGTGCTGCACGGCGTCGCGGCGTACTGGGTCAGCCATCAGCCCACGCCCGAGCTGCCGGTCGTTGCGCCGCAGATTCCGCCCATGACCATCGAGTTCGCCGCCCCGGCGCCGCCAGTGGTCGAACCGCCGCCGCCGGCCCCTGTGGTCCAGCCGCCACCACCGCCACCGGTGGTCGACGAACTGGCTGCCAAGCCCGCGCCCAAGCCGGTCCCGAAACCCAAGCCTGCGCCCAAGCCCGTGGCCAAGCCGCAACCCAAGCCGGTCGAGGCGCCACCACCAACACCGGTGGCCGCGCCCGCACCCCCGGCACCCGCGCCACCTGCACCTGCGCCAGTCACCCCGGCTTCGGCCAACGCCGCCTACCTGAAGAACCCGGCGCCGGAGTACCCGCAGATGGCCCTGCGCCGTGGCTGGGAAGGCACCGTGCTGCTGCGGATCGAGGTGCTGCCCAGCGGCAAGCCGGGGCAGATCCAGCTCCAGAAGAGCAGCGGCCGTGACGCCCTGGACGCCGCCGCGCTGGCCGCCGTGAAGCGCTGGAGCTTCGTGCCGGCCAAGCAGGGCGACGTGGCCCAGGTGGGCTGGGTCAGCGTACCCATCGATTTCAAGCTTCGTTAACCCGCGACCGCACAAAGGAAGGACTACATCATGAGCCTGTTGGCATCCCCCCTCGAATCCGTTGAAAGCGCGGTCATCTGGCTGCTGGTCGGCTTCTCCGTCGCCACCTGGGCGCTGGCCCTGGCCAAGGTCGTGCAGTTCGTGCGCCTGAAGAACCAGGACAAGCGCTTCCACCAGCAGTTCTGGGCCGCGTCCAGCCTCGACTCCGCCGCCGAGCCCGCCCACGACCTGCCCGGCCCGGCCGCCCGCGTCGCCCAGGCAGGCTTCGCGGCGATTGCGGTCGGCGAGCCTGGCCAGGCCAATGACCTGAGCCAGGCCATCAACCACCAGGACCGCCTGGAGCGCGCCCTGCGCCAGCAGATCGTCCGCGAGCGCCGCTCGCTGGAAACCGGCCTGGCAGTGGTGGCCAGTATCGGCAGCACCTCGCCGTTCATCGGCCTGTTCGGCACCGTGTGGGGCATCATGGAAGCCCTCAAGGGCATCAGCGCGGCGGGCTCGGCCAGCCTGGAAACCGTGGCCGGCCCGATCGGCGCGGCGCTGGTCGCCACCGGCGTGGGTATCGCCGTCGCGGTGCCGGCGGTGCTGGTCTACAACTACTTCCTCCGTCGCCTCAAGCTGACCGCGGCCGACCTCGACGACTTCGCCCACGACTTCTACAGCCTGGCGCAGAAGAGTGCCTTCCGCGTGCTGGTACACCCTGCGGTGCAGCGCCAGCACACCGGCTTCACCCAACCTGTGAAGGAGGCCTCCTGACATGGCCTTCTCGACCCAGGACAGCGATGAAGTGTTGAGTGAAATCAACGTCACGCCGCTGGTGGACGTCATGCTGGTGCTGCTGGTGGTGTTCATCGTCACCGCGCCGCTGCTGACCAACGCCATCCCCATCAACCTGCCCAAGACCGAGGCCGTCGCCCCGGTGGAGCAGAAGGACCCGTTGGTGGTGAGCATCGATGGCAGCGGCAAGCTGTTCATCAACAAGGACGAGATCCAGCCGGACCTGCTGGAGACCAACCTAAAGGCCGCCAAGGGCAAGGATGCCGAGCTGCGCGTGCAGCTGCAGGCCGACGATGGCGTGAACTACGGCGAGGTCGCCCGGGCGATGGCGGCCATCGAACGGGCCGGCATCAGCAAGCTGGCGGTGATCACCGCACGCTGACCGGCAAGACCCTCTTCAGGCAAGCAATTCTCGCAGGTGCGTTGGGGCCATATCTCTTGGCAGGGGTTGGCCCCTTTTTTTATGCCCGGGCCAGCTTCCTCGGATCACTCGTTTTGGCCTTGTTCGGGAAATCTGACTTTCTGGTCAACTGCGCAAGAAGTTGCGCACTCAAATGTGGATAAGTGTGTGAATACATTGATGTAGAGCATGCGCAGCAAGGCCTGCAGCCAACTGCGCAACTTTTTGCCACCACTGCGCAAAAAGTTGCGCAACTTTTGGATGGTTTTTTCTTTCGAGAGCATCCAAATGGATGCATGACGTTTGTAAGTAGTTGAAAATACTAAG